>CAMBBO010000035.1 GCA_945862935.1 Pseudorhodoplanes sinuspersici | reverse complement strand
TCGCTTTATGCGGTGGCGGATATTCCAGCGGGCGCAAAACTGACGGAAGCGAATATCCGTTCGATCCGTCCGGGATATGGCCTCGCTCCTAAATTCCTGTCCGACCTTCTGGGCCGTCGCGCGAAACAGGCAATCACGCGCGGCACGCCAATGTCATTCGATCTGGTCGATTGATCTTTCCGATGATCCCCTTCACGGCGCGCAATCCGTTGAACGAATCCGATATCCGGCCGCAGGCCTTGATGGCCGAGCAGGAGAGGCGTCTTTTCCGCGACGCAGAAATACTTGCCTCGCGGAAATCCGAATTTGTTGCTGTGCCGTGTCCCGCGTGCGGAAGTGATGAAAGCAGCGAGAAGTTGATCAAGCAGCATGCAGCGTTTCGAGAATGCAAAAGCTGCGCGACCGTATTCATTTCTCCCCGCCCGAACGCGGTGATCCTCTCCGGGTATCGTGAACATTCCGAAAGCCTGCGCCATTGGATCAAGGCGATTTATCCTTCGTCGGATGAGGCGCGGCTTGAACGCGTTTTCCGCCCGCGCGCCCGAAAGGTCGCCGAGCTTTGCAAGATGCACGGCGTGCGGACAGGGACTGTCGCAGATATTGGCGCAGGCTACGGCACGTTCTGCACCGCAATCGCCGAAATCGACCGTTTTGAAAAGATCATGGCTGTCGAGCCGGTCGGCGAACTATGCGCCACCATTCGCGCGCGTGGATTGAAGGCAATCGAATCTACAATCGAGAATGCGAATTTGCAGGCTGGCTCCTGCGATGTCGTGACAGCGTTTTCGGTGATCGATCATGTTCCTGACCCTGCCGCTTTTCTGCAGGCGTGCCATCGCGTCCTGAAGCCCGGCGGTATCGCCATTCTGACATGCCCGAACGTCAAGGGTTTCGACATTCAGACGATGGGTGATAAATCGCCGGCATTCGATTTTGAGCATTTGAATCTGTTCAACGTGCAATCGTTCGGCATTCTCGCCGAGCGTTGCGGCTTTAGTATTCTTGAGCTGAACACGCCCGGCGAACTCGACGCGCAGATTGTGCGAAATGCCGTTTTGTCGGGAGCTGTTACGTTAGAGAAAGACGACTTTTTGCGGCAGATATTGATCGAGCGTTGGGACGTGCTGGGTGCGTCGTTCCAGCAATTCCTGGCGGATCACGCGCTGTCATCCCATCTTTGGTTTGTCGGGCAGCGTAACTAGACGGCGGATAAAACGATGCTGGTGATGGTCGATACCGAGGCGAGCAATCTGGAATCCGTTCTGGGTTCGCTGCGGCGCGTGGGCGTGACGCCTGCGATCACGCAATCCGCCGAGGATATTCAGAAGGCGTCTCTGATCATTCTGCCGGGGGTTGGCGCGTTCGCGCAAGGGATGAACAGCCTTCGCTCGAAAGGTCTGGTTGACGTTCTGCGCCATCGCATTCTGACCAATCGCATCCCCGTTATCGGCATCTGTCTTGGGATGCAGATGCTGGCCGACACGAGCGAGGAACACGGCCGTCACGAGGGGCTGGGAATCATCAAGGGCGATGTCTTGCGGCTTCACGCAACTGCGCCAGGCTTTCGCGTTCCGAATGTCGGATGGTGCGACACGCAGCCAACGCGGGCAGGGCGTCTCTTTCCCGATCCGTCCGATATGCAGTCGTATTACTACATCCACAGCTATCATCTGAAATGCGCCGATCCGTCCGACGCTGCAGCGACCATCGATTTCGGCGGTCAGTCGATTGTTGTTGCGGTTGAGCGGGGAAATATCTTCGGCGTTCAGTTTCACCCGGAGAAGAGTCAGGATTCTGGCCTCGACCTGCTCGACGGCTTTTTCTCCAAGGCCCACGCGCTTCAGTCCGCTTAACATCCTGTCCGCCAACAGATCGAAACGTTCATGGCTCATTCCCGCCTGATCCCTTGCCTGCTGCTCAAGAACGGCCTGATTGTCCGCAGTCAGCTGTTCTCCATTCATCAGGTCATCGGAAATCCGATCAGCACCGTTCGCAGGCTTTCGAACTGGAGCATCGACGAACTCATCGTCCTCGACATTAGTCAGGACGATTATCACGACATGCGCCGTGACGATCTGCACATGCGTTATAGCGGCTCGTCCACGCTGGAAATCCTGAAGCATATCGCCGAGGTGTGTTTCATGCCGCTCGCATTTGGCGGGCGCATTCGAACGATCGAGGACGTGCATGCGCGGCTGTCGGTTGGTGCGGACAAGTGTGTTATCAACTCTGAGGCCTTCCGTAATCCGCGCCTGATCGAGGACGCTGCGAAACGTTTCGGATCGCAATGCGTCATCGTCAGCATTGATGCTCTTCGCCACCCGGACGGGCGGATGGAGGTCATGATCGACGGCGGACGCACTGGCACCGGGGAGTCGCCGGACGAATGGGCGCGCCGCGCGGAGGAAAGCGGCGCTGGCGAAATCTTCCTGAATTCTGTCGATCGCGACGGATCGGGCTGGGGTTACGACCTTGAGCTGATAAAATCGGTCACTGCGAAGGTGAAGATTCCTGTCATCGCGTGCGGCGGCGCAGGGTCATTCGAGGATTTTCCCAAGGCGATTGTTGATGGCGGCGCGAGTGCCGCGGCTGCGGCCAACATTTTTCATTTCGTCGAACTGAGCTATCCGCTCGCGAAGAAGACCTGCATCGAAGCTGGGCTCGACATGCGTCCGGTCAGCGTCAGCAGCAAGTGGTTTCCGCGCGAGCCGGTTTATGATCGGCCTGCGGAAGACGCGCGCCTCAAGGAGCGGCTCGAACGCGCGCACGACAATCTTGGCCCGAAACCCGTTCCGAAGAGCAAACTCGCGGTGCGATGGTGCACGCATTGCCTTTACCCGTCGATTAACGCGGCGCCGATGGAATTCGACGAGAAGGGCGTTTGCATGGGGTGCCGGATGTCCGGCAGCAAGATTGCGACGACGCCGCAGGAATGGTCGCGCCGCAAGCAGATGCTGGTCGATATTCTGGAGAAGAACCGCAGCCGCGACGGGCGGCGGCACGATTGCATTATCGCGGTCAGCGGCGGGAAGGACAGTTATTTTCAGACGCATTACATCAAGAATGTGCTCGGCTTCAATCCGCTCCTCGTGACCTATTACGGCAACAATTATTCCGAAGTCGGCCAGCGCAACATGTTGCGGATGAAGGAAGCGTTCGGTGTCGATCATCTGATCTACCAGCCGAGCGTCGACCTGCTGAAGAAGCTCAACCGCCTCGGTTTTCAGATCATGGGCGACATGAACTGGCACGGGCATATCGGCATCTGCACTATTCCGATGAAGATGGCGGCGCAGTTCGACATTCCCATCGTGATCTGGGGCGAGCACGGCTACGCGGATTTGTGCGGCCAGTATTCGATGAACGATTTCGTCGAATGGTCCTATCGCAACAGGCTGGAGCATTTCGCGCGCGGCTTTGAGTGGAATTACATGGTGGGCCGCGAGGGGATCACCAACCTCGACATGTATGCGTATCAATATCCCACCGACGAAGAGATCATGAATCTCGGGCTGCGTGGGCTTTACTTGTCCAATTATGTGTTCTGGGAATCGAACCAGCACACGAAGCTGGTTGTCGAGAAATACGGTTTCGAAGTTTCCGATGAACCGTTCGACCGCACCTACCGAACGATGTCGAACCTTGACGACATTCACGAGAACGGCGTGCACGACTACATGAAATACATCAAGTTCGGTTACGGGCGTTGTACCGATCATGCATCAAAGGACGTCCGCGCTGGTGTGATGGGGCGGGGACAGGCCGTCGATCTCGTGCGCCGGTACGATCACGTCAAGCCGAGCGACCTGAAGCGATGGCTCGAGTATGTCGGCATGACCGAACGCGAATTCGATGCGATCGCCGACACGTTCCGCGATCAGCGCATCTGGCGGCAGGAAAACGGCCAGTGGACCAAGAAGAATATCTGGGACGCACAGGCGGTCAGCCCGGATGATGCGCCTGCGCGCCGTGCGGCGACCTGAGCAATCTGCAGGCGCGTTGTGATTTTGTGAGGATTCTGGTTCTCGGTTCGACGGGTACTCTTGGCCAGTCGCTGCTGCGGATGGCCAAAGGGCGCGGCATCGTCGCCGTTGGCGCTGCGCGGCGTGGGGCGGACCACAACGCCGATCTTGCCGATCATTCCCTGCTCGTGCCGCTGTTCGACACCGTGAAGCCGGACGCTGTCGTGAATTGTGCTGCGATCACCGACCTTAATGCGTGCGAGACGGCTCCTGAAATGGCGGACCGGATCAATGCAAAACTGCCGGGAGAGGCGGCGGCGCTCACGCAAAAATGCGGCGCGCGGTTCGTGCAGGTCTCGACCGATCATTATTTTTCCGGGGATCGCGATCGCCTGCATGACGAACGCGCCCCGGTGACGTTGCTCAATGAGTATGCTCGCAGCAAATACAAGGGCGAGAGCCTCGCGCTCGAGGCGGCGGGAACGCTCGCGGTACGAACCAATCTCACCGGCTGGCGCGGGTGGGACAAGCGCCCAACATTCGCCGAATGGGCTGCGGGAGCGTTGCGCGGACCCGATCCGGTGACGGGGTTTTCGGATTATTTCATCAGTACGATTGATTCCGATTCTCTTGCGTCGTCAATTCTCGATCTGCTTGCCGCCCGCGCCGAAGGTCTTCTGAATGTTTCGTCGAGCGAGGTCGCCGACAAGGCAAGCTTTCTGCGCGCGATGGCGAAGGCGCTGGGAGAGCCGGAGGGGCGTGTGAAGGACGGCAGCGTCGCGTCACTGACAACACCGCGAGCGGAAAGCCTTGGCCTCGATGTGCGGAAGGCCGAAGGCATTCTCGGTTATCGCCTGCCGGGTCTCAATGATGTCGTGACGTCTCTTGTGCGGACCATGCCGCATCCATGATGCGGGTTCTAGTCCGGTGCGATGCGTCACCGAAAATTGGGGGCGGCCATGCGATGCGTTGCCTCGCACTTGCGGAAGGGCTGCGCGACAGGGGACACGCGGTGACATTCGCGATGGCGTCCGGGGCGGAGATGATGCGCGGCCGATGTGCTGCGGAAAAGTTGAGCATCGAGGCGATTTCGGCGGAGCCTGCATCGCGCGGCGACCTGACGGCAACAATGCACATGGCGAGTAATGTCCCTGCTGATCTCGTTGTCATCGACGGACCCGGTCTGCACGCGGCGCTTGGTCCTTCAATCGGTGCGGCAAAGTTGGGAATGCTTGTGCTCGATGACGAGGGTTTCGCGGATGCGCTGCCCGGAGCGTTCGTCCTCAATCCGAATGTGTGGGCGGCGAATAGCGACTATCCCGAAGTTTCGCCAGCGCGTCTGATGCTGGGCGTAGATCATGTATTGTTGCGCAGGGAGTTTCGCGCGCCAGCTCGCAGCGCCGATCTGGCAAGCCCGGTGCGGCGCATCCTGATTACGCTCGGCGCTTCCGATCCGGATAATTTCGCGGGTGCCGTCGTGCGCCGCCTGGGCAGTTCGCCCGAGTTTTCCGATTGCGAAATTCATGTGGTAGTTGGGCCGCTGAATGAAGGGTTTGGAGACACGCAGGCGAAAGGCGGTGCCAGCGTGAGCATTCACCGCAATCCGCCGAACATGGCCGCATTGATGGACTCGTCCGATCTTGCAATGTCCGCCGCGGGCGGCACCTTGTGGGAGTTGTACCGGCGCGGTACGCCCACGCTGCCGGTTGTCATCGCTTCCAATCAGCGAAGGAATTCCGAATGGCTGGTCGCGCGCGGAATGGCTGCGCGCACGATCGGCGACCCGGACGACGCTGTCGCCGGTCTCGCTGCGCTGATGGCGGACCACACGCGGCGGGATGAGCTTTCCAGGGCGGGCCGGCTGCTGGTCGACGGCGAAGGCGTCAGCCGGGTTGTCGCAACGCTCGAACGAAATTTCGATTTGAAGTGAAAGACGGCGCATGAATATTCTCGGTATCGCGTTTTTGTCGGATGCCTCCGCCTGCGTTCTGCGCGACGGGAAAGTCGTTGCGGCCGTCAGCGAGGAGCGGCTGAACAGGATCAAGCTGTGGCATGGCGTGCCGCATGCGGCGATCCGCGAAGTGCTCGACCTTGCCGGGTTATCGCTCGACCAGATCGACTTCGTCGCGACGCACGGCAAGGCGCCGTCGATTCCCGAACGTGCCGCCTACGAGGCGACGGCACTGAGAATTTCGCAGTCTGGTCTTTCCGCGTCCGACAAGGAGCGGCAGACGGCGGCGTTGTGGAACAGGTTCGATCACGAGAGTTTCGTGCTCGGGACGCGCACGCCCGGCTACCTTGCCGAGGTCGCGGCCCTCGGCCGTCCGGTCAAAATCTATCGCCACCATGAGTGTCACGCGGCCACGGCGTATTTCGGGGCGGGGTGGGAGGATGCGCTTGTCGCGACGGCCGATGGCTGGGGCGAGGACGGCTCGCACACATTCTATCGCGGGCGGGGCGCTGCGATCGAGCAGCAGAGCGTATCGAATTCGTTCGACTCCCTTGGATATTTCTACGGCAGCATCACCAAGGCGCTGGGATTCATTCCGCACCGTCACGAAGGAAAAATCCTAGGACTCGCCGCGCATTGCACCGCGCCGCAAAGCTATACGGGCATCCGCGCGATGATCGACGCCGATCTGGAGCGCGGCGCATTCGTCGGCCGGATGGAGAATGGGCTCTACTCGCCGCGCTTCGAGAACGACGCACTGAAAGCCTATGTCTCGAAATTTCCGCGCGAGGATGTCGCTGCATCCGCGCAGCGTTCGCTCGAGGACGTCATGACGGCGCTGATCGGCCATCAGGGACGCGCGGCCTCGCATCTGACGGTGGCGGGCGGAATTTTCGCCAATGTGCGCCTGAATCAGCGGCTCGCGGAATTGCCGGATACACGGAAGATTTTCGTGTTCCCGAACATGGGCGATGGCGGGCTGTCGGTCGGTGCAGCATGGCTCGCTTATGCCGAGAAAACCGGCCGGATGCCGGAGGCGTGGCAGACCTGCTATCTCGGCCGCGCGCCGAGCGAAAAGGATATCGGCAAAGCGTTGCAGGCTGGCGGGTTGTCGTATCTCGCAGTTCCAAATGTGCAGGACGAAATCGGCGCGATGCTCGCCGACGGCAAGGTCGTGGTCCGTTGCACCGGCGCGATGGAGTTCGGGCCGCGCGCGCTCGGCCATCGCTCGATCATGTATCACGCGCGCGACGCGGCCGTGAACATGTGGCTCAACCAGCGCCTCAATCGTTCCGAGTTCATGCCGTTCGCGCCGGCGACGCTCGATAGCGAAGCGGATCGTTACTATCTCGGACTGGATCGCTGCCGCCGCACCGCGAAATACATGACGATCACATGCGATTGCACGGCCGACATGCGTCGCGACGCGCCGGCCGCCGTGCATGTGGACGGCACCGCGCGCCCGCAACTGGTGACGGAAAAGGATCACCCGGATTTCCACGGCATCCTCACCGCGTACAACAAGCGCACCGGCCAGCCGACCGTCATTAATACGAGCTTCAACATGCACGAGGAGCCGATCGTCTGCACCGCGGAGGACGCGGTGAGGGCCTATGTTGCGAGCGGCCTCGATGCGATGGCGCTTGGAAATTTCATCGTCACGCTCGATGGCAAGGCAGCTTTGTCTTGATCGCGGGCGAGATCGGTTTTAGCGTCGTGGTGTCTGCGTGACCTCGGTCCTGCATATCATCACTGGTCTCGGCGCTGGCGGCGCCGAGAACATGCTGGTTCAGGTCGCGTCCGGATTGCAGGCGCGGGGATTGCCGCAGCATGTCGTCAGCCTGACGGGCCGAGACTCACGCGCGAAGGCAATCGAATCGGCGGGCATTCCGGTTACGGCTTTGCAACTTCGCAGAGGAATCCGTTCGCTCGCCGATGGCGCGCGCCTGATTGCGCTTGTCGCGCGGCTTCGGCCCGACGTCATTCAGGGATGGATGTATCATGCCGATCTGGCATCGACGGTGGCACATATCCTTGCGCCGGGGCGAAAAAGCAGGCGGCTGTTTTGGGGTATCCGCGCATCCGACATGGATTCCGCCCGCTATGCCCGCGTCGTGCGCTGGTGTGCGAGGCTGTCGCGGTGGCCGGATGTCGTCACGGCAAATTCGGCCGCGGGTGCGCGCGTTCATGTCGAGCACGGCTACAGGCCGCGGCGCCTCGAAATCATTCCCAACGGCGTGGATATAGCGCTATTCCGTCCGGACGAGCAGCGCCGTCTTGCCGCGCGCTCCGAACTTGGAATCAGCCCCGATGCCTGCGTTGTCATTCATAGCGCGCGGGTCGATCCGATGAAGGATCACGCGACCCTCCTCGCGGCGCTTGCGCGCGTGCCAACGGCAATCGCCCTGCTCGTGGGGGAGGGAACAAAATCGCTGAAAAAGCAGGATAACGTCATTCCGCTTGGATTGCGGGACGATCTGGAGCGGCTCTATCCGGCGGCGGACGTCGTGATATCCAGTTCGGCTTACGGCGAAGGATTTTCCAACGCGCTTGCCGAAGGGATGAGCTGCGGGCTTGTTCCGATTACGACAATGGTGGGCGATGCTGAATCCATTGTCGGCGACACGGGGCTCATCGTTGCTCCGCATGATGTCGATGGCCTGTCGGCTGCCATTCGTGCGGAATTGGAGCGTCCGGCGGCGGAACGGCACGCACGGGGACTTCGCGCGCGGACGCGCGTGATCGAGCATTTCACTATCGAGCGCGCGGTCGATGAATTTCAGAGTTTATACGAATCGTAGGGCGGCATGACGAAAAAGATCGCGTTGATTACCGGAGTCACCGGTCAGGACGGTGCATATCTCGCCGAACTTTTGCTCGGCAAAGGATACATCGTGCATGGCGTGAAGCGCCGCTCGTCGTCGCTCAACACCGAGCGCGTCGATCATCTCTATGTCGATCCGCATTTACCGGACACGAATTTCTTTCTTCACTACGGCGACATGACGGATGCGACCAATCTCATCCGCCTCATTCAGGAAACGCAGCCGACCGAAATCTACAATCTTGCGGCGCAAAGCCACGTTCAGGTCAGCTTCGAGACGCCCGAATACACGGCGAATGCCGACGCGCTTGGAACGCTGAGATTGCTGGAAGCCATCCGTATCTTGCGGATGGAAAAGAGCGTGCGCTTCTATCAGGCGTCGACTTCCGAGCTTTATGGAAAGGCCGCCGAAATTCCACAGCGGGAGACGACGCCGTTCTATCCGCGCAGTCCATATGCCGCGGCCAAGATCTATGCCTACTGGATCACGGTGAACTATCGCGAAGCCTACGGGATGTTCGCGGCGAACGGGATTCTGTTCAACCACGAAAGCCCCAATCGCGGCGAGACATTCGTGACGCGCAAGGTTACGCGCGCGGTCGCGGCCATTCATCATGGGCTACAAAAGACGCTCTATATCGGAAACCTCGATGCGAAACGCGATTGGGGTCACGCGCGAGATTACGTCGACGGGATGTGGGCTATCCTCCAGCACGACAAACCGGACGATTTCGTTCTGGCGACGGGCGAAGCGCATAGCGTGCGCGAATTCATCACCAGTGCATTTGCCGTGGTCGGCAGGATAATCGAGTGGAGCGGCAAAGAAATCGACGAAGTCGGGCGCGACGCGAAGTCGGGCGACGTTCTGGTTCAGGTCGATGAGCGCTATTTCCGTCCGACCGAAGTAGACGTTCTCCTCGGAGATCCCGCCAAGGCGCGGGCCCAGCTTGGCTGGACGCATCGCATCGGGTTCTCTGAGCTGGTCGCCGAAATGGTCAATGCCGATCTGAAGCGTATCCCGCAAACGACCGATCGATGACCGGATTTCGCACGCCATTCCATCTCGCCGGAAAGCGCGTCTGGGTTGCCGGCCATCGCGGAATGGTCGGAAGCGCGCTGGTTCGCCGTCTGCAATCGGAAAATTGCGAAGTCTTGACCGTCGCGCGCGATATCGTGGACATGCGGCGGCAAGGCGCCGTCGAAGGATGGATGGCGGATCGGAAGCCGGATGCGGTTTTCGTCGCGGCCGCGACCGTGGGCGGCATCTATGCGAACGATACACGCCCTGCCGATTTTCTCTACGACAACCTTGCCATCGAGGCGAACATCATCGAAGCATCGCGCCAGACCGGGGTTGGAAAGCTTCTGTTCCTCGGCTCGTCCTGCATCTATCCCCGCCTTGCACCTCAGCCCATGTCCGAAGATGCGCTCCTGACAGGCGCGCTCGAACCGACGAACCAGTGGTATGCCGTCGCGAAAATTGCCGGTGTCATGTTGTGCCAGGCCTACCGGCGCCAGCACGGCTGCGACTTTATTTCGGCGATGCCGACCAACCTTTACGGACCGGAAGACAATTTCGATCTGGCATCGAGCCATGTTGTGCCTGCGCTGATTGCCAAGGCGCACGCTGTGAAAACCGCCAACGACGGCGAAATCGTGGTGTGGGGCACCGGCACGCCGCGCCGCGAATTGCTGCATGTCGACGATCTGGCCGACGCACTCGTATTCCTGATGAAGAATTATTCCGGCGAGCAGCACATCAATGTCGGTACGGGCTCCGAACTGACGATCCGCGAATTGGCGGAGACGATTGCGCGCGTGATCGGTGTCGAGGCGCGGCTGAAGTTCGATCCGTCCAAGCCGGACGGCGCGCCGCGCAAGCTGCTTAATTCGGAAAAATTATTGTCGATGGGCTGGGCGCCGAAGATCGGCCTCGAAGACGGGCTTCGAAATGCGTATGCGTGGTATCTCGATTACGCCCTTGGCAAGGCACGCGCCTGAGTTTTCCTGCGCAACGTTTCGCGTACCGATACGAAACCCGCGCCCGCCAAAATCATTAGAACAGGTTCGAGCGGCAAACGGTATTTCGGCGAGGCGACGGGGCCGTTGACCGTGAGGATATAAGAAATCCAAATTACGAAGATTGCTACCAAGACCAAGTGGCCTTGACGAAGCAGCCTGACCGCTCCGCCCAATTGCATCAGGCGCATGACGCCGACACCGATCGCGCCGGTCAGCAGCGCCCATGTGTAAATTACGCTTTCGGACCGGAACATGAAGTTGAAGACTTTTCCGGCGGTCGTATCTCCGGGGGTCGCGTAGAATCCGGTCCGCGGAATTTTGATGACGGGCGGCGACAGGATGATCGCAGGTGCGCCCATGTTGATCGCGGCACCCATGGCCCACGCCTTGGCAATCGCTACGGGGCCGAGTTCGGCGAGCGCCTCGCGCCCAATCTCCGTGTATTGACGCGACTGTTCGACGGCATTTTCAGGCAGCGGCCCGAAACGCGCGCGCGTCCGCCGCTCCATCTCGTCGAATGTCGTTGCCCAAGGAGTGCGGTCTTTGCCCTCTTTGACCAGCGGCACCACCCATCCTGACAGGTGAATGCCGGACTGCGTTGTCAGAACCCAATGGCCGTATTGGCCGTAATGCTTCAGGCCGACCAGTCCGACCGACAGCGTAGGAATAACCAAGATCAACGCAAGCGAGCCGATCAGGCGGCGGCTGATGCCGGAGCGCAAGATTGCAGCGATGGCGAGAAGTGCCAGCAGCACCGCGATCCACGGCACGATCAAGACGCGGAACCCCGCGGCTCCCGCAAGGCCGATGGCGATCCATGCGGCATCCGCCAGCGACTGCGATTTCACCCATCGCGCCACACCGAAGAACGACAGCGCGATGAAAAAAACGAAGGTCGTGTCTGCGTAAACAAGCCCGCTCATCACGATCTGCGTCGGATTGAGGGCGGCCAGCATGCCTGCAGGGATTGCGATGTCGCGGTCGATGGCGCGCGCGGCACCGAAGATCAGCGCGCAGGTTCCGGCATCGGTCAAGCCTTGCGTCAAGACATAGTTGAGTGGAAAGAGGCCGGGCGTGAGCCATGCGTGAAGGCCGATGAACCAGTTGAACATCGGCATGACGATCGGATGCGTGCCGAGCCATGCCCATCCCGAAATCGTGCCGCCCTCGATGCCCGCCGCGAAATTGCGCGCGACCATGACATAGGCGTTTGAATCCGGCCCCATGAGGCCCGGCTCTCCCATGCTGAGGTAGAGAGCGAGGCTGTAAATCCAGCGGATCGCGAGCGCGCCAAGAAAGATCGCCGGCGCCGATACGCGAAGAGAACGTGTCACGCGGCCCCCGGCATCTTTTCATACACCGCGAGAAGCCGGAAACCGGCGAGCCGGCCGAACAACGCGCGCAACGACCATTCGAGCGCGAGCAGGGGCCGTGCAACGGCAATCGGCAGCAGCGACCATCTTTTGAAGCCGCCTGAGAGCGGATAGGCGACGAACGAAAAGAAGTCGAGGCCGACCAGCCGCAATTCCGGGACCTGCTTTGCAAGTTCGCCGCGAAAGCGTGTCGTGAGTAGCGTCGGAATGGCCTGATTGGAATCCCAAGGGTGCCGGTTCGGCGAAATGTCGCCGTCGCGCATCGGGTCGACCGACATGTCCACCGGCTCCTGATGGAACGCCTTGTAGAAAAGTCCGCTGAGCGGCGTGATGCCGGGCTCGCACATGATGAAGCGGCCGCCGGGTGCAAGGACATCCGCGATGCCGCGCAACGCCTTCACCGGATTTTCGACGTGATGCAGCACGTCCACCATCACCACATTGCCGAAGGAATTTTTCGCGAACGGCAGGCGTTGTGCGTCGCAGACGAGATCGAGCCACGGCGCGAATGTGATGTCGCTCGCAATGGCGGTCGGAGCGAAGTCCTTGAAGTTGCCAGACCCGCCGCCGATTTCCAAAATCCGTCCGTTCGCGGCCTTTTCAAGCATCTGTTTGTAAATGTCGGCATAGACCGCGCGTAGCGACGGCTTGCTTTCCCAGATCGCCCGGTAGTCCGGTTCGGGGTGGCCGCCGGTCACGGTCAAACCATCTTCAGCTTGCGGAAGGCGAACACGACCATCCGCAGCAGTAGCCAGCCGTGGCGGAAGCGCGAAATCTGCGTCTCGCCGTATTCGCGCGCAGCGTAGCGGATCGGCACTTCGGCGGTTTTCAGGTTGAGCTTGCTCGCGCCAAAAATCAGGTCGAAATCGCCGAACGGGTCGAAGTCGCCGAAATAGGCGCGATTGTCCGCGATCTGCTGATAATTCTTCTTCGACAAGACTTTGGTGCCGCACAAAGTATCCGTGTAGCGCTGGTTGAGCAGGTAGGTGAACAGGAGCGCGAAGATGTAATTGGCGAGGAGATTGAGGAAGCGCATCGCTTCCTTTTCCATCGGATACACGAGCCGCGATCCGTTGATAAACTCTCCTTTGCCGTCGGCGAGGGCGCGGTAAAATTTCGGAAGGTCCTCCGGCGGCATGGTCAGATCCGCATCGAGGATCATCAGCACGTCTTTCTGCGCGAGCCCGAAGCCTACGCGCACGGCGTCGCCCTTGCCTTTCCCGGTCTGCTTGATCGCCTTGATATTCGCATTGGGATAAGCGCCGATCACGCGCTGGATTTCCTCCCACGTGCCGTCGGCGCTGCCACCTTCGACGAAGATGATCTCGATGTCCTTGCAGAATTGCGGCACGCGCTGCACAGCGGGCTCGATATTCCCGCGCTCATTCCGGCAGGGGATAATGACGCTGGCGCTGTTCAGGGGGATGGCGGCCGCATTCGGCTTCATCCGCGCGACGACATAATTGCGCAGGCACAATTTTCGGATGATCGGAAGCGGCGCGATGAAGCGGTTAAGTAGGCGCCCAAGCCCAAGCAGATGGAACGGCGACAGGATGCGCCACTCGCGCTTGACCACGTCGAAATCCGCAAGTTCGAGCAAGTTCGCGATGTCCTGCCCGGACAGCCAGTTCGCCTTCGGTGCCGCGCGCTTTCGCGCGAGCCATCCATAAAGCGCCGAGAACGGCTCCCACAGGCGCGTGTGATAATTCACGATGATCCGCGCGTCGGGCGAGCAAAAGCGATGCAGGCTCCGGAAGGTCTCTTCGCAATCGTCCAGCGATCCGATCGTGTCCGACATGACGATCACATCGAACGGCCCTTGCAATCCCGCGACGGAGTCGAGGTCTTCCACGTCGCCCTGAATAAATTGAAGCGAAGGGTGCGCGGCTTTCGCGCGCTCGATCATGGCGGCGCTGAAATCGATGCCGACGCCCACGCCGGGGCGCAGCGCATTCAGAAGCGCGCCGGTGCCGCAGCCGAGATCGAGAACTTTCTGTCCCTCCGGCACGAGGAACCGCAGATAGCGCCAATCCTCTTCGTAGAAAAAGCGATGCCTCTCGATCCACTCGTCGCGGCTCGCGGCAAGCTGATCCGCCTGTTCGAGCGTGCGCGCCTTGCGTTCCGAGAAACGCCGCTTGGCCCGCGGCGGCGGGCTGGAATTCTCGGACATTGCGAGCGACATGGAATTGCGGCCTGTCTTGAAAAGTGCGGCATGTGATAGCGTGATCGCCCGTGAATGAGAATAGCGCCCCCTTGGAAAATCCGTCCCGAAAGCCGGTCCTCGCCTATCTCGTGACCGAGGACTGGTATTTCGTCTCGCACCGGCTGCCGATGGCGCGGGCGGCGAAACAGGCCGGCTTCGATGTTCATGTCCTGACGAATGTCGGGCGCCACGGAGCTGCGATCGAGGCGGAAGGTTTCACGCTGCATCCGCTCGCATGGCGGCGGGGCACGCTCAATCCGCTGGCGGTGGCGCAGGTCATCATGACGGTGCGAAGGCTCTATCGCAGCATCGGGCCGGACATTGTCCATCACGTCGGGGTGCAGCCTTCGGTCATTGGTTCGCTTGCCGCGCTTGGATTGCCGCCCGCCCGCATCAACGCAATGGCAGGGCTCGGCTTTGCCTTCACTTCGCGCACATTGAAGGCGCGCGCGGTCGGCACGGTGCTGTCGGCTATGCTTCGGCTCCTTCTTCGCAGCAGGCGTTCCATCGCGCTGGTGCAGAATCCGGACGATCGCGCAGCCATGCTCGCGCTCGGCGTGCCTGAAGAGCAGATCGCGCTGATCCCAGGGTCGGGTGTCGATGTCGAGCGGCTTGTGCCGCTGGCGGAGCCTGAGGGGCCGGTGACGGCGGCCTTCGTGGGCCGGCTGCTCGACGACAAGGGCGTGCGGACGCTGATCGCGGCGGAGCGGCTGCTGCGCGAGCGCGGGCGCCCAATCAAACTCCTTCTTGCGGGCGAGGCGGATCCCGCGAACCCCGCTTCGATACCGCCCTCCGAAATCGCAAGCTGGCGCGCTGCGGGCATCGGCCTGCTGGGGCAGGTGGCGGACATCCGGGACGTCTGGAAGGCCGCCCACATCGCCGTCCTGCCGTCTCGCCGCGAGGGGCTGCCCATGAGCCTGCTGGAGGCCGCAGCCTGCGGACGCGCGATTGTGGCGACAGACGTGCCGGGATGCCGCGAGATCGCGCGGCGGGGAATTAACGCGCTGCTGGTTCCTCCGGACGACCCGCAGGCCCTTGCGGACGCGCTGGAGCAGCTTGCGGCCGCCCCCGGCCTGCGCCGCCGGTTCGCCGCCGCAGGGCGGGAATTGGCCGAAAGCGAATTTTCCACGGCCCGCATTGGCCGGGACATTCTGGCCCTCTATAGACGGGTGCCCGGCGCGCCCTCCGGCTCGGCGGGATAGCAAGGTCGCGGGGCGACTATTCCCTCCGGCGGGCAGGAACGGCGTGGCGCACGGGCGAAAGATTGCAGTGATCGGCTTGGGCTATGTGGGCTTGCCCGTGGCCGTCGCTTTTGCGCGCAGCGGCGCTGCGGTCACCGGCTTCGACATCGACGAAAACCGGATCGCGGAACTGCGGCGCGGCGTCGATCGCACCCGCGAAATCGAGCCGTCTGACCTGTCTCACTCTACATTGGCGCTGACTGGGCTGCCCTCGGATTTGAAGACTTCCGACTTCTTCATTGTGACCGTTCCGACGCCGATCGACGATGCAAAAAATCCGGACCTTGGCGCGCTGTTGTCCGCTTCGCGGACCGTCGGCGGTGCGCTGAAGAAAGGCGATATCGTCGTTTACGAATCCACGGTCTATCCCGGCGCGATCGAGGAAGATTGCCTGCCGGTTCTGGCCAGCACATCGGGCCTCGTTCCGGGCGTCGGCTTCACCGTTGGGTATTCGCCCGAGCGGATCAATCCGGGCGACCAGCAGCATCGTTTTGAATCGATCGTGAAAGTTGTAGCGGCACAGGATGCGCGCACGCTCGATATCGTCGCAGATGTTTACGGATCGGTGGTGACGGCCGGCCTCCATCGCGCCCCGTCGATCAAGGTCGCGGAAGCGGCCAAGGTGATCGAGAATACGCAGCGCGATCTCAACATCGCGTTCATGAACGAACTGTCCGAGATTTTCGAGACGCTCGGCATCGACACCGGCGACGTGCTCGCCGCGGCATCGACCAAATGGAATTTCCAGAAATATACGCCGGGTCTCGTGGGCGGGCACTGCATCGGCGTCGATCCGTATTATCTGACGCACCGCGCGCAGAAGGCCGGCTATCGTCCGCAGGTCATTCTGTCCGGCCGGGCGATCAACAACGGGTTTGGACGCCGCATCGCGGAGGGTTGCTTGCGCCGCTTGCGCGAGCGCGGCATTGCCAAGCCCGTCGTCACGGTTCTGGGCATGACCTTCAAGGAGAATGTGCCGGACGCGCGCAATTCAAAGGTGGTCGACATTGTGAACGGACTGAAATCGGCCGGTGCGGATGTTCAGGTTCACGATCCGATGGCGAGTGCGGACGATGCCCGCCACGAATACGGGATCGACCTGATTGCGATGGACCGGATCAAGCCTGCAGACGCCGTGGTCTTCGCCGTCGCGCACGACGAGTATGTCGCGCAAGGCTGGCCGTTGATGTCTCGCCTGCTGCGCGACGGGCGCGGCCTCGTCGTCGATGTGAAATGCAAGCTCGATCGTTCGGCGAAGCCGGACGGCATCGACGTGTGGCGGCTGTAAGGCTTTCGCATGGTACAGGACACCATTCTCGTCACAGGCGCGGCCGGGTTCATCGGCTTTCATCTGTCCACGCGACTGCTGGAGGGCGGGAAGAAAGTCGTCGGCATCGACAATCTCAACGCCTATTACGATCCGGCGCTAAAGCAGGCGCGTCTTGAGCAACTGCAAGCGCATCCGAATTTTTCGTTCATGAAGCTCGACCTTGCCGACCGCAAAGGCATTGCAGGCGCATTCGAGACGCATCGCTTTCCGGTGGTCATTCATCTCGCAGCGCAGGCGGGCGTGCGGCATTCGCTCACCGATCCGCATGCCTATGTCGATGCCAACATGCAGGGCTTCACGAATATTCTTGAGGGTTGCCGCCACAACGGCTGCCGCCATCTGATATTTGCGTCGTCGTCTTCGGTGTATGGGGCGAACACCAAGCTCCCGTTTTCGGTGCGCGACAATGTCGACCATCCGATCAGCTTCTATGCCGCAAGCAAAAAAGCGAACGAATTGATGGCACATTCCTACAGCCATCTGTACCGGCTGCCCGCGACCGGTTTGCGCTTCTTCACCGTGTACGGCCCGTGGGGCCGGCCCGACATGGCGATGTTTATCTTTGCCTCCGCGATTGTCGAAGGCCGTCCGATCAAGCTGTTCAATCACGGCAAGATGCGCCGCGATTTCACCTTCGTCAGCGATATCGTGGAAAGCATCGTGCGGCTGATCGACAAGGTGCCGGAGCCCGATCCCGCATGGTCGGGCAGCGCGCCGAACCCCTCGACCAGTTCCGCGCCGTGGCGCATCTATAATATCGGTAACAACAATCCGGTCGATGTGCCACGCGTGGTCGAATTGCTGGAGCAGGAACTGGGGCGCAAGGCGAGCAGGGAATTGCTCCCGATGCAGCCGGGCGATGTGCCGGAAACTTACGCCGACGTGGACGACCTCATGGCGGATGTGGGCTTTCGCCCGTCCACGACAATCGAGGACGGCGTTCGCCGTTTCGCCGACTGGTATCGCGGCTATTATCTGCGGGACCGGAATTCATGACTCCCGCCCGCGCGCCACGGTAAAGTGCTGACATGTCGAATTTGATTATCCCTCTCATTATGTGCGGCGGCGCGGGGACACGCCTGTGGCCGTCCTCGCGCGAAGGCCGCCCGAAGCAATTCTTGCGGCTGTTCGGTCCGCTGTCGACGTTCCAGGAAACGGTGAAGCGCGTCAGTGATCCGGCGGTGTTCGGCCGCCCCATCGTCATTACCAATAATCAATATCGTTTTCTGGTCGCCGAGCAGCTTCAGGAGATCGGCGCGGAAGCAGATATTTTGCTCGAACCCATGCGGCGCGATTCTGGGCCTGCGATTGCCGCGGGCGCTGCATTCGCCG
>CAMBBO010000034.1 GCA_945862935.1 Pseudorhodoplanes sinuspersici | reverse complement strand
TGCCGCGACGCTCGACGTGCTCGCCGCGCTGGAAAAATTTGGCACCGCGCGCCCCGATCCCGAAGCGTTTATCGAGGCGCTCGAACCGCTACAGCCGCGCGTCTATTCGATCTCGTCGTCCTTTCGCGCCAATCCGGGCCGTGTTGCGCTCACCGTGGATGCGGTGCGCTTTCCGATTGGCAAGCGCACGCGGCTCGGCGTTGCCTCGACTTTCCTTGCCGAGCGGATCGCGCCGGGTGCGAACCTCAAGGTCTATGTGCAGAAGGCGCACAATTTCGCGCTGCCCGGCGACCCGTCGATTCCGATCATTATGATCGGGCCCGGCACCGGCGTCGCGCCGTTTCGCGCCTTCCTTCAGGAGCGCATGGCGACCAAGGCGCCGGGCGGCAACTGGTTGTTCTTCGGCCATCAGCGCAGCGAATGCGATTTCTTCTATGAGGACGAGCTGACCGCGATGAGGTCAGCGGGCGTTCTCAATCGCTTGACGCTCGCATGGTCGCGGGACGGTGACGAGAAAATTTACGTACAGAGCCGCATGCGCGACATGGGCCGCGACCTTTGGGCATGGCTTGCTGAGGGTGCACATATTTACGTCTGCGGTGACGGCAAGCGGATGGCAAAGGATGTTGAATTGGCGCTGGTCGAGATTGCGGCGATGCACGGCGCACGTTCGACCGACGAGGCGATTACTTTCGTCGCAGGATTGAAGAAAGCCGGGCGCTATCAGCAGGATGTCTATTGATGAACGCTCCGGTGCAACGCAAACCTGTTGAAACGTCTTCTCCCCGCATGCAGCCGTTGGCGCGCCTGCCGGTGTTTTACGCGCTCACGGGCAAGCGTGTTGTACTTGTCGGGGGCAATCATGCGGCGGCGTGGAAGGCCGAATTGATTTCGGCTGCGGGCGCGCAGGTCGATGTTTTCGCGGTCGATTGCGGCGATGAGATGCAGGCAGTGATAAGCGATCCGCCGCAAGGGACGATCACGTTGCATGCGCGGCCTTGGCAGTCGCGCGACATGGAGGGTGCCGCACTCGCCATCGGCGCCTGTGACGACGACGATGAGGCGGCGCGTTTCGCAGCGGCCGCGCGCGCCCATGGTGTTCCGGTCAATGTGATCGACAAGCCGGCCTATTGCGATTTCGCTTTCGGTGCCATCGTCAATCGCTCGCCTCTCGTCATCGGCGTCTCGACCGATGGCGCTGCGCCGATATTCGGTCAGGCCATCCGCGCCAAGATCGAGGCGATGATCCCGCAGGGCTTTGCGCGATGGGCGGAGGCCGCGCGCCAATGGCGCTCGATCCTGAAATCGTCGGGGTTATCGTTCAATGCGCGGCGGCGCTTCTGGCAGATTTTCACGGCGCGTGCGCTTTCCAACCCTCATGCCGATCCAGCGCAGGCCGATTACGAATCGCTGCTGCGGGAAACACGTGCTGAAGGCGCAGCGCCGGACGAAGGTTCGGTGACGCTCGTTGGCGCGGGACCGGGCGATCCGGAGCTTCTTACATTGCGTGCGGTGCGAGCGCTGCAATCCGCTGACATCATCCTGATTGACGACCTCGTCAGTCCTGCTGTCATCGACTTTGCGCGCCGCGAAGCAAAGAAGATGCTGGTCGGGAAATCGGGCTTCGGTCCTTCCTGCAAGCAGGACGAAATCAACGCGTTGATGATTGGCCTCGCAAAGTCCGGCAAGCGCGTGGTGCGCCTCAAGGGTGGCGACCCCATGATCTTTGGCCGTGCGGGGGAGGAAATCGAAGCGTGCCGCGCGGCGGGTATCCGCGTCGAGATCGTGCCCGGCATCGGCGCTGCGCAAGCTGCCGCGCGGGCACTGGAAACCTCTCTGACTCATCGTCGCGAAGCACGACGCGTGCAATACATCACCGGCCACGCCGACAACGGGAAACTTCCCGACGATATCGAATGGGCGAGTATCGCCGATCCTTCGGTGACAACAATTGTCTATATGCCGAAGAAAACGCTTTCGGAATTGACCGCGAAGGCGATTGCGCACGGACTCGATCCGGTAACTCCGGCAGCTGCGGTGATTAATGCAACGCGGCCGGAGGAACGGATTGTCATCGCGACGGCGTCCGGCATCGCAGCAAAACTCGAAGAGGCGCAGGCGCACGGTCCGACGGTTGTGATAATTGGCAAAGTCGTGCGCTTGAGCAAACAAGCCGTCATGCAGAACGTGCTTGCGCCGCCGGCCGCGACGTCCGGAACCGGCGCTTAAGCCTGCGGGTGTTACAGATCCCGTGTGCTGAACCGCTTGCGCGCACGGCGTTGGACAGGCAAGGGTGCCGCGAACAATCCGGCGGGACCCCATGACAGTTGAAATTTTCGGACATCATCGCGGCGAAGACATCCAGCGCGCGACGATCCGCTCCGCATCCGGGGCTTCCGCGCAAATCCTGACATGGGGGGCGGCCCTCGGCGATCTTCTAGTGCCGTGGAATGGCGCGCCCCAGCGCGTGACGCTCGGGCTTAAGACCATCGACGATTACGTAAAATATTCGCCGCATATGGGCGCGATCGCCGGGCGCTTCGCCAATCGCATCCGGGGCGGGCAGTTCGATCTGGATGGCAAGACTTATAATCTTCCGAAGAACTTTCTTGAAAAGCATTGCCTTCACGGCGGGATCGAAGGGCAGGCCTTTGGCAAGCGCGCGTGGAAACTCGGGCGGGTTGCAGACAATTCAGCGACGTTGACGCTGCAGTCGCCTGACGGCGATGCGGGCTTTCCCGGAAACCTATCCGTCTCTTGCGAATACAGCTTCGTCGAATCTTTAACATTGCGTATCGCGCTCACGGCCACGAGCGACAAAGCGACGGTCATGAATCTCGCGCCGCACGGCTATTTCAATTTCGATGACTCGCCGACCATCGAACATCACACATTACAGGTCGAATCCGATTTGTACGCAGTGCTGGATGAAGACAGCATTTGCACTGGCGAAATCCGGCGCGTCGATGGCTCGCCTTACGATTTTCGTATCGCGCGTTCGGTGATTGAAAAGCGGCCGGACGGCGGACTGTTCCCCTACGACATCAATTATTGCCTTAGAACGCGCGGTACGCTGGCGCGTGCGGCGACCGTTCGCTCGGACAAAAACGGATTGTCGATGCAGGTCTGGACCGATCAGCCCGGCGTGCAATTCTATGACGCGCACAAGGTGGATATTCCGGTCGAGGGCATTCACGGATGGAAATACGGTGCGCGGTGCGGGCTTTGCCTTGAGCCGCAGGTTTTTCCGAACAGCCCGAACGTCGCGCATTTCCCGAATTGCGTTCTGCGCCCCGGCGAAACCTGGCGGCAGACGACCGAGCTTCGCTTCGGTTAGCGGCCGCGCATGTGCATCACTGCGCGATAGGCAAAGACGAGGGCCGGGCCAAGCGTCGTGCCGGGGCCGGGATAGGCGCCTGCCATGATCGAATTCATGTCATTGCCGCAGGCATAAAGCCCTTCGATTGGCGCGCCGCTTGCGCCAAGAACGCGCGCATTCTCGTCGGTGCGAAGCCCCGTGCTGGTGCCGAGATCGGCGATATGAATCGCGACCGAAAAATACGGAGGCTGCGCGATTGGCCGCAGGCATGGATTCGGCGTGTTGGCCGGATCGCCGTTGTGCCGATTGAGCGCGTTCGAGCCTTTGCCGAACGCTTCATCTTTGCCGCTTAACGCGAAGCGATTATGTTCCGCCACCATCCATTCAAGATTTTTGGCAGGTACGCCAATGGCGTTTGCAAGTTCGGCGAGCGTATCGGCCTTGCGCAGATAGCCCAGGCGAACGAAACGCGCGATCGTCGACTCGGAACTGCCGGGATGGACAAGGCCGATGCCGTAATCGCGAATGAACGAACAGTCGCAGATAAGATGCGCCGGAACACTCGGCGTCGACGCATGAGACCGGAACATGCCTTCGACAAAATCGTGATAGGAATTAGCCTCGTTGGTGAAGCGAAGCCCTGCGGAATTCACTGCGATCAGCCCCGGTTTGGCACGGTCGAGAATGATATGCGGGAAAACCGTTTCCTTGCCATTCTCGCGCAAGACCGAAACCGGAAACCAGAAGGCGGGATTGCCGCCGCTCTCGCCGGTCGCAGCGCCAACCGCCCGCGCGGAGGAAATTCCTCCGCCGGTATTGCCGGAAAAAGCCGAGGTGTAGTTCACCTCGCGCGGCGCGAACCATTCAGCGCGTAACGCGGCGCTTCCTGAAAATCCGCCGGTGGCGAGTACCACCCCGCGGCGCGACCGCACGCGCTTGCGCTCACCTTTGATTTCCACAATTGCACCGTGAATGTGTGCGCCATCGCCGATTAGTTCGACGAGGCCGCATTCTGTCCAGAGTGGTACGTTTTTCCGACGCAAACTGAACAGTAATCGCGCAACGAGCGCGTTGCCCATGATAAGCCGCGTCCCGCGCGCTCGCGTGAGGCGGTCGATTCCATGTCGCAGGAGGATGCGCGCGACATGCGTGAACGAAGAAAGCGATCGGAATGGTTTGAGGAAATGGGGGATGTCGTCGCGCCCGACCATCAGCCCGCCAAGAACCATGAACGGCGCAATCGGCGGGCGCACAAGCGCAAAATCCTTGCCAAGAAGGCGGCCATCGAACGGGAAGGGCGCGAGAGCGCGGCCCTGCATGCTCCATCCGGGTTTGTCTGGATGGTAGTCGGGATGCGGGCCGACCGGGCGCAGTTTCACCTCGGTTTTGTCCTGCAAGTATGCGACGGCGTCCCGCCCGCTCTCGAAGAACGCATCGCGCAGGGAACGGTCGCCGCGATTGCCGGTCTCCGCATCGAGGTAGGTTTTTGCCTGTGCAATGTCCTCGTCCGGATTCGCTGCGCCCGCGCCGGGAATCCAGAGACTGCCCGCGGATGTAGAGGTTGTGCCGCCGACCTGTCCGCCTTTTTCGCAAAGAAGGACACTCATGCCTTCGTGCGCGGCGATCAGCGCCGCACTCATCCCGCCCATCCCTGCGCCGAATACGAGCAGATCGAATTCGTGATCGAATTGCTCGTTCATGAAGCGCGCAACGATGCAGGGTCGAGGTTGCGGATAAAATCCAGCATCACGCGAACGCAGATTTCGGCGTCCTCCACCGTGATGGACTCTGCGGGATTGTGGCTGATGCCGCCCTTGCAGCGCACGAACAGCATCCCGGCCGGACAGAGCGGTGCGACTTCCATAGCGTCGTGACCGGCGCCGGATTGTAGAACGCGCGGCGAAATCCCTTGACGCTCGATCGATGCCATGAGGCCGCGCACGATAGCATCCGACATTGCGGTGGCGTTGCTTTGTGTATTGAGCACAATCGTGGCCCGAACGCCGCGCCTCTTTGCGATGTCCGCGATGCTTTTTTCGATTGTTGCAAATGCGAGGTCGCGGGCCTCGCCCGTCGGCGCCCGAACGTCGAGCGTGAAGGTCACGGAACCTGGAATGACATTCACGGCGCCCGGCGCGACCGAGGCGCGCCCCACGGTCGCGACCACATCCGTCATCGACAAGGCGGCGGACTCGATGGCGAGCATCATTTCCGCACTCGCTGCGAACGCATCCCGGCGCATTGCCATTGGGACGGTTCCAGCGTGGCCCGCTTCGCCGGTTACCTCGAGAGTAAATCGCTTGACCGCGTTGATCGCGCTGACGACTCCCACGGCAATGTTTTCTGCTTCGAGAATTGGCCCCTGTTCAATATGAGCCTCAAGATAGCCGACGACGCTTTCGCGCTTGCGCGGAAGCGATCCGATAGCATCCGGGTCGCAGCCAAATGCGCGCAATGCTTGCCGCATCGTAACGCCGTCGGCGTCGCTCCCGTCGAGTGCGGCTTTGTTGAATCGGCCTGCAATGGCGCGAGAACCTGAAAACGTTTCAGGAAATCGCACGCCTTCCTCGTCGCCAAAAGCCAGCAACTCGATGGCAAACGGAAACCGCTCGCCCGTGCGGGCAAGTTCTTCGATGACGCTTAATCCGGATAGAACGCCGAGTGGGCCGTCATAGCGTCCGGCGTCGCGAACGGAGTCGATGTGTGAGCCAATCAGCAACGCGGGAGCGTTCGGCGTCGTGCCTTCATACCGGCCCGTAACGGTCGCAACCGCATCCATCGAAACGGACAAGCCCGCGTCTTTCATCCAGCCGGCCAACTCGTTTGCCGCGGTCTTGTGCGCCGGCGAAAGGTAAAGCCGCGTCAGCTTGCCCGGCTCATCGGTGTGGCGCGCGAACGCATCGAGCCGGTCCATCAGGCGCTGGCCGAGCGAGGTCATGGCAGGTCAGGCGAGTGCAATGCGGATTGGCTGTGCGCCCTGGTACAGCACCATGCGTCCCAGCTCATAAACCTTGTCGAGCGGGGAGGTAATGGTGATGAAGTGGTTGCCCGCAAGCTGGCCGACCTTGCTCGCAAAACGCACGCCGCCATAGGCGAGCAGGATTTCCGTCTCACTGATGCCGCCGGGATAAACGATCACCTGGCCGGGTGCCGGATAGCTCGTATGGTTCTCGTATTCGAGGCCGAAATTGTGCTCGCCCAACGGCACCCACACTGCTTCGCCGCTCCAGCGCACATGAATGACTTTTTCTTCGTAGGGCAGGATTTTCTTGAAAACCGCGCAGGTCTTCGGCGCGAGCTTTTCCTCAAAATGTGCGTCAAAGGTGAATGGCCCGGCTGTGATCTTGAGCTTGGTCATTATCGCTTCCCTGATGCTGCAACCGGCCAGCCTTTTGTGTACAGAAGGCCGGGTTTGAGAGTCCAGTGCCGGGAGGATCGGGCATGAATATCTGTATGGTCGGCTACGGAATGATGTCGACGTGGCACACCGAGGCCCTGCAGAAAACTGGGGCTGTGCTGCATACGCTGGTCGGGCGCAGGCCCGAAGCGGCCAAGGAATTCGCGGAAAAGTACGGCTACCGGAAATGGACCGTATCGCTGGATCAGGCGCTGGCGGATCCTGAAATCGACATCGTTATTCTCGCGACCCCAAGCGAGCAGCACGAAGCGCAGGCGATCCAGTCGCTCGGCGCCGGAAAGCACACGCTGCTCGAAATACCGATGGCGCTGTCGCTCAAGGCCGCGGAGCGCGTGGTCGATACCGCAAGGAAAAGCGGCAGAATTTTCGGCATGAGCCATCCGATGCGCTTTCGACGCGAGCGCGAGGCGTTGCGCGCGCGCGTCAAGGCGGGTGAGGAGAACATCCGCCACATTGCCGGGCGCTTCTTCATCAAGCGTCTCGTGAATGTTGGCGCGACCGGATACCAGCGAAGCTGGATCGACAATATTCTGTGGCACCATTTCTGCCATTTCGTTGATCTTGGGCTTTATCTTTTCGACGGTGCGCCGATCCGGTCGGTCAAAAGCTCGATGGGTCAGTTGCATCCCAAAACCGGCATTCCGATGGAATGCATCGTGATCGTGGAAACCGAGAAGGATCAGACGTTGATGGTCCACGGCTCCTATCACGCGGCCTATCGCTTCTACGACAAGCTGATCGTTACCGACCGCGACACCTATTTCTTCGACATCCTCGCCGGCACATTGAAGACTGCGGACGGCACTACACAGATCGAGGCCGAACAGGCGAACTGCGTCCACATCCTCACCGACTTCCTCGACGCCGTCCGCAACAAGCGGCCGCCGATTGCGGACGGCGTCTCCATCCTGCCGGCGATGAAGGTGCTGCAAAAGGTGCAGGACGATTGGGACGCGCAATATGGCGCGCGCGCAATTCCAGGTCGTCCGCTCGACTAGCTTTGCCGCGGCGCATCATTGCGCGACGGTAAAAAATTGGCTCCGCGCATATTGTGGCGGTGGAACCTGCTCGCACCGAAACCGTTATTCCCGGTAATTCGGCTTGCAGCAGGAGCTTTCCATGAGCCTCGGCACCCTTTTGCTTATCGTCCTCGTTCTCGCGCTGGTTGGCGCGATCCCGTCCTGGCCCTACAGCACCGGTTGGGGCTACGGCCCTTCGGGCGTTCTCGGCACGGTCCTCGTGATCGTTCTTGTTCTGGTATTGCTCGGCCGCGTCTAGCGGCGGCGCAATAACCGTCTGAGGATTCGGCGCGGTCCTTCCCCTCCCGCGCCGAATTTTTTTGCGTCATGGCGCGGCGGCGCGAGATTCGATACAACGCCGCTATGATCGTTGAAAACCAGCAGCAACTGACCGACGTAGTGCTCGATGTTATGGAGCGCACGCCGGACCCCCGCCTTCGTGAAATCATGATCTCGCTGGTCAAGCACCTGCACGGTTTCGTGCGCGATGTCCGGCTCACCGAGGTGGAATTCCGCGACGCCACCGCGATCCTCAACGAAATCGGCAAGCTGGCGAGCGACACCCACAACGAGATGGTGTTGATGGCCGGGTCGCTCGGCGTCTCCTCGCTGGTCTGCCTGCTGAACAACGGGCAGAACGGCCAGACCGAGACTTCACAAAATCTCCTCGGCCCGTTCTGGCGGCTGAATTCACCCAAACTGGAAAATGGCGCGTCGATCCTGCGCGCGCCCACGCCCGGCGCGCCCTTTTTTGTCCGATGCCATCTCCAGGATCAGGCGGGGAAGCCGATCGTGGGCGCGGACGTTCATTACTGGCAGGCTTCCGAAGAAGGCCTCTACGAAAATCAGGACCAGACCCAGCCCGACATGAACCTGCGCGGGCAATTCATCACAAACGCGGAGGGGGATTTCTGGCTGCGCTCGATCAAGCCTGCGGGCTATCCGATCCCGACCGATGGGGTGGTCGGCCGGCTGCTCACCGCGCAAGGCCGCCATCCCTTCCGTCCGGCGCATATCCACGTGCTTGTCTACAAGCCGGGCTTCAAGACGCTGATCTCGCAGGTCTACGCCGACGACGACAAGGATCTGCAAACCGATGCGCAGTTCGGAGTGACCCGTGCGCTAATCGGACAATTTACGCGCCACGAAGAGGCCCATCCTGACGATCCGGCGGTCGAGCGGCCGTGGTACTCGCTCGACTACACCTTCGTCATGGAGCCGGGCGAGGCAAAGCTTCCCCGTCCGCCCATCAAATAGGCTCCGCCGCGCGCTGTCCTGCGACATCCATGCCGATTTCGCAGGGCATGGATGTGGCTGAAAGGACGAGCCTATCCGCGCCGAGGGCTGCTAAGGTGCAGGAAAATAAGTGATGGTGGCCAGCCGTCACGCGTGGGGAGACGGAATGCCTGAGTTCAAGAACATCCTCGCAGAGCGCGAGGGGCCGGTCCTGTGGATCACGATCAATCGGCCGAAGGCGCTCAACTCGCTCGACCCGGATACCCATTTCGAAATGGCGGCTGCCTTCGATCAATACGCCGCTGATGAGACCTTGCGTGTCGCCGTCATCACCGGCAGCGGCGAGCGCTCGTTTTGTGTCGGCTCCGACATCAAGGGTCCGATCCTGACCTCGATCGAGCAATATCCGCCATCGGGATTTGGCGGCATCACCTGCCGTTTCGACCTGAACAAGCCGGTGATCGCATGTGTGAACGGTCTTGCGCTCGGCGGTGGTGTGGAAATCGTCGCGGCATGTGATCTCGCAATCGCCGCGGACCACGCGGAATTCTCGCTGCCCGAACCGCGTGTCGGCCTTGCGGCACTTGGCGGCGGCGGCCTGCAGCGGCTCGCCCGCCAGATGCCGATGAAGCACGCAATGGATCTCGTACTGACGGGACGCCGTATTGGCGCTGACGAAGCAAAGACCATGTCGCTCATCAATCAGGTCGTGCCGAAATCGGAGTTGCGCGCCCGCACGATGGCAATGGCGAACCAGATCGTCGAAATGGCACCTCTCGCCATAGAAGCCTCCAAGCAGGTCATGGTGCAGAGCTTCGATATTCCCGATCTGAAAGCAGCGATCCGAAAGAGCTATCCCGCCGCCGTGCGGATGCTCGCAAGCGACGATGCAAAAGAAGGCCCGCGCGCCTTCGCAGAAAAGCGCGCGCCCCAGTGGCGCGGCCGATAACCAAGAGGAAGCGATGTCTGATTTCTACGTGAAGATTGGCGACTCGTCGTCGTTCTCAAAGACCGTCGGCGAAACCGATGTCTATTTGTTCGCGGGAATTACCGGCGACTTTTCGCCGAACCACACCAACAAGGCGTACATGGAGAAATCCAGCTATGGACGCCTCCAGGCGCATGGCGCGCTGATGGTCGGCTATATGTCGACGGCCTCCACGCTCGCGATCGCAAACAGCCGCGAAGGCGCGGACGAAACGCCGGTATCGCTCGGCTATGACCGCGTGCGCTTTCTTGCGCCGGTCTATTTCGGCGACACGATCACGGTCGAATACCGCATCAGCGCGGTCGATACCGACAAGCGCCGTTCGACCGGCGATATCGAAATTAAGAATCAGGATGGCACGCTGGTCGCGGTGGCGCAGCACATTCTGAAATGGGTCAAGAACAAGCGCTGAGGTATATCGGATGGATTTTTCGCTCAGCGAGGAACAGAGGCTTCTGGTCGAGACAGCGCGCGAGTTCGTTTACGACGAACTTGTTCCGCTTGAAGACGAGGTCGAGGCCAAGCGCCAGCTCGATCCTGCCAAGGGCAGGGCGATTTTCGAGAAGTCACGCGCGCTCGGACTCTACGCCGTCAACATGCCGGAAAAACACGGTGGTGCTGGCCTGTCGACCGTCGATACGTGTCTGGTCGAAGAGCAATTCGGGCATGCCATGGACATTCTCGTCCGCCGTGCGTTCGGCAATGTGTACGAGGTTCTGCTGCTCGCGAACGAGCAACAGACCAAGACTTACCTTGAGCCTGCGACCCGCGGCGAGCGCGTGTTTTCCGTCTGCTTCACCGAGCCGGGCGCGGGTTCTGACGCCGCCGGCATCAAGACCAAGGCTGAGCGCAAAGGCGACGGCTATGTTCTGAACGGTCAGAAGACATTCATTAGCGACGGCTTGTTTTCGGATTTCTTCGTCGTGTCCGCTGTAACCGATCCGACGGCCGGGGCGCGCGGCATCACATTGTTCATTCTCGACAAGGGAATGCCGGGCTTCACCATCGGCCGCGACATGGCAATGATGGGTCTGTCGGGCACGAGCCATGTCGAATTGTTCTTCGACAATGTTCAGCTTGGCGCGGACCGTATTCTCGGCAAGGAAGGTGCAGGGCTGAAACATGCGCTCGAAACATTGGGCCGCATCCGGCTTGCCCATATCGGCGCGCGATCCGTCGGCCGCGCCACGCGCATTCTGAAGATGGCGACCGAATACGCGCGCGACCGCAAGCAGTTCGGCAAGACCATCGGCGAATTCCAGATGATACAGCAGATGTTGGCCGACAGCGCGATCGAGATCAACGCCGCGCGCATGTTAGTGCTGCAAACGGCATTCGCGATGGACCAGGGCGACGACGCGCGCGAGCGCATTTCGATGGTGAAAATCTACGCGCCCGAGACGCTTGGACGCGTCGCCGACCGTGCGGTGCAGATTTTCGGCGGCATGGGCTACTGCAAGGATATGCCGATCGAGCGGTTTTACCGGGATGCGAGAATCTCGCGCATCTATGACGGTACGTCGGAAATCCACCGTACCGTGATTGCGCGCTCGATGCTGAAGCAGGGCGCTGGGCCTTTCGCGGACGTGATCTGACAATAAGAAACGCCGGGGGAATGACGTGACGATCAACAAGTTCATGTCCGCGAATGACGCGGTCGCGATGATCAAGGACGGCGATACCGTCGCTTTGATTGGTGGCGGCGGTGGTCTGGTCGAGGCTGCGACGCTGCACAAGGCGGCCGAGAAGCGGTTTCTCGAAACTGGACACCCGAAAAATCTTCACGTCATCCATTCACTCGGCATCGGCGACCGCAAATCGCGCGGCATGAACTGCTTTGCCTATGAAGGAATGGTCAAGCGCGTGATCGGCGGCCATTGGGTCTGGTCACCGCGCATGCAGCAGCTTGCCAAGGACGAGAAGATCGAAGCTTACGTTCTGCCCGGCGGTGTTGCGATGCAGCTTTTCCGCGAGATCGGCGCGGGGCGTCCTGGTCTGTTCACGCATGTGGGTTTGGGCACGTTCGTCGATCCGCGCGTCGAAGGAGGCGCGATGAACAAATCGGCCTCGAAGCGGCCGCTCGCCGAAGTCGTGACGATCGATGGCAAAGAGCTTCTTCGCTACAAGCCATTCCCGGTCAATGTCGCTTTGCTGCGAGGGTCGTTCGGTGATCCGCAAGGCAATATCAGTCTCGATCAGGAACCAGCCAATCTCGATATTTATGCCGTGGCGCTTGCCGCGCATAATTCCGGTGGCAAGGTCATCGTGCAGGTGCGCACGGCCGTTGAATTCGGCGCGTTGCCGGCGCGCTCCGTGCGTATTCCCGGCGCGATTGTCGATGCAGTCGTAGTCGATCCGGGCCAGATGATGAGTTACGACATTCCCTACGATCCGACGATGTCGGGCGAGATCAAGGGTCCGGTGCCGCCGGAGCCGAAGCCTGAATTGAACGTGCGTCAGGTGATTGCGCGCCGCGCGGCCGAGGAGCTGTTCGATGGCGCGGTGCTGAATTACGGCTTCGGCATTCCCGACGGCGTTGCAAAGCTGATCGCGTCGCGCGGCGAACTCGATCGTTATTACCAGACCATCGAACACGGTACGTATGGCGGCGCGCTGCTTGACGGGACGCTGTTCGGCTACGCGCGCAATGCCACCGCGATGATCGATGGGCCTTCGCAATTCGATTTCTATTCCGGCGGCGGTCTCGATCTCTGTTTCCTTGGTTTTGGCGAAATGGATGAAGCAGGCGACGTTAACGTATCGAAGCTTGGCGGCGTAACCGTGGGTCCCGGCGGCTTCATCGACATCGCACAAAATGCAAAACGCGCGATCTTCTGCGGCACGTTCGATACCAAGGGCACGGAACTCGAAGTCGGCGGCGGCAAGCTGAGCATCAGAAAGAACGGCGATGTGCCCAAGCTTGTGAAAGCTGTCGAGCAGATCACGTTCTCGGGCCGTGAGGCACTCAAGCGTAATCAGGAAGTACTTTACGTCACCGAACGCGCCGTATTCAGTCTTACTGCGAAGGGCATTGTACTTTCCGAGGTCGCGCCGGGCGTCGATGTCCGCAAGGACGTGCTCGACCGGATGAAATTCACGCCTCTCATTCCGTCCGATCCGAAGATCATGTCGGCGGCCTGTTTCACCTGAATTAGAGGAGCATCGCATGGCGCCCACGCGCATTGCCGTGATTGGCGGCGGGATGATCGGCGTGAAGCATATTGATGTGCTTGTGCCGGGCACGAAGGATTACGCGCTGTGCGCGATTGCCGATCCGGCGCCGATGGGCGCCGACATTGCCCGTCAGCGCGGCGTTCCGCATTACGCGGATTATGGTCAGATGCTGGACAAGGAAAAGCCCGCTGGCGTTGTGATCGCGGTCCCAAACCAGCTTCATGTCGAAGTGGGTCTTGCCTGCGTCGAGCGTAAAATTCCGATGATCATGGAAAAGCCGATCGCGGACTCCATTGCGTCGGCATGGAAGCTCGTGCGCGCCGCGCAGCACGCAGAAGTCCCGCTGCTGGTCGGTCATCACCGCCGCTACAATCCAATCATGCGCAAAGCTGCGGAGATCATCCACGGCGGCGGGGTAGGGAAGGTCGTGGCTGCGAGCGCGTTCTGGCTCGGGCACAAGCCGGACGATTATTTCAGCATTGACTGGCGCCGTCAGTTGGGTGCTGGGCCGGTGCTGATCAATTCAATCCACGACATCGATTGCCTTCGCATGATGTGTGGCGAAATCGAAAGCGTGCGAGCGCAATCGTCGAGCAGCGTGCGCGGGTTTCCGGTCGAAGATACGGCAGCAGCCGTGCTGACGTTCAAAAGTGGTGCGCTCGGAACACTGATTGTTTCGGACACGGCCTCGTCCCCGTGGACTTGGGAGTGGACCGCGCGCGAAAATCCGGCCTATCCGCATGAATGGGAAAATAGCTTCTTCATTGCCGGGACCAAGGGTTCGCTCGCCGTGCCTTCGCTCGAACATCGCTGGCACGAACCGGGGCGCGAAGGCTGGTTCACGCCGCTGACACAACAGCGCATCCCGCTTAAACAAGCCGACCCCTATTACGAGCAGATGCGGCACTTTTCCGCGGTGATAGCCGGCAAGGAAACACCAATCATGAGCGGCGAGGAGGGCACACGCACGCTCGCAACGACACTCGCGATCAATGAATCCGCGAGAACCGGAAACGCGGTTTTGGTCGACGACATTCTGAAGCGCGCCGACGCCTGAACGAGAATTATGCCTGAACGGCAAAGGGCGCGGTAGAAACCGTGCCCTTTTTATTTGACCGTAGGTTCTCTGAAATCAGTTCTTGCGCCGCAGGGTTTGCAGCGCCGGCATCACATTGGGAACGCGCGGCTGGAGTGGAGCGCCCGGTGTGGGCATATAGCGTTCGAATAGCGCGCGCCGTTCGAAATAGGTCGAACGGAAGAACGGATAGCGCCGGTGAACACGGTCCGCGACCTCCGGATAACGCAGCGTCATCAGGCTGATCGGCTTTGACAGCAGCGGATAGGGCCGCTCGTCGCAGATCAGGGTGTGGTTGAATGTGCGCTTGTAGAACGCCTGATGTTCCTTGCGAATTGCCACGAGGAAGTGGTCGGCGCTGAAGTATTCGGCTGCAAGCCAGCACAGACGCAACGTGACATGCGGCAGGCCGGGGAACAGCTTGGAGAACTTCTTGGCTGTCACGAAGCGCGTCGGATCGACGATCACTTTTCCGGCGGCGAGTTCCGGGTCGAGCAGATCGGCGAACACCGAATGGCTCGGGAATTCCGGTTCGTATTCGTTCGCGACATGGATACGGATCGAACTTGCAAGCTCCCCGTCGACGTAAAGTCCGAAGATCCAGACGTTGTCCATGTCGTCATATGGATCGGCGAAAATCTTCGAGGTGTTCTCGGAGATCGCGCCTTCGTTCAGATAAGCGTCATAACGCAACTTGAAGATGGCTTCGCGATCCTCGTCGGAATCTGCGAGCCGATAGTCGATACGATCGAGCAACTGGGTCACGCGATCGTTGAAGGAGATTTGTGCGCCGTCGGAAAATGCTTGCGTCGACGTTGTGCGCTCGGATGAAGAATGTTCGGGGAATCTAAGATTCGATTCCAAAGCTGCCGCACTCATAACGAACCTCACCGTTGGCCTCGGCAGCCAAGAGTTAACAGTTCGTTAAGTGCTTAACAATGTCTTAACTTGACTCTCCGTTTTTTTGGTTAATTTGCGCATGGCATTGACGCGTCACACAAATCTGAATCGCTATTTGAATTAGCGGAATGCGCGCGCGGGCGCATATCCGCTACGCGAATGTTCCAGTGTCCAGCAAGGCGATGTGGAATTCAGTGTGTAACGGCGTGGCACATCATGCGCGCACGAGTACGTCGCGAATTGTACGCGATTACGCCACTTTCTCGATGCGCGGCGGGACCATGAACAGGAACTTGCGAATGTCCGCGCTCGGTACCGGGCGGCTGAACAGGTATCCTTGTGCCTCATCCACACCGATTTCGGCGGAAATGAGCGCGAGCTGCTCGTCGGTTTCCACGCCTTCGACCGCGACCCGCATCCCGAGTTCCGCCGAGAGGCGCGCCATGCCGCGCAGCAGCGTCAGCTTGCGCTCATCGCCGTCGAGATCGCGCAGGAACGATTGGTCGATCTTGACCTTGTCGAGCGGAAAGCTGTGCAGGTAGCTCAGGCTGGAATAGCCAGTGCCGAAATCGTCGAGGGAAATATGCACGCCTAGCGCCTGTAATTGGCGCAACGCCGCGCGGGTGCGGCGCGTGTCTTGGAGAAGGGTGGTCTCGGTGATTTCGAGTTCCAGGCGGTTTGCCGAAAGCCCTGTTTCAGCCAGCGTATCGCGCACCAGCGCGGGAATGTGACTGCGGCTGAACTGGATCGGGGACAGGTTCACGGCGACGCGCGTTCCAGCCGGCCAGTGGCGGCATTCCTCGCACGCTTTTCGCAGCACCTGTTTGCCGATCTCGACAATGAGGCCCATTTCCTCCGCAACCGGAATGAATTCGGCTGGCGAAATCATTCCGCGCTCGGCGTGCGGCCAGCGCAACAGCGCTTCGCAACCAGCCACGCTTTTGGTCTTCAGGTCGATCAGCGGCTGATAGTGCAATTCGAACGCGTTGTTTTCGAGCGCGGCGCGAAGATCGAGCTCAAGCGTGCGGCGTGCCAGTGCGACAGCTTCCATGTCGGACCGGAAGAATCGCCAGGAGCCGCGCCGTTCTGCCTTCACGCGATAGAGCGCCATGTCCGCGTGGCGCAGAAGCTGGTCGGCATCGGTGCCGTCCTTCGGCGCGAAAGCGATGCCGATGCTGCCGCTGATGACAACCTGATGGCCGTCGATCTCGTAGGTTCCCGCGAGCCTTCGGAGCATGCGGCGCGCGAGCGACGAGGCTTCTTCCGGTGATTTCAATGGAAACTGAAGCACGACGAATTCGTCACCGCCGAAGCGCGCGATCATATCGGTCTTGCGGGCGGTCTCACGCAACCGGTCAGCAACCGCTTGCAGCAGAAGATCGCCGCGGTGATGGCCAAGCGTATCGTTGACCTGCTTGAACTGGTCGAGATCGATGAAATGAATCGCGTATTGCAGGTTGCGCGCATCCTTGGCGAGCGCCTCCATGCGGTCGCGCAGGACCGCGCGGTTTGGCAACCCGGTTAGCGCATCGAAACGGGCGAGGTGGCGGATCTTTGCTTCGGCAGCCTTGCGTTCGGTGACATCCTCGACGAGCAGCACCATGCCGCCGTTTTCCATCGGCTGAAATGCGAATTGCAGCGAAAGTCCGCCTTCGGTGTCCAGCTCGAATTCGCTTTTGTCTGCGCCGGCGAGACGCGCTTCCAGATCGTCAGCGAGATGATGACCTTGCGGACCGGACACAAGCCCGGCTTCGGTGCAGCGCGCGGCGAGTTCGGCAGCATCGCATCCCTTGAGGCTGGAATCCTCAGGCAGGCCGAGATGCTCGCTCATTCTGCGATTGGCAACGACGATCTTGCGCTCGGCGTCGAACATGCACAGGCCGTGCGGCATGTTGTTGAGCGCGGTGTCGAAACGCTCCGCAAGGAGCGAAACGTCGCGTGTCGCGATGACCGCATCGAGCAGCGTCATTCGCAGACGCTCGGCAATGAACTTCACCGCAAAGAAGAACGGGATCAGCAGGAAGGAAAAGATGATGTAATAGACGCCGCCATGCACGAGCAGTGCTGCTGTCATCGGCATCCACGCGCAGAGTATCTGCACGATCACGAAACGAGCATTGCCGAAATTGCGCCCGAAGATTCCGACCACATAAGCGATCGTCATCGAGAAGCTGATGAGATGAGCGAAGGAATCGTTCGTCAGAGCAACCGCGACGTAGCACCAGATACCGAGAAGGCCGACTGTGATCGCGGCTCCCGCGACATACATCTGCTCCCATTGCCGTGCCGTTTCGTTGTCATCGAAGCTCTTTCGCGCGCTACGATAGGCGCGCATCGAAAGAAGGCGGGCGGCAGCGACGAGCACGACCGCCACGGCGCACAGGAGCAGCAGAGGTTGTCCGGTCTTCCAATAGGTGACGAAGATCGAACCCGTGACGAAGTTCGAGCCGATAAACAGAACGCGCCCGTCCTTGTAGAGCGAATCGACCAGCGGCAAATAGATGTCCGCCGGGAGATCCCGGGTCGATCCGGAAAGGGGTGAGGTAGTGGCCGTCGTCATCAAGTCCTGTAAATCTCAAAGGAATTTGACCGAGACTTGCACGGCTTACCTAAAAGCTTCGTTCATGGGCTGAATCTGCGCGGGCGCGCTTCCGCCCCGCACATCGCGTAATTCCGTCATTTCGGCGTGTTTTGGGCGGTGAAATTGGCGCATGCGCGGATTGCATCGCGTCAATCGCGCGAAGGGTAAATGAAGGCCTAATAAATCGGCCCGTCAGGTTGCCAGCGGATTTTGTCCGGTCGGCATATCGAGCAGGTGACACGCGGCATTTTGGCCGGGCGCGACTTCGCGCAGCAGAGGCTCTTCGCTGCGGCAGCGATCGAATACGAACGGGCAGCGCGTATGAAAACGGCAGCCGCTTGGCGGGTTCGCGGGGCTTGGAACATCTCCGGCAAGCGCAAGGCGCTGGCGCGCGGCGCCCGGTTGCGGCACGGGAACGGCAGATAGCAGCGCCTTGGTGTAAGGGTGCTTTGGCGTCGCAAAGAGCGCGCGCTTTGGTCCGCTCTCGACAATTTTTCCGAGATACATCACCGCGATGCGATGTGTCAGGTGTTCGACCACGGCAAGATCGTGGCTGATGAACAGAAGCGCCAGACCAAGCTGCTGCTGCAAATCCTGAAGCAAATTGACGATCTGCGCCTTGACCGAAACGTC
>CAMBBO010000033.1 GCA_945862935.1 Pseudorhodoplanes sinuspersici | reverse complement strand
ACCGCCCGACAGCTTCCATCCTTAAAAAGCGGCGGGCATCATGGCCAAAATCAATGGCAACGAAATCCGTCCGGGCATGGTCATCGAATATCAGGACACGCTCTGGGTCTCGGTAAAAACGATGGCAGTGAAACCGGGCAAGGGGCCGGCCTATAATCAGGTCGAACTCAAGAACCTGATCGACGGGCGCAAGCTCAATAACCGCTTCGGCTCCGACGAGCGGGTCGAGCGCGCGCGCCTCGAACAAAAAGATTTCACATATCTCTACAAGCAGGGCGAAGCTCTGGTGTTCATGGACAAGGACACCTACGAGCAACTCGAATTGCAGGAAGGCTTCGTCGGCGAGCGCGCCGCGTTCCTGCAGGACGGCATGGAAGTCACTCTCGAAATGCACGACGAGCGCCCGATCAGCATCCGGCTGCCCGATCAGGTAACGCTTCAGGTGGTCGAAGCCGATCCGGTGGTGAAGGGGCAGACCGCTGCGTCCTCCTACAAACCGGCGATCCTTGACAACGGTTTGCGCGTGATGGTGCCGCCCTTCATCACGACCGGCGAGCGCGTGATCGTCGATACCAACGAAGTCACTTACATTCGCCGCGCGGAGTAGAATGCTTCGCTCCGCCCTTCTCAACGTAATGATGAAGGCCGCGCAGAAAGCTGCGCGCGTCCTCAAGCGCGATTTCGGCGAGCTTGAAAATTTGCAGGTCTCGCTGAAGGGTCCGGCGGATTTCGTTTCCGCCGCAGATCGGCGCGCGGAGAAGGTTCTCAAGGAAGAATTGATGACGGCGCGGCCGGGCTACTCCTTCCTCGGCGAGGAAGGCGGGCTGACCGAAGGCAGCGACAAGTCTCACGTCTGGTATGTCGACCCGCTCGACGGCACGACCAACTTTCTCCACGGCATTCCGCATTTCGCCATTTCGATCGGCCTTGCGCGCGACGGCGCGCTGGTCGCGGGCCTCGTCTATAATCCGATCACCGACGAGATGTACGTTGCCGAGAAAGGCAAAGGCGCCTTCCTCAATGAACGCCGGATACGCGTCTCGGGCCGCCAGAAGCTGACCGAAGCAGTCATCTCCTGCGGGCTGCCGCATCATGGACGAGGCGATCTCGCATTGTTTCGCCGTGAATTCTCCGTAGTGCAGGAACAGGTCGCGGGCATTCGCCGCTTCGGTGCCGCAGCGCTGGACCTTGCTTTCATCGCGGCCGGGCGTTTTGACGCGTATTGGGAACGCGAATTGTCGCCGTGGGACATGGCAGCGGGCACCCTGCTCGTCCGCGAGGCCGGCGGCTACGTCACCGATCTTGACGGAAAAGACGCCATGTTCGCGGCACGCAACATCGTGGCCGGGAACGAAACCATGCACAGCGCAATTTTGCGCATGGTGCAGCAGGGCGCCTGACGCCCGTTCCCTTTAAAGACCGTACCTGCTGTTTCATTTCGCGCCGCCTATGCCATATTGAAGGCATGCTTTGCGGTTGAAACGCGTACAGGCTGCCCAAAGGATGCTTCATGGCACGCGACATCGATCCTTTTAAGCTTTCATCCCCGCGCATCTTTCTGGTGCGGATGCTCGTATTCCTGATCCTGTGCGGGCTGCTTGTGGTGGTTCTCTACAAGCAGATCCTCGTGGCCTTCCTCGCCAATCCGGGCCTCAACGCCGTGATCATCGGCGTGTTGGTCATCGGCATTCTCATGTCGTTCCGGCAGGTGATCCGGCTATTCCCGGAAGTGTCATGGGTGAACGGCTTCCGGCTTGCCGATCCCGGCATCACGGTCGAGCGGCCGCCGGTACTGCTTGCGCCGATGGCGACGCTCCTGCGCGACCGGCTCGGGCGCATGGCGATTTCCAGCCAGTTGATGCGCAGCATTCTGGATTCCATCGCAGCGCGTCTCGACGAGTCGCGCGATCTTCTGCGCTACATGACGGGCTTGCTCGTCTTCCTCGGTCTGCTCGGCACCTTCTGGGGATTGATCGAGACGGTAAGCTCAGTCGGCCGCGTGATCGAAACGCTCAAGCCCGGCGGCGACGCTGGCTCCGTATTCGACACCTTGCGAGAAGGTCTCTCGGCGCCGTTGAGCGGCATGGGCATTTCGTTTTCGTCCTCGCTGTTCGGACTGGCAGGCTCGCTCGTGCTCGGCTTCCTCGATCTTCAAACCGGTCAGGCGCAGAGCCGCTTCTACACCGACCTCGAAGACTGGCTTTCGACCACCGTGCGCGACATCGTCTCGGACCCGCAGGCATCGGCTTCGTCCGGCGCGTTGCCGGGCGATCTTCGCGTTGCCATCGACCGGCTGAAAGAAGTGATTTCCGACACCGGGACGAACCGCGCTTCGACAACCGCGATGGCGAACCTCGCGGAAGCGATCCAGGGCCTCGTGCAACACATGCGCAGCGAGCAGCAGATGATCCGCGAATGGGCGGATTCGCAAACCGAGATGCACGAGGACATGCGCCGCCTGCTCGACAAGCTTGCCCGCGAGAAGACCTGACATGGCGCTGTCGCGATCCCGCCGCGACCGCGGCATCGATTACTGGCCGGGTTTCGTCGACGCATTATCGACGCTGATCCTCGGCATCATCTTCATGCTGACGATCTTCGCGCTCGTGCAGTTTTTCCTCACGCAGGAAATGAGCGGCAAGGACACGGCGCTGACGCGCCTGAACGCGCAGATCGAACAACTCACCAGCCTTCTGTCGCTGGAAAAGACCGGCAAGACGACGCTTGAGGAAACGATCGCGCAGCTTCGCTCGTCGCTCATGACGGCCGAGGGCGAACGCGACCGCTTCAAGGGGCTGTACGAAGGAGCTGGCAGCAGCGGCGCTGCGGCCGCGCAAGGGCAGATCGGCGACCTGTCCGGCAAGCTCGACAGCGAGAAGCAGATTTCGTCGCGCGCATTGGCGCAGGTCGAACTGCTCGGCCAGCAGATCGCGGCACTCCGCCGCCAGCTTGCAGCACTTGAGACCGCGCTCGACGCATCCGAAAATCGCGACAAGGAATCGCAAGGCCGTATCGCCGATCTTGGGCAGCGCCTCAACCTCGCGCTAGCGCAGCGCGTGCAGGAGTTGTCGCGCTTCCGCTCCGACTTCTTCGGGCGCCTGCGCCAGATCCTTGGCGACCGGCCGGACATCCGCATCGTCGGCGACCGCTTCGTGTTCCAGTCGGAAGTGTTCTTCGATGCCGGCCAGTCGGTATTGAAGCCGGAAGGCCGCGCGGAGATCGACAAGATCGCCACCGGACTGATCGATCTGGAAAAGAAAATTCCCGCCGATATTCCGTGGGTGATGCGCGTCGACGGGCACACCGACATCCGGCCCATCGCGAGCGCGCAGTTCCCGTCGAACTGGGATTTGTCGGCGTCACGCGCGATTGCCGTCGTGCAATATCTTGCGAGCCGGGGCGTCTCTCCGCAGCATCTTCTCGCCGCAGGCTTCGGTGAATTCCAGCCGCTCGACCCTGCCCGCAACGAAGAAGCTTATCGCCGCAACCGCCGCATCGAACTGAAGCTGACGGAACGCTGATGCCGCCGGGCGGCGTGACGCTGCGTCCGATGCAGCGCGCGGATCGCGCTGAGGCACTCGATGTCTGGACGATAAGCTGGGCCGCGGCCTATCCGGCAATCGATTTCGCCACACGGCGCGCGTGGATGGAAAACCGGCTCGACGAACTCGAAGCCGCTGGCGCGCAAGTGCGCATTGCGCTCGATGGCACCAGCATTGCCGGTCTGGTCACGGTCGATCCTGCGACCGGCTATCTCGACCAGTTGGTTGTTGCAACCACCCATCAGCGCAAAGGGATTGCCGCAATCCTGCTGGAGGATGCCAAGCGCATCTCGCCACGGTCCATTACGCTGCACGTCAATCAGGACAACGCGCGGGCGATTGCATTTTATCGCAAGCACGGGTTTGTCGTCAGCAGCGAGACCGTCAATGAACGGTCGGGCGCGCCGACCTATGCAATGCGCTGGGTGGCGTAGCACCCGATCACGCGGCCTGAAATTGCAGCCGGGCCAGACGCGCATAGAGGCCATTACGCGCGACGAGTTGATCGTGCGTACCCTCCTCCACAATCCGTCCCTGATCCATGACCAGAATGCGGCTGCATGCGAGCACGGTAGCGAGCCTATGCGCGATGACGAGCGTGGTGCGGCCCTTCATCAGCCGCTCAAGCGCGGACTGAACGAGCGTCTCGCTTTCCGCATCGAGCGCCGACGTTGCCTCGTCCAGAAGCAGAAGCGGCGCGTTACGCAGGATCGCGCGCGCGATAGCGACGCGCTGGCGCTGCCCGCCGGACAAGGTCACGCCGCGCTCGCCGATGGCCGTGTCATAGCCTTCGGGGAGCCGGCGGATGAATTCCTCGGCCGCAGCCATCTCGGCGGCCTTTTCGATTTCCCTGTCGCTCGCATCGGGGCGGCCGAAGCGGATGTTGTCGCGGATGGATGCAGCAAAGATCGCCGTCTCCTGCGGCACCAGCGCGATATGGCGGCGCAAATCCTGCGGATCGAGCTGCCCGACCGGCACATCGTCGAACGTCACATTGCCGGATGACGGATCGTAGAAGCGAAGCAACAGTTGAAAGATTGTGCTCTTGCCAGCGCCCGACGGGCCGACGATCGCAACCCGTTCGCCGACGCCGACCTTGAACGACACATGATCGAGTGCCGCGGCATCGGCGCGCGCGGGATAGACGAATGACACATCGTTGAATGCGACCGCGCCGCGCGCGGGCTGGGCCAAGATTTTAGGATTATCCGGTGCTGCGATGGCGGGCTTGAGTTTCAGAATTTCGAACAGCCGTTCGGCTGCGCCAGCGGCTTGCGAAACCTCACCCCACATCTGGCTGAGTTCGCCCAAGCCTCCGGCAGCAAAGACCGCATAGAGCACGAATTGCCCAAGCTGCCCCGCCGTCATGCGGCCTGCAATCACGTCTTGCGCGCCGATCCAGAGCACAAACACCACGCTTGCGAACACGAGGAAGATCGCAATGGCGGTCAGGATCGCGCGCGCCTTTGCCGATTGCTGTGCCGCATCGAAGGCTTCATCGACCGCCTTGGTGAAACGCCCGCGCACCATCGTCTCGTTGGTGAAGGCCTGAAGGATACGCACCGCGCCGATCAATTCGGCGGCATAGGCAGAGGCGCCCGCCAGCGCATCCTGCGCCTGCCGCGATCTGCGTCGCACCGCGCGACCGAAAGCGACCAGAGGCAGCACGATGAAAGGAATTGCGATCAGCACAAAGGACGACAGGCGTGGGCTGGTCACCACCATCATGGTTCCAGCACCGACGAACAGCACGAGATTGCGCAGTGCCACCGAAATCGAGGAGCCAACCGCGGCCTTCACCTGCGTCGTGTCGGCAGTGAGCCGCGACATCATCTCGCCGGTCTGCGCGCTGTCGAAGAAGGCCGGCGATAATCGCGTCAGATGCGCGAACACATCCGATCGCAGGTCCGCGACGATCCGCTCGCCGAGCGTGGTGACAAGGTAAAAACGAAGCGCGCTTGCGCTGGCGAGCACGGCGACAACGCCGAGCATCGCAAGGAAATAGCTGTCGATCAGCGCGCGTTCGGTGCCGAACCCGAAATCGATCATGCGCCGCACGGCGATCGGCACGGCCAGCGTCGCGAGCGCGGCCGTCACCAGCGCCACAAGCGCGGCCAGTCCGCGCATCCAGTAACGCAGCACGTAGGGAACGAGCAGCGCCATCGGGCGCAAGGCAGCGCCACCCGCGGCCTCCGTTTCGGCGATTTTATTCTGGTCGGTGGCCACGCGGCCCTTCATGTTTTGCCGAATTGCGGGTGCCTGGGAGGCGGTTTTTGATGCCTCTTAGGCGCCGGAAAGGCAAGCAACCGGGGCTTGGCTGAGGGCCTTGGCCGCAGCGCTTGTGCCGAAAGCCCCCCTTTGTTATAGACCCCGCCAATTCCAACATCCCGGCAGAACGCGGGCCTTTCCGCAGGAACAACAGGCCATGAAGTCCGATATTCATCCGAGCTACCACACCATCAAGGTCGTCATGACCGATGGCACCGAATTCACCACCCGCTCGACCTATGGCAAGGAAGGCGACACGATCAATCTCGACATTGATCCGAAGTCGCACCCGGCCTGGACCGGCGGCAGCCAGCAGATGCTTGATCGCGGCGGTCGCGTGTCGCGTTTCCAGAAGAAGTTCTCGGGCTTCCTCAAGGACGGCAAGGAAGAAAAGAAGAAGTAATTCTTCGCTCTTTTGCCCATTACGAATAAAAAAACCCCCGCTTCCGGCGGGGGTTTTTTGTTGTCTTGAATTTCGCGCTGTTCAGGCGCCGCGCTGCTCGAATGCGGCCTTGAGCAGGCCGAGCTGGCGCTCAACCGGATTTCCGCCCTGCGCCGGTGCATCGGAAGACTTGTTGTGAATCGTGGAATCCAATCGCACCACATGATCGTGCAGCTTGCGCGAACGGGCGATCAGATCGGTGAGCGACGGCGGCAGCAATGCAAGCGTCTCGTCGGTGATCGGCGCACCGACCGAAAGCTTGACCTTGGTCTTTTCCTGATTGACCTGCGCGAGCGACATCTCGCCTTCCTTCACCGCGCGGTGAAGCAAAAGCCAAGACGCTAGCTGCATCAACCGCGTGGTCAGGCGCATGCTCTCGGTCGCATAGGCCAGGGCCGCGGCGCGATCGAGCACCTTGGATTCCTGCCGGCCCTTGCCGTCGAGATAGGCCGCGGTCTCTTCCACCAGCGCCATACCATCACGGAATAACGCAGCAAACGCCTGCGATCCTGCAAGCCGTTCCTGAAAGGAAACCGGCTCGATATCCCGATCCTGTACCGAATGCTCTGACATGTACGCCTCACCCGTCGTCAGCAGGGAGCATAAGCGCGGGGATGGAATTGCGTAAAGCGGTCGCTGCGGAAAGATGCCAACATAGTTGCCGGGCGTGGCCCGCATGCCCACCTGCACCGAAATGGGACAAAACGGGCCCATCTCCGCGCGCAAAAAAAGAGCCGCCGTTTCCGGCGGCTCAAGTGATAACAGGGAGGCGTCAAACAGAGTGGACAGGAGCCACTCAATGTCCATGAAGATGGACGACGCCAGTAATGACTGAGAAAGCTTAACTTTGCGTAAATTGAGAAATAAATTAAGGGTTCGGAACAGGGAGCGTCTGCAAATGCAGCCCTTTTTCAAAATCAACAACGGCTTCACGCGCGCATATCGCGCAGTGACGTTGCTTGCGTTTTGCGTTGTTCTCACAGCGTGCAGCGGCAACGCCAACAAGCCCGACGCCGAGCCCGAACCCAACATTCCGCCGGTCAATTACAAGGATGACATTATCTTGGCCATCAGAGGCGGCGACGAAGATCCCACCGGCATTCGCGATGCGGCCGTCACAATTCCGGCGCTTAAACCAAGCGGCAGCGAAACCCGTTTCATTTCCTGCCTTCGCTACAACGCCAAAAAATTGAGTGGCGGCCCGCATACCGGCATCAAGGAAGTTGCCGCAATCTTCTATGCCGGCAAGCTGACCGCGATGTTGCCCGCGACCAAGGAGCAATGCGCCAAGGCGCCATATCAGCCTTTCCCCGAACTGGAAAAGCTGTGCCGCGAGCTTGTCTGCCCCGGCGCTCGCTAAAGCTTCATTTTTTGAAGAACTGGTCGGCAGAGCTTCGCGACGAATGCTTCTTGGCGATATCTGCTTCGAGCCTTGCGATCTCATCCTGCAAAATCGCGATCCGCTCGCGCAGTTCCGCGACCGAAAGAAGCGTCAGATCCTGCCCGATTTCATGGGCGATTTTCTTCTTCGGGCGGTCGTCATCCATCATCGACATGGCATCTCTCCCTTCGCCAAAATGCTAAAACGTCAAGGCCGGGTTGTCACACCGCAAGCCCCCGACTAAACATCGCGCAGCCGCCTCAAGGCTTCCCCAAAAATAGACCGGACGATCCCATGGCCGAAATCCCCGCACGCATGACTGCTATCGCGATCAAGGAAGCGGGCGATCCGCATGTGCTTGTGCCGGAACAGCGCGACACGCCGCAGCCGGGCGCGGGTGAAATCCTCGTGAAGGTGGAAACTGCGGGCGTGAACCGTCCCGACGTGATGCAGCGCAAGGGCCTCTACCCGCCGCCGAAGGGCGCGCCGGATATTCCGGGACTGGAGATCGCAGGCGAAGTGGTGGCGCTCGGCTCAGGCGTCACGCGATGGAAGATGGGCGACAAGATCATGGCGCTCGTGATCGGCGGCGGTTACGCGCAATATTGCCTCGCGCATGAAAGTCATGCGCTGCCCATTCCGAAAGGCCTCTCGATGATCGAGGCCGGCGCATTCCCGGAGACCTTCTTCACCGTCTGGCACAACGTGTTCGAGCGCGGCGCGCTGAAAAGCGGCGAGACATTGCTGGTTCATGGCGGCACATCGGGGATCGGGACGAGCGCGATTCAACTCGCCAAGGCTTTCGGCGCACGCGTCATCATCACCGCAGGCAGCGCGGAAAAATGCGAAGCCGCGCGCAAGCTCGGCGCCGATGTCGCTGTTAACTATAAGACCGAGGACTTCGTCGAAATGACGAAAAGCGCCACCGGCAGCAAGGGCGCCGATGTTATTCTCGACATGGTCGGCGGCGATTACATTGAACGCAATTACGAAGCTGCTGCCGTCGAAGGGCGGATCGTACAAATCGCATTTCAGGGCAGCCCGAAGGCCAACGTCGATTTCCTCCGCATCATGCTCAAGCGCCTTCATCATACCGGTTCGACGCTGCGATCGCGTTCGGTGGAAGACAAAGGCGCCATCGCCAAGGCCATCGGCGACAAGGTCTTGCCGCTGGTGGAAGCGGGCCGCGTAAAGCCGGTGATCGACTCGACCTTTCCCCTCGCCGAGGCGGCAAAGGCGCACGAGCGGATCGAGGCCAGCGGCCATATCGGGAAGATTGTTCTGGCCGGGTGAGGCTCTTTTGGCCCCACCCCGCATCCGCCGCGAAATCGGCACAAAGCTGATCCGTTGGTGATACTGGTGGGTAGTCGGGCGCTGCCGGACAAGTGAAGGCTGGCGCCGGAGGGTTTCGTTTGCGTGGTCTAGGCCGATCCTTGGCTGTGGCGGCCCTGTTCGCAGGGCTTGCCCTCGGCGTGTCCGCACACCCGGCTCTTGCCGTGGAGGCGGTCGCCGTGCGCACCGATGCGCCCGCCATCGACCTCACCGAAGCCCTCGAATATCAGCGCACCGAAAACGACCGCATCCAGGTTTCGACCGCGCCCGGCCCGGACGGCATCATCCGCCGAATCGAGGTGCGCGGCCGCGAAGGCTCGACCAACTGGGCGGTGTTTGCACTCGCCAATAATGGCGACGAACAGATCGACCGCCTGATCGTGATCCCGCATTACCGCATGGTCGGGTCGGGATTGTTCTGGCCGGACCTTGGCCTCTCGCGCATCGTCGGCATCACGCCAAGTTCGGGCGAGCGCCCCGACCGGCAGGATTCAGCGGCCGCGGACATTTTCCGCATAACGCTCGATCCCGGCACCGTCATCACCTATGTCGCCGAATTGCGTACGGGCAATCTTCCGCAATTCTATTTGTGGGAGCCGGACGCGTACAAAGACAAGATCAACTCTTTCACGCTCTATTACGGCATCGTCATCGGCATTGCCGGTTTGCTTGCGCTCTTCCTCACCATTCTGTTCGTGGTGAAGGGCAGCGTCATGTTTCCTGCGGCCGCGGCACTTGGCTGGGCGGTGCTCGTCTATATCGGCATCGATTTCGGTTTCTGGGGCAAGGTGTTCGACATGTCGGCAGGCGCGGAACGCGTCTGGCGCGCGTCGGGCGAAGCTATCCTCGCCGCGACCCTGCTCGTCTTCCTGTTCGCATACCTCAATCTTGGCCGCTGGCACGTCCGCTACGCGCACGTCACCATCGCCTGGCTCGGTCTGCTGGTGGCGCTGCTCGGACTTGCGCTGTTCGATCCGGCCATCGCGTCGGGCATTTCGCGCGCGTCCCTCGCTGCGGTCGCATTCGTGGGCTTCGGTCTCGTCATTTATCTATCTACCCACGGTTACGACCGCGCGGTTCTGCTGATCCCGACATGGCTCCTTCTCGTGGTGTGGACGATCACGGCGGCGTTCACGGTTGGAGGATTGATCACAAACGACATCGTCGGACCAGCCTTGCTCGGCGGCCTCGTGCTGATCGTGATGCTGATCGGCTTCACCGTCATGCAACACGCCTTTGCTGGATCGATCACACACGGCATCGTCTCGGACGTCGAGCGCCGCGCGCTCGCGCTGACAGGTGCCGGCGACATGATCTGGGACTGGGACGTATCCGCCGACAAGGTTTTCACCAGCCCGGAAACCGAACATCTGCTCGGTCTCAAGCGCGGCGCGCTGGAAGGCCCGGCATCAGGCTGGCTCGAATATCTGCATCCGCTCGACCGCGACCGTTTCCGTGCGTCGCTCGACAACGTGATCGAGCAGCGCCGCGGACGCGTGATGCAGGATTTCCGCCTGCGCACGCCGGACGGCCATTATCTGTGGTTCGCGCTGAAAGCCCGCCCGGTCGTCGGCTCGGACGGCGAAGTGGTGCGGCTTGTCGGCACACTCACGGACGTCACCGAATTCAAGAACTCAGAAGAACGGCTGCTGCACGACGCAGTGCATGACAACTTAACCGGGCTGCCGAACCGTCAGCTTTTCCTCGATCGCTTCGAAGCGATGCTCGCCTTCGCAAAATCCGATCCGGCCATGCGCCCGACCGTCATGGTGATCGACCTCGACCGCTTCAAGCAGGTCAACGATTCAGTCGGGATCGCGGTTGGCGATTCCATCCTGCTCACGCTGTCGCGCCGCCTCACGCGTCTGCTCAAGCCGCAGGATACGCTTGCGCGTTTCTCCGGCGATCAATTCGCGATGATCCTTGTCTCGGAGCGCGATCCGGCACGCATTATTGCATTCGCGGAAACAGTCCGTCGCACCTTGCGCTCACCGATTACCTTCAACGACAAGGAATTATTCCTCACGGCGTCGATCGGCCTTGCGCTCGCCGACAATCTAACCGCGCGCACGGAAGAAATCCTGAAAGACGCCGAGCTTGCGATGTATCACGCCAAGCGCATCGGCGGTGACTGCATCGAGGTCTTCAAGGCTGCGATGCGCGAGCGCAAGACCGATCGGCTCACGCTTGGTTCGGAATTGCGGCGCGCGCTCGAACGCGACGAACTGATGATGATGTACCAGCCGATCATCCGGCTGGAAGATCGCACGGTCGCAGGCTTTGAGGCGCTGGCGCGCTGGAACCATCCGAAGATGGGCCGCATGTCACCGGCCGAGTTCATTTCCATCGCCGAAGAGAACGGCCTGATCGTCGATCTTGGATTGTTCGCGCTGGAGCGGACCGCACGGCAACTCAGCATATGGCAGCGCACAATGCGCACGCAGAGCATGATCTTTGCGAGCGTCAACGTGTCGTCGCGGCAGCTTCTGCGGCAGGATCTCATTCAAGATCTTCGCAACGTGCTGCAGCGTTCGCCGGTGATGCGCGGCACACTGAAGCTCGAACTGACCGAATCTCTCGTCATGGACAATCCCGAACTCGCAGCACAGATGCTGACGCGTCTGCGCGAACTCGGAGCGGGCCTCGCGCTTGACGATTTCGGGACCGGGCATTCGTCATTGTCTTATCTACAGCGTTTCCCGTTCGATACGCTGAAGATTGACCAGTCCTTCGTGCGCACCACCAATAAGGGCAAACGCCCGATCATCCTGCGCTCGATCATCGCGCTCGCGCACGATCTTGGAATGGAAGTGGTGGCGGAAGGCGCGGAAAGCGATTCCGACGCGGTCGAGCTTTACCAGATGGGCTGCGAATACGCGCAGGGCTACGCTTTTGGCGAGGCGATGTCGGCGGACGCGGCCAGCAAACTTTTGCAAAGCAATCCAATGGAATTGGCGCGCTAGGCGCGTGCTTCGGAATTCGCGCGCCAGACGCGCGTCACGCGTGGCCGATTTCGCTCGACAGCATCGCGGGGTCGATGCCGATCTTGCGCAAGGCCAGATCGTATTTATGCGAGATGTCCTCGCCGAAAATCAGTTCGGAATCGGCCGGACAATGCAGCCAGCCATTGCCGTGAATTTCGGTTTCAAGTTGCCCCGGCGCCCAGCCCGCATAACCAAGTGCGAGGATCGCATTCGCAGGCCCGTCGCCGCGCGCAATCGCCTTGAGAATATCGAGCGTCGCGGTAAGGCAGATGCCGTCGTCGATCGGCAGCGTCGAATTCTCGATGAAGAAATCCGCCGAGTGAAGGACGAAGCCGCGCCCCGTCTCGACCGGCCCGCCCTTCATCACCCTCACGTCGTCGCGTGGCGTACCGATCTCGATCAGGTCTTCCTTCGGCAAGACTTCGAGCTGCACCAGCAAATCGGGAAACTTGATGTTGGAGGCTGGCTGATTGACGATGATGCCCATCGCGCCTTCGGGCGTATGCGCGCAAACATAGATTACGCTGCGCGCGAAACGCTCGTCACTCATCGCGGGTGTTGCGACCAGCATCTGGCCGTCGAGGTAACCGCGCCCAGCCGCCTTCTTTTGCAAGGTCTTGCGTGAAATCTTCATGCGCAAAGATTATCCCGATCCGGCTCGCTTGCAAACGGACCTTTGCGAACTCATCACGACCATTTCAATAGCAAGTGTGACACGCAGCGGCTAAACGAGCGGCATGTTTGTATCAAACGCTTTTTTGCGGCCCGGTTTTGCCACAATTGCGCTTGCGCTCGGTCTGTGCGCGCAGCCGGTCATCGCCGCAGATACCTCGGCGTGGGACGGCGATTCGCGCACGGCCATGCGGCTCCTCGGAACAACGTCCAATCGCGCGGGTGTTGAACTCAAGCTCGCGCCGGGATGGAAAACCTATTGGCGCTATCCCGGCGACGCTGGCGTTCCACCGCAATTCGATTTCTCAGGCTCCGATAATCTGAAGTCCGCGCAGGTTGCGTGGCCGGTGCCGCTTCGTTTCTCCGACGCCGAAGGAAATACCATCGGCTACAAGGGCGCTGTCGTTTTCCCGTTGAAGATCGAAGCGAAGGATGCCGCGCAGCCCATCGTGCTGCGGCTGACGATCGACTATGCCATTTGCGAAAAGCTGTGCGTGCCGGTGCAGGCAAAAAGCGAATTGCAGCTTGGCGGCGGTTCCGGCACGAGCGAAGCTGCGATCACGGAAGCCGAAAAGCGCGTGCCCGAGACACAACCGCTTGCAGCAAAGGCGCCGCTTTCAATCTCAAGTGCGACGCGCCAGCCAGGCTCGCCCGCTCGCGTGATTGTTGAGGTCGCAGCGCCCACCGATGCCAAGGTCGAATTATTCGCCGAAGGCCCGACGCCCGATTGGGCATTGCCGCTGCCCACACCCGTGGACGGCGCAAAGGCAGGACACCAGCGTTTCGAATTCGCCCTCGATGGCCTGCCTCCGGGCGCAAAGCCGGATGGCGCGGAATTGAAGCTCACGGCAGCCGCGGGCGGCCACGCCATTGAGACCACCTTCCGTCTCGACTAATCGGCGCTTTGCGCTATCTTGCCGCCCGATTGCAGACAGCCCCATCCCCCAGAAGCCTATCAGCCCCAAGCGGAGAGGAATTTCCCATGACGATTAAAGTTGGCGATCGCCTGCCGAACGCAACATTCCCGGTCCCGACCGCGGACGGTCCGAAGCCGATGACCACCGACGAAATCTTCAAGGGCAAGAAGGTTGTGCTGTTCGCCGTTCCCGGCGCCTTCACGCCGACCTGCCACAAGAACCACATGCCGGGCTTTGTCACCAACGCCGCCGCGATCAAGGCCAAGGGCGTCGACACCATCGCGGTGACCGCCGTGAACGATCCGTTCGTGATGGGCGCGTGGAAGAAGGAATCCAACGCCGACGGTAAGATCGATTATTTCCTCGCCGACGGCAGCGCGGCTTTTGCAAAAGCCATCGGCCTGTCGCTCGATCTCGGCGAACGCGGCCTCGGCATGCGCTCGCAGCGCTACTCGATGGTGGTCGAGGATGGCGTCGTGAAATCGCTGAATATCGAGGACGCTCCCGGCAAGGCCGACATTTCCGGCGCCGAGAATTTGATGAAGCAGCTCTAAGGTTTCAAATTGAAAGCATGAGAAGGCCGGGCATCAAGCCCGGCCTTTTTATTTAGCCGTCCAGCGCGCCCTTCACGCCAGCCTTCACCGCAACAATGCCTTCGCGCGCCAATTCGTCCGCGCGTTCGTTCATGTCATGACCGGCATGGCCTTTGACCCAATGCCAGCGCACCGTGTGACGCGCGAGCGCCGCGTCGAGCCGCTGCCACAGATCGACATTCTTCACCGGTTTCTTGTCGGCGGTTTTCCAGCCGTTCACTTTCCACTTCTTGATCCACGACATGATGCCGTCGCGCATATATTTGCTGTCGGTGTGCAGATCGACGTCGCACGGCTTGGTGAGCGCTTCGAGCGCGCCGATTGCGCCCATCAATTCCATGCGGTTATTGGTGGTGTGCGCCTCGCCGCCCTTCATCTCTTTCTTGTGATCGCCGAATTCGAGGATCGCGCCCCAGCCGCCGGGACCGGGATTCCCCGAACAGGCGCCGTCGGTGTGGATGGTGACGCGCGGCGTACTCACGCGGTCAATTCCTTGGCTGCAATCCCGTAATCGCCGACGCTTCGCACATTCTGGTGGAAGCGCAGCTTGCGGAAATACTCCTGCGGGCTTTTCGGCTTCACCAGAGCGCCGGGCGGCACGTTCAGCCAATCGACCAGCCGGGTCAGCAGAAATCGCAACGCGGAGCCGCGTGCCAGCATCGGCAACGCGTCAAGCTCGGCATCGCTCATCGGACGCACGCGCGCGTAAGCCTGCAGCAGGCCGCGGCCTTTTGTGACGTTGTAGGAAAAGTCCGGCTCGAAGCACCATGCATTCAGACAGATCGCCACGTCATAGGCGAGCGTATCGGTGCAGGCGAAATAGAAATCGATCAGGCCGGACAACGAGCCGCCAAGAAAGAACACGTTGTCGGGAAAGAGATCCGCATGGATCACGCCCTGCGGAAGATCGCGCGGCCACGATTTTTCCAGCGCGGCAAGTTCCTGCTCGATGGTCGCGCGCATCCCGGCCTGAACGCCATCGGCGCGGTCGCAGCAATTCTCGAACAGCGGACGCCAGCCCTGTACAGACAGCGCGTTGACGCGCTTCATCGCAAAGTCCGCGCCCGCCAGATGCAGGTTGGCCAAAGCCTCGCCCACGGCCGCGCAATGTTTTGCATCGGGCCGCCGCATCCACATTCCTTCGAGGAAAGTCACGATCGCAGCCGGGCGGCCTGCAAGCGTGCCGAGCGTCGTGCCGTTGCGGGTCTTGACCGGTTGCGGACAATTCAGCCCGCGCGCGGCAAGATGCTCCATCAATCCGAGAAAGAACGGCAGGTCGCCCGCGGCGACGCGCTTTTCATACAGCGTGAGGATGAAATGGCCGCCGCTGGTGTGCAGGAGAAAATTGGAATTCTCCACGCCCTCCGCGATGCCCTTGTAGGACAGGAGTTCGCCAAGGTCATAGTCGGCGATGAACGCGGACAAGTCTTCGACCGAAACGTCGGTGTAGACGGCCACGGCGTTCCCCAGACATCAGGCCGCGCGGACGCGCGGCCGTTGCGAAACTATTCGGCGGCTTCGCTCGGACGCAGCACGCGCGGCAGCGGGAAGAACATGTCTTCCTCCACGGCCTGCACCGTTTCCACGTTGATGGTGTAACGCGCGGCGAATGCGTCGATGATTTCCTCGACCAGCACTTCGGGGGCGGACGCGCCGGCAGTGATGCCGAGCGAGGAAATGCCCTCGAATTTGTCCCAGTCGATTTCGGTCGCGCGCTGCATCAGCACCGAGTAACGGCAGCCTTCGCGCTCGGCGACTTCGCGCAGACGCTGCGAGTTCGACGAATTGGTCGCGCCCACCACGATCATCGCATCCACGTTCGGCGCGACTTTCTTCACCGCGACCTGGCGGTTGGTGGTGGCGTAGCAGATGTCTTCCTTGTGCGGCCCGACGATCGCCGGGAACCGCTTCTGCAGATGCTCGACCATTTCGCGCACTTCATCGAGCGAAAGCGTGGTCTGCGTCACGTAAGCAAGCTTGTTTGGATCCTTCGGCTCGAAGGCGTCGACGTCGGCAACGGTCTGCACGAGCTTGACCGCGCCATCCGGCAACTGGCCCATCGTGCCTACCACTTCAGGATGCCCCGCGTGGCCGATCAGCACGACCTCGTGGCCGCGCTTATTATGGATCTGCGCCTCGCGGTGAACCTTGGTCACCAGCGGGCAGGTCGCATCGAGGGTGAAGAAATTGCGCTGGCGCGCTTCCATCGGAACCGCGCGCGGCACGCCATGCGCGGACAGGATCACCGGCGCGTCGGTATCCGGGATTTCGTCGAGTTCCTCGACAAAGATCGCGCCCTTGGCTTTCAGGCTTTCGACCACGTAGCGGTTGTGGACGATCTCGTGGCGCACATAGACCGGGGGGCCGTACATCGAGAGCGCGCGCTCGACCGAATCGATGGCGCGCACGACACCGGCGCAGAAGCCGCGCGGCGAGCACAACACCACCTTGAGAGGGGGCTTTTCGCCAGTCTGCGGGGCAACGGCTGAATTCATGGGGAATGCCTGTGACATGCTGGTTTGGCCCGATTCCGGGCGAAATCTAAGGTGAAATGGGGGTCATGGACCCCTCCTGTCAAGCCAAGAGGCCTTTCAAGGTTGCCCCAAAGGGCCACCTTACCTATATTCCTTAGTACTTTCCGCTCATCACCGATGACGAAAAGGCTTCGCCCCGACGGGCGGGCGGAGCTTAAAGATCAATTTGTCCGGAGGAATCCCATGTCGACCGCACCGCTGATGCCGAAGGCCACCGCCGTGTGGCTGGTCGAAAATACCGCCCTGACCTTCGATCAGGTCGCCGATTTCTGCAATCTGCACCCGCTCGAGGTCCGCGCCATCGCCGACGGCGACTCCGCGCAGGGCATCAAGGGTATGGACCCGATCCAGACCGGCCAGCTCACCCGCGAGGACATCGAGGCCGGCGAAAAGGACCCGAACCTTCGGCTGAAGCTCGCCGACCGCAAGGTGCGCGTGCCGGAGCAGAAGACCAAGCGCGGGCCTCGTTATACCCCCGTTTCCCGCCGCCAGGACCGCCCGAACGCGATCCTGTGGCTGATCCGAAATCATCCCGAGTTGAAAGACAGCGCGATCATGCGCCTCGTCGGCACGACCAAGACGACGATTACCGGCATCCGCGACCGCAGCCACTGGAATGCCGCGGCTTTGCAGCCGCTCGATCCGGTGACGCTCGGCCTGTGCTCGCAGATCGACCTCGACATGGAAGTGCGAAAGGCCGCGAAGGAAAAGCCGGTCCCGCCGGAAGGCGGCGGCATGACGCTGCTGCCCGCTTCGGTGACAACCGCTCCGGCCGCACCGGAAGAAGAACCTGTCGCCGCAGGCCAGAAGCCGAAAGACGACATGGATGTCAGCGCCGTATTCGCCAAGCTGAAGCAGATCGGCGGCAAGGAAAAGCCGGAAGACGAGTAAGCCCTCGTCCAACGCAACGATTTCAAAAAGGCCGCCGCGAGGCGGCCTTTTTCGTGCCCGCATTTCATCCGGGTGATATTGACTTTATTTTACCCGGACATAAATAAGGCTCCATCAGAGTTGGCGCATGACCTTTCCCGAAAACCGCTTCACACTTTTCGGGATCATGCTTTGAAGGAGTCCCATCATGACCGGACACACCAATACCCAATGCACAGCGTTTGCAGGCGCCCGCCGGATCGCAGCGGGTGCGCTCGCCGATGTCGCGCTGAAAGCGAAGAAGGCGATTGATGCTGGCGACGACGTCCTCATCTTCGACGACGCGACCTCGCAGCCGATCGAAGTCGACTTTCGCGGCAGCGCGAAGGATGTGCGCGAGCGCATCGCTTCGGGCGAACTTGCAGCGACGCCCGAGCCGGAAGCCCCTGCTGGCCCCGGCCGGCCGAAGCTCGGCGTTATCGCGCGCGAAGTCACGCTGCTGCCGCGCCACTGGGACTGGCTGAACAGCCAGCCGGGCGGCGCGTCGGTTGCCCTTCGCAAGCTCGTTGATGAGGCGCGGCACCTGAAGAAAGGCGCCGACCGCATCCGGGCCGCGCAGGAGCGTGCGTATCGCTTCATGCATGCGGTCGCTGGCGACATGCGCGGCTTCAAGGACGCAACGCGCGCATTGTTTGCCAATGACGCGGATGCGTTCGATGCGGCAACGGCGAAATGGCCGAAGGACGTGCGCGCCCATGCGGTGAAGTTGAGCGAAGAAGCGTTTGCTTAAAGCGCCCGATCAACAAGACAACGCCCG
>CAMBBO010000032.1 GCA_945862935.1 Pseudorhodoplanes sinuspersici | reverse complement strand
AACGGCTTGCCAATGATGGAGGTCGGAAGATTCGGATCGAGCAATTGCAGCTTGGTCAGCGTCGCAAGGCATGGCGACGTGAAGTAGAGCAGGAAGATGAAGAACAGCGACCAGCCGACCGACCGACGAGCCGACCGCACCGAAGGCGTGGTGAAGTAGCGCATCAGAATGTGCGGCAGGGATGCCGTGCCGCACATCATGCAGATGCACAGCGTGAAGAACTTCCAGCTTTCCATCGAAGCGCCAGTCGCGTTGAGCGGCGTCGTCAGAATGCTCATGCCCGGGACCGGCGCAGCGGCCGCGGTTCCGAGTTTCACGAGCGGCTCAAGCTCCTGAATGCGATGAATTGCATCGCCGTAGGAGAAGTGCGGAATAATGCCGAAGCCTTGACGGTTCGACATCCAGATCACCGGAACGAGGTAGGCGATGATCAGCACGATGTACTGCGCCACCTGAGTCCAGGTCACCGCACGCATGCCGCCGAGCATCGAACACATCAAGATCGCCACGAGACCGACCCAAACGCCGACTTCGTATTTGATCTGCAACGCGCGCGCAGCGATCGTGCCGGAGGCATCGATCTGGGCGGTCACGTAAGTGAACGAGGCGACCACCAGAATGATGACGGCAATAAAGCGGGCAAGGTTGCCGCCGTAACGGGTGCCGACGAAGTCGGGAACCGTGTAGCAGCCGAATTTGCGCAGGTACGGCGCGAGAAGGCCGTTCACCAGCACGTAACCGCCGGTCCAGCCGACGACGAAGGCCATATAGCCGTAGCCGCCGAAATAGATACCGCCGGCGAGCGCGACGAACGATGCGCCCGACATCCAGTCGGCCGCCGTCGCCATGCCGTTATAGACGGCCGGGACTTCACGTCCCGCAACGTAATACGCGTCGAGCTGCATCGTGCGCGACAGCCAGCCGATCAAAGCGTAGATCGCGATGGTGAATGCGACGAACAGAATGCCGATCGTCTGGGCGCTCACGCCCATCTGATCGAGGATCGCCATCAGCATGATGAAGAGGACGAAACCGCCAGTATAAAGTCCGTATACCTTCGGCAGATTATCGACGAATCTGCCTTTCATTTGCATAGCCATGATTTCCCCCTTTATTCTTCGCCAACGCCGAATTCGTCATCGATCCTGTCCTGCAACATATTGTGCACGACGATCAGCACGACGAAGGCGATTAGCGAGCCTTGGGCGATGAAGTAATATCCGAGCGGAAAGCCGAGGAACGTCATCGCGTTCAGAGCTTTCACGTTCCACGGAAGAATGATCGCGAAGATCGCCCATAGGGCGGTGATGATGAAAGTCAGGTTGCGGGTTTTCGCCCAATGCCGACGTCTTTTGTCGTCACTAATAGCCATTCGTTGTCTCCCCTTTTGTCGATTTTTGTCTTGATTGCCTCACGCAAACGCGCGCCGGCTTTTTGACGTTTTTTGTTGTTTGCCCGGCCCCTTAGTGCTCGCACCTTATCATCGCGGTTACATCGGCCTTATAGAACTTTCGGCGCAACCGTTCGCACTTGCACCTAAGAACATTGAGCTTTTTGGGTCGAGTCCTGTGACGAACTGCATCAGTTATATTGCAGCGCAACATCAAATTTGCCCTGCCGATCACCGAAAAAATTTACGCAGCGGATGCGCGCGCGAATCCGATTCCGCAAAGGACGTGGTCGTGGAAGGGACCAGTACGGCGAACGCCGGCTGCACATCGAACTGCGAATTCCACGGTGTGTTGATCGAACGCATGGACCCTGAAGTCTTGCCGGACGATGTTGGAGCTATAAGCCCGCCCGATTCATGCGTGTAAGGGTCCTGCAATGGCTGCGGTCACGAATGCGACGCCGCTGATAGCGCTCGACGCGGTGGTCATCGACACCGAGACGACCGGACTCGATCCGCGCCGTGCGCGCATTGTCGAGATCGGCGCCATCCGTATTTCGAGCGGCAAGATCACTGGGGATACGTTCCGCAGCCTTGTCGCCCCGGGAGAGCCAATTCCGGAAAGCGCCAAGGCAATTCACGGCATTGGCGATGCCGACGTCGCGCAGGCGCAGCCGTTCAAGGATGTTTGGCAGCGATTTCGCGAATTCGCCGGCGATTGCCCGCTGATCGGCCATTCACTCGGTTTTGACATCGCGATCCTCCAACGCGAATGCTCACGTATCGGAGACACCTTCGCGCCGCCTCGCACACTCGACACCCGGCTGCTCGCGCAGGTGATAGCTCCCAATCTTGCGAGCTTTACCATCGAAAGTCTTTGCGCGTGGCTTGGCGTGGAGGGCAGTACGCGTCACTCGGCGCTTGGCGATGCCACTTCGACAGCGCGGATTTTTCGCGCGCTCGTTCCGTTGCTGCGGGATGGAGGTATCCACACTTTCGCGGAGGCGAACGCGGCATGCCGCGCGCTGACCGAAGTGCTCGACCAGCAACACCGCGCGGGCTGGGCGGAGACGGGGGCTGATGAGGCGCGTCTGGCGAGCGAGCGCACGCTTTCGCGCATTGACGCCTATCCCTATCGCCACAGGATCAAGGACCTGATGAGCGCACCAGCACTATTCATTGGCGCGGAGCGGACCTTGCAGGACGCCCTGGCACAAATGACGAAAGAGCAATCGTCGTCGCTCTTCGTTCGTCCGGTTGAGCGGGACGCAACCGCGCTCACCGCGCAGGACTCCGGCATCGTGACCGAGCGCGATGTGGCGCGCGCATTGTCGGCTCACGGCGCTGCGGCGCTCGATATGCCGGTCGGCAAATTCATGAGCAGACCGCTCGCCGCCATTCCGGCCGAAGCGTTCGTCTATCGTGCGATCGGCCGGATGAGCCGTCTGAAGGTCCGCCATCTGGGTGTGGTGGACGAGGCGGGGCGGGTCATCGGGGCGCTATCGGCGCGCGATCTCTTGCGGCTGCGCGCTGCGGAGGCGGTATCGCTCGGCGACGAAATCGATGAGGCTTGGGACGTGCAGGCGCTGGCCCTGGCCTGGGCAAAGCTTCCCCAGGTCGCGGCCTCGCTGCTCGCCGAATCCCTTACGGCGCGTGAGGTAGCCGCCGTGATTTCGCGCGAGCTTGGAGCCTTGACCCGGCAGGCCGCGCTGATCGCCGAGCGGCGCATGCGGGATGAGGGACGGAGAGAGCCGCCCTGTCCTTATTCCGTCGCGGTGCTCGGTTCGGCTGGACGCGGCGAAAGCTTGCTCGCGATGGATCAGGACAATGCCATTGTTTTCGCTGAAGGCGATCCGGGCGGCGCGGAGGATCGCTGGTTCGCCGATCTCGGCACGATCGTCGCTGACGTCCTGCATCAGGCCGGCGTTCCCTATTGCACCGGCAGCATCATGGGGAAAAATCCGCAATGGCGCGGATCGGCGCAGACCTGGCGCAAGCGGGTGGACGAATGGATAGGCCGGTCGCGTCCGCAGGATTTACTTTCGGCCGACATATTCTTCGACTGGCGCGGCGTGCACGGTGACGCCGTGCTGAGCGACAGCTTGTGGAGATACGGGTTCGATGCGGCCAAAGGTCAGATCAATTTCATCAAGCTTCTCGCGGAGGCGGGCGGCGCGTTCGAGAGCGGCATTGGCTGGCTGGGTCGCATCCGCACGAGCAATGGGCGGATTGATCTCAAGAAGACGGGATTATTTGGGATTGTTTCCACCGCGCGGCTTCTTGCCATCCGGCATCATGTGATCGAACGCGCGACGCCTGCGCGCCTTGCCGGAGTTCTGGCGCTCGGGATTGGCGAAGGCGATCTTAAAGCGCTCGACACTGCGCATGGCGTTTTCCTCGATCTCATTCTGGCGCAGCAGATCGAGGACATGGATCGCGGCCGCCCGCCCACGAACAAGGTTGCCTTGAAGCGAATGAACGCCTCCGATCAGGAGCGGCTACGCGAGGCGCTCGAGGCGGTGCAGCCGATCAACACGCTCGCCCGCGATCTGCTGTTTGCAACCTGACCGGCTAGGATTCGCCGATTTCGCGCAGGATTTCGTCGGTGTGCTCGCCGAGGCCGGGTGAGGCACGCTCGGCACATTGCGCATCGCCATTGATGACGATGGGTGCGCGTATGCCGGGAACGGCCCCGCCTTTCGCATGCGCGCTCGGCGGATCTATGCGCAGTTTGCGCGCAACGACCTGCGGATCGGCGAAGACATCCGCCAGATCGTTGATCGGACCGGCGGGGACGCCTGCCTTTTCAAGCCCGCTCAGAAGCTCCGCGCGCGTGCGTTGTTCGGTGAGGGCGCTCAGTTGCGGAATGAGTGTTGCGCGGTTCACCACGCGAGCGCCATTGGTGACGTAGCGCGCATCCGTTGACAGTGCCGGGATGCCGAGCAGCGCGCAGAATTTTCCGAACTGCCCGTCATTGCCGACCGCGATGATGAGATGGCCGTCCGATGCCGGGAACACCTGATAGGGCACAACGGTCGCATGGGCGTTGCCAAGGCGCGGCGGCAACGCGCCGGAGACGAGATAAAACGCCGACTGGTTCGCCAGCACGCCGACCATTGTGTCGAGCAGCGCCATGTCGACATGTGAGCCGCGTCCGGTCTTTTCGCGCTCGGCAAGGGCTGCGAGGATTGCGACCGAAGAATAGACGCCCGTGAACACGTCGGCGAAAGCGACGCCCATCCGCATCGGCTCGCCATCGGCCTCGCCGGTCAGACTCATGATGCCGCCCATGCCTTGAATGATGAGATCGTAGCCCGGCCGGTGCGCGTAGGGTCCGGTCTGCCCGAACCCCGTGATCGAGCAATAGATCAGCCGCGGATTGGCCGCCGACAGAGTCTCGTAATCGAGGCCGAATTTCTTGAGGCCGCCGAACTTGAAATTCTCGATCAGGATGTCGGACCGCGCCGCGAGCTTTGTGACGACCTTGCGGCCCCGTTCACTTTCGAAATCGATTGCAATCGAACGCTTGCCGCGATTGGTTGAGTGATAATAAGCGCCGCCGAGATTTTCGCCGTTATCTCCCTCGACGAAAGGTGGCCCCCACTCGCGGGTATCGTCGCCCTTGCCGGGGCGCTCGACCTTGATGACGTCCGCGCCAAGATCGGCAAGGATTTGTCCGGCCCACGGGCCCGCAAGCACGCGCGCGAGTTCGAGAACGCGAAGGCCTTCGAGGGGGCGGGGCATGTAACGGCTCCTGACGTCCGCTGTGCGGACGGGCCGTTATACCTTGAACCGCGGGTCGAGATAATCGCGCAGCGCGTCGCCGAACAGGTTGAACGCGAACACCGCAAGGCTGATCGCAGCACCGGGGAACAGGATCATCCACGGAGCTTCACGGTAGAAGTCGGCAGCATTGCCAGACAGCATCAGGCCCCATGCCGCTTTTGGCTCGACCACGCCGAGGCCGAGGAACGAGAGCGAGGCTTCGGCGAGGATCGCCTGCGCGATGAAGGCGGTCAGCATGATGAGGTAGGGCGCGACGACGTTCGGAGCCATGTGGCGGAAGATGATGCGGCTGTTTGAATAGCCGGCCGCGCGTGCCGCATCGACATACGGCATCACGCGCACGCCAAGAGCCGCCGCACGAACCACGCGCGCGACACGCGGGATGATCGGAATGGCGATGGCGAGGATCAGGTTCATGTCCACGCCGCCGACCACGAAACTGCGAAGTGCAGCGACGACCACGAGCGCAAGCACGATCAGTGGAAATGCGAGTAGCACGTCCATGAACCGCTGGATCCACGAGTCAATTCGCCCACCGAAATAGGCCGAAGCGATGCCCAGTGTCGCGCCGAGGCTCGACCCAACGAACGATGAGGTGAAGCCGATCACCAGCGCGGTACGCGAGCCGTAAATAAGACGGGAGAAGATGTCGCGGCCGTAGGCGTCGGTGCCGCACCAATGGTCGATCGAGGGCGGGGCGAGGATGGCCGCAAAATCGATGGTCAGCGGATCGTAGGGCGCGACCAACTCGCAAAAGATGCCGGCGAACATCATGACGAAGATGATGACGAAGCTCACCGCGCCGAGCGGCTGCTGGCGGGTGAATTCACCAACCTTGCCGAGGGCTGCGGAGAACGCACCGGGAGTTGTGGGCTGGGGGAGGACGAGTGTCATGTCACGAATACCGGATGCGCGGATCGAACACCGCATAAAGCAGGTCGATCGCGAGGTTCACGAACACGTAGAACGCCGCGATCAGCATCACCATGCCCTGGATCAGCATGAAGTCGTTGCGCGAGACGCTCTGCACGAAAAGCTGGCCGATGCCGTTCAGGTTGAACACCTGCTCGGTCACGACAAGCCCGCCGATCAGAAATGTAAATTCAAGCCCGATCACGGTGATCGCGGGCAGAAGCGCGTTGCGCAGCGCGTGCCGCGACACCACGAGCTTCTCGAACACGCCCTTGGCGCGAGCTGTGCGAATGTAATCTTCGTTCAGCACTTCGAGTAGCGAGGAGCGGATCATGCGCGCAACAACCGCACAATAGCGATAGCCGACGGCGAGCGCGGGCCAGATCAACTGTGTCAGGTTCGCAATCGGATCGACATAGATTGGCGTGAATGTAATGGGCGGCAGCCAGTTGAACAACGCGAGCAGGCTCAACATGATGAGCATGCCGAACCAGAATGAGGGAATCGAGAGTCCGCCGATGGTTATGATGCGGACCGCATAATCGAGCCAAGTGTCGCGGAACAAGGCCGCGGTCGTTCCCAATGGAATTGCTATGAATACCGCTATTAGTGTCGCCATGATCGCGACCTGCAACGACAATTGAAGCCGCAGCGAGATTTCCTCGATCACCGGCCGTTCGGTCCACATCGATGTACCAAAATCGAGCTTCGCCATGCCGACCATCCAGTCGGCGAATTGATTGACCAGAGGCTTGTCGAGACCGAAGCGTTTGCGTTCCGCATCGACGACTTCCTGCGAGACGTTGCCGCCGTCGGCGCGCAGCTTCACCTCGATCACATCGCCGGGGACGATGCGCAGCATAAAGAAGACCAGCACCGCGACGCCAAGCAGCGTCGGGATGGTAAGCAGAACGCGGCGGATGGTGTAACGGAGCATGGTGCTGTCTCGCGAAAGGAAAATCCCTCTCCCCGCGGCGCGGGGAGAGGGGAAGCGTTTCGTTACTGGTTCAGCCAGACTTCAGCCAGATCCTGACCGAGATTGTGGCTCGGCGACATCTTCCAGCCCATCACCGTCTTGTGGGTGAGAACGATGCGGTGCCACCAGAGCAACGGCTCCTGATAGCCCTGCTCGAACAGGCGCTTTTCGAATGCCTGCACCAGCGCTTTGCGCTTGGCCGGATCGCGTTCGCGGATGTGGTCGTCGTAGAGCTTGTCCAGCTCGCGATCGATCGAGCGTGACAGGTTCTGCGGCGAACGATCCCGCGACAGGTACTTTGCGAGCGCCAGCGTCGAATCGTCCATGAACAGGTTGGAGAAGTCGATCGCGACGTCGTAGTTGCCTGCGTTGAGCGCCGCGAGATACGGCGCGGTGTCGGACTGCTTATGCTCGACCTCGACGCCGATCTGGCGCCACTGGTCGACCAGGAACACGCCGCCCGGCGTATAGGGCATCGCAAGGTTGCGGTTCCAGAGAACGAATTTCAGGTTCTCCTGGCCGGCTTCCTTGAGCAGCTTCTTGGCTTCCTCGCGGGACTTCTTGATGTCCTTGGAGAAGCCCGGAAGCTTGACGAGATCGGCTTCCGCGGTCGCGCTCGGCGAGCCCGGACGGATCACGCCGCCAACCGAACGCAGCGTGGAGATTTTCGACAGGCCCTGGCTTCCGCCCCAGCGGTCGATCGCCATCAGCAAGGCTTTGCGGACGCGAACGTCGTCGAACGGCTTTTTCTCGGTGTTGAACGCAACGAGAAGATTGAGTGTCCAGCTTGATTCTTCCACGCGCAGCTTGTCGCCGAGCGCTGCCTTCAGACGGTCGCGTTCCGCCGGCGAAACGCCACGGAATTCGGCCATCACCTGACCACCCTGCAACGCGTTCAGCATCGCTGCGGCCTGCAGCGTGAACACGCCCTTGAAGCTGTCGAGATAAGGCAAGCCTTTGCGGAAGTAATCAGGATTGCGCTTGCCGGAAACATGCGAACCCTTGACGTGTTCGACGAAGATGAACGGCCCGGTGCCGTTGATCTTGGTGCGCGGCGCGTTCGGGTCTGCGGCGATATCCTTGGCCGAATAGACGCAGTTCCACGGCGACGCAAAGTGCTCGAGCATCGAGGCGTTGACCGCCTTCATCTTGAAGATGACGGTGTTGGCGTCCGGCGTATCGATTGTATCGATGTCGGCGAACGTCGCCTTGCGCGGCGAGATCACACCCTGCGGCGGGTTGCGCATGCGGTCGTAGGTCGCCTTGATGTCCGCCGACGTGAACGGCGTGCCGTCATGGAACTTGACGCCTTCGTTCAGCTTGAACGTGTAGGTCATCAGATCCGGTGCGACCGTCCAGGACTTGGCGAGGTCGCCCTTCACCGCCGGGAATTTCGAAAGGTCGAATTGCAGCAGCGTCGAATAGAACGGCGATGCAAAATGCAGCGTCGCGAAGGTTTCGCTGCCGGCGCAATCGTAGTTCGGCGTTTCTGCGGTGATCGCGTAAACGAGTTCGCCGCCCTTCTTTGGCGTCTGCGCCTGTGCGGAGCCAAGGCCCCAGGCCAGCGCCGCCGTTATCAAGAGTCCCAATTTCAGTCGCATGGCATTCTCTCCCTTTGCTTTTTTCAGTTCGTTTTCGCCTTAATTGTCGTCAACGCTACACCCGGATGCACGCGGCGAAATGCCCCGGTTTCTTTTCTTCCAGTTTCGGCACTACCTTGCGGCATTCGTCGATCGCCATCGAGCAGCGCGTGTTGAACACGCAGCCGGTTGGCGGAGCGAGATGGCTCGGCAATTCACCTTCGATCAGCCTTGGCTCGCGGCCCTTTTCGATCGAGGGATCGGGGACCGGCGCCGCGTCGAGCAGAACCTTGGTGTAGGGATGCAGCGGCTCGCGATACAGCGTGTCGCGGTCCGCAATTTCCATCACCCGGCCGAAATACATCACTACGACGCGCATCGAGATGTGACGCACCACGGCGAGATCGTGCGCGATGAACAGATAAGCGAGGCCCAGCCGGCGTTGCAGATCTTCGAGCAGATTTATGATTTGCCCCTGGATCGAGACGTCGAGCGCGGACACCGCTTCGTCGCACACGATGAAGGATGGTTCCATCGCGAGCGCACGGGCGATGCCGACACGCTGGCGTTGCCCGCCGGAGAGTTGGTGCGGATAACGCGCAGCCATTTCCGGGCGCAGTCCAACTTGTTCGAGTAGTTGCGAGACGCGCGCCTCGCCTTCTTTTCGACCGGGGACGAGATTGTAGACGTGCAGAGGTTCGCCGATGATCTGGCCCACCGTCATGCGCGGATTGAGCGACGAATAAGGGTCCTGGAAGATCACCTGAATCTTCCTGCGGATAGCCTTCATTTCTGACGCTGTCGCGTCCGCAAGGTTTTCGCCTTCAAAGCGGATTTCGCCGCCGGTCGGATTTTCAAGCCGCAGGATCAGCCGGCCGACGGTTGTCTTGCCGCAGCCAGATTCGCCGACGAGTCCAAGCGTTTCGCCCGGACGGATGTCGAAGGAGACATTCTCCACCGCACGAACAATGCCACTTTCGCCACGCAATCCCCCGTGGACGGAGAAATGCTTGGTCAAGTTCGTCACTGAAAGAAGCGCTTCGGTGCTCGCGACCATCTCGCCTGAGCTTTTGCTGTCGCTGGCCGCCCACGCGATCTTGCCAGCGGCAATCTCCTCATGGCGATGGCAACGCGACAAACCGCCCGTATCGGTGGGGAAAAGCGGCGGCTCCTGTTCGCAGATGTCGATTTTGTACGGGCAGCGCGGCGCAAAGCGGCAGCCGGGCGGGAATGCCGCCGCGTTGGGCGGCAGACCTTCGATGGTCTCAAGCTTCGAGCCACGCGGTCGGTCGAGCCGTGGCACCGAACGGAGAAGGCCCATCGAATAGGGATGCCGCGGCTTGTGAAAGACGTTTTCTGCGACGTTCTCTTCGACCATGCGCGCGGCGTACATCACGATCACGCGGTCGGCGTAGCGCGCGACCACGCCAAGATTATGCGTAATGACGATCAGCGCGATGTTGAGCTTGCGCGACAGGTCCTTCATCAATTCGAGGATCTGCGCTTGAATGGTGACGTCGAGCGCGGTGGTTGGTTCGTCCGCGATCACGAGCTTTGGATTGCAGGCGAGGCCGATTGCGATCATCACGCGCTGGCGCATGCCGCCGGAAAACTGGTGCGGGTATTGCTCAAGCCGCCGCTCCGGATCGGTGATGCCGACGAGGGTCAGGAGTTCGCAGGCCCGCGCACGAGCTTGCTGCTCGTTCATCCCCATATGGATCGTCAGCGGCTCCATGATCTGCAGCCCGATTGTGAGGATCGGGTTCAGCGAGGTCATCGGCTCCTGAAAGATCATCGAAATGTCGCGGCCGCGGATTTCGCGCATCTTCTCGTCGGGAAGATCGAGCAGGTTGCGGCCGTTGAACATCACGCGGCCGTGCGGAATTTTCGCGGTCAGGCGTGGCAACAGCCGCATGATCGACAATGCGGACACCGACTTGCCTGAGCCGGATTCACCGACGATGGCGACGACTTCGCCAGGATTGACGTGGAAGCTTAAGCCTTCGACTGCGCGAACGGTGCCGCGCGACGTCGCAAAATGCACATGCAGGTCATCGACCTGCAGAAGCGCGTTCGCGCTTGCAGCTGTTTTGGATGACTTGTCGAGAACGGCGGTATTCATGCGGGTACCGATTGCTTGAGCGAGCGCAGCGAGGAGAGCAGATCGCCGAAGCGTTCGCCCTGCACTGCGACGTGACGGCGCAGTAGATCGGCCGCGAGGTCGCCGTCGCCGGACTTGATGGCCGTAACGATGCTGCCGTGTTCGTGGAATGAGGTCGCCATGCGATTGCGGACGCGCAGTTGCAGGCGGCGATAGGCCTGCAGCCGGCGATGAAGCGTCTTGCTCTGGTCGGACAGGAAACTGTTGTGGCTGCCGTCATAGATGCCGAAATGAAAGCGCTCGTTGGCATAATAATATTTGTCGGAATCGCCATCATCGGCGGCGCGGCCGCATTCTGCATGGGCGTCGACGAGATCCAGCTGCTCCGCTTCGGTCATGCGGCGCGCCGCGAGACGTCCGCACATTGCCTCCATCTCGGCCATGACCTCGAACATCTCAACGAGGCGGTCGGGGCTGACTTCGGAAACGATGGTGCCGCGATGGGGGCGCACTTCCACGAGGCCGGAGGCTGCGAGCGCATGCAAAGCCTCGCGGATCGGGGTGCGCGACACATTAAAGCGCTGCGCCAGCGATACCTCATCGAGGCGCTCGCCCGGCTGGAACCGGCCTGCGACGATTTCGTTTTCGATTTCGTCCTTCAGGCTCGTCGCGCCTTGATGACGCACGCGCTCACTCCCTTGAATGCACCGCAACATTTTTTGTATACATTGGCTTGCGGCTTGTAGACACTAGGTTGCTGACCGGCAGAGTCAACGCTGTTTCGAATTGTTCGAGGAAAAAGCATGTCTGGTCATCCGAATGAAATCGGGAGCAAAAGCGCGGCATGAACAGCTCGTTCTTCGGTGACATGCTGCAATCCATCGCCGAGCGCGGACGCTCGCTGCTGGATTCGACGCTCACGCGCGAACCGCATCAGGCGCGCTCGGACAATCTCGTTCAGCTTTGCGAAGAATTGCTTTCCGGGCGCGGCGAAGCCTCAGGCGTCGCGCTCGCGAGCGAAATCCTCGCGTCCTATTCGCAGCTGACCATCGGCCCGCGCATCGCCTTTTTCGAAACGCTTGCGACGCGCTTTGGTCCTGACCGCGCGCGTCTTGATGCTGCGATTGTTGCGTGGGGGGCATCGCAATCGGATGAGACCGCAGCCGAACTGCATCACGCCGCCGAACCCCGCCGGCAGGAATTATTCCGCAGGCTCAACCTTGCGCCGGGCGGTACGGTTGCGCTTGTGCGCATGCGTGAGCAATTGCTCGACGCGCTTGACCATCGCGACGACCTTGCTGCGGTCGATGCCGATTTCGTCCATCTGTTTTCGTCGTGGTTTAATCGCGGCTTCCTTGTGTTGCGCCGGATCGACTGGTCGACGCCAGCGAACGTGCTGGAAAAAATTATCAAGCACGAGGCTGTTCACAAGATCAGAAGCTGGGACGATCTGCGCCGCCGTGTCGATCCGCCGGACCGGCGCTGCTACGCGTTCTTTCATCCCGCAATGGTCGACGAGCCGCTAATCTTTGTGGAGGTCGCTCTGTCGACGCAAATCCCGGACGCGATTGCGCCGATCCTTGCGGTCAAGCGCGACGAGCTTGCACCGGAAAAGACGACGACGGCGGCGTTTTATTCCATCTCGAACTGCCAGCGTGGGCTTGCCGGCGTGAGCTTCGGGCATTTCCTCATCAAGCAGGTGGTCGAGGAAATCTCCCGCGATATTCCGCGCCTTTCTACATTCGTTACTCTCTCTCCCGCGCCGGGCTTTGCCGCTTGGCTGCGCCGCGAACGCAATGCCGAGGGCTCTAAAATTCTGCCGCCGGAAGACCGCGAAGCGCTAACGCATCTCGATACCGATGGCTGGTGGCAGGTGCCGAAAACCCGAGAGCCGGTCGAAGGCGCGCTGATGCGGGCGGCCGCCTATTATTTTCTGCATGCCAGGAACAAGCGCGGATTACCGACCGACCCGGTGGCGCGGTTTCATCTTGGCAACGGTGCGCGTCTCGAGCGGCTGAATTTCCTCGGCGACGGCTCGGAAAACGGTATCCGGCAGGCCTGCGGGGTCATGGTCAATTATCTCTACAGCCTCGACGACATCGAAAAGAATCACGAAGCCTTCGCGCAGAACCGCACCGTAGTTGCCTCCAACGCGGTGAAGCGTATGGTTCGCGCCGCACCAGCCGAACTGGTGCCGCTGAAGGCTGGGTAATCCATTATTCCAAGCAAAGGTCCGGGCTTTGACTCCCGGCTTCATTATCGAAAAAGACCCGGCTGAAGCTGGGCGCGACGCCGGGAAACGCTGCATGAATCTCTTTTCTCTGATCCGCGCGGCGATCCCATCGCCTGTCAAGACTTTCATCGAAACCAATGCCGGGACGATTCTGACCTATGCCGACATGCTGGCGCGCTCAGGCCAGCTTGCGAACGTGCTTGTCGCGCGTGGCGTAAAGCCGGGCGATCGTGTCGCCGCGCAAGTGGAGAAAACGCCGGAAAGCCTGTTGCTCTATCTCGCAACGTTGCGCGCGGGCGCGGTGTTCCTGCCGCTAAACACGGCCTACACACCAACAGAACTCAATTATTTTATCGGCGACGCGCAGCCGACAGTGTTTGTTTGCGATCCGTCAAGGCGCGACGCGCTGAGCGCAATCGCCGCGAAACATGGCGCGGGCATCGAGACGCTCGACGCGAATGGGCAGGGGAGTCTCACTGACGCTGCTACGAAAGCGTCGTCGGATTTTGCGGATGTCGCGCGCACCAGCGACGATCTCGCGGCCATCCTTTACACGTCCGGCACCACGGGGCGCTCGAAGGGCGCGATGCTGACGCACAAGAATCTGTCATCGAACGCGAAAGTGCTGGTCGAATACTGGCGCTTCACGAAAGATGACGTGCTGTTGCACGCGCTGCCGGTCTATCACACGCACGGCCTGTTCGTTGCGAGCAACACCGTGATGCTGTCCGGCGGCGCGATGATCTTCCTGCAGAAATTCGATGCCGACGAAGTGATGAAGCTTTTGCCGAGCGCGACCGCGATGATGGGCGTGCCGACATTCTACACGCGCCTTCTGAAGCATTCCGGCCTGACGAAAGCGGCGTGCGCACATATGCGGCTGTTCACGTCCGGCTCCGCGCCACTGCTCGCGGAAACTCATGTTGAATTCAGCGAAAAGACCGGTCATGCCATTCTCGAACGTTACGGCATGACCGAAACCAACATGAACACCTCAAACCCTTATGACGGCGACCGCATCGCGGGCACCGTCGGCTTTCCGCTGCCGGGGGTCGAGCTTCGCATCGCCGACGCCGATACAGGCACGGTGTTGCCGCAAGGCGAGGTCGGTGGCATCGAAGTGCGCGGGCCAAACGTGTTTGCCGGTTACTGGCGCATGCCGGACAAGACCAAGGCGGAATTCCGCGCCGACGGTTTCTTCATCACCGGCGATGTCGGCAGGGTCGACCCGCGCGGCTACGTTCACATTGTCGGCCGCGCCAAGGATCTCATCATCACCGGCGGCTTCAATGTTTACCCGAAGGAAATTGAAGCCGAGATCGACGCCATGCCCGGCGTGATCGAAAGCGCCGTGATCGGCTGCCCGCACCCGGATTTCGGCGAAGGCGTCACGGCTGTCGTGGTGTGCAAGCCCGGCGCGTCGCTGAACGAGAAGGGTGTGATCGGCGAACTCGAAACGCGGCTCGCGAAATTCAAACTGCCCAAGCGCGTGATCTTTGTCGAAGACCTTCCGCGCAACACCATGGGCAAAGTACAGAAGAACGTGCTCAGAGAGCAGAACGCGAAGCTGTACGCGAGTTAACCTGCACGCCAAAAGCCTTTCGCCGTCACGGGTGCTTGTCTCGGCAATCCATCACATTTTTTGATGTGAGCGAAATGCAACACTTGTTAGATGGATTGATTCTTTACCCCTTGCATCGCGCGATATTTCGCCCCAAGTGAGCCGCATTCCAAAAACGCGAATCCTCATGTCCCCCATCATATCAATTTCAAACCTGTCGAAGACCTATGCCACGGGCTTTCACGCGCTCAAGGGCATCAATCTCGATATCGCGCGCGGCGAGATTTTCGCGCTGCTCGGCCCGAACGGCGCGGGCAAGACCACGCTGATCTCCACCGTTTGCGGCATCGTCAATCCGAGCGGCGGCACGGTGACAGTCGACGGTCACGACATTCTCACCGATTTCCGTAAAGCTCGCGAATTGATCGGCCTTGTGCCGCAGGAATTGACGACCGACGCTTTTGAGACGGTGTGGGCGACGACCTCGTTCTCGCGCGGACTGTTCGGTAAGGCTGCGAACCCCGCGCATATCGAAAGGGTGCTGAAAGACCTCTCGCTGTGGGACAAGAAAGACAACAAGATCATGACGCTTTCGGGCGGCATGAAGCGCCGGGTGCTGATCGCGAAGGCGCTGTCGCACGAGCCGCGCATCCTGTTTCTTGACGAGCCGACCGCGGGCGTCGACGTGCAGTTGCGCAAGGATATGTGGGAAGTGGTGCGCAAGCTGCGTGCCTCTGGCGTCACCATCATCCTCACCACGCATTACATCGAAGAAGCCGAGGAGATGGCCGACCGCATCGGCGTCATCAACAAGGGTGAACTGATCGTGGTCGAGGAGAAGAAGACGCTGATCAGCAAGCTCGGTAAGAAGCAGCTTACACTCGAATTGCAGAAGAAGCTCGACGCGGTGCCGCAGGTAATTTTCGCGGATCAACTCACATTGTCCGCCGACGGAATGAACTTGACCTACACCTACGATACGGAAGCCGAGCGTACCGGCATCACGCGCTTGTTGAATGCCCTGAGCGAGGCTGACATCCGTTTCCGCGATCTTTCCACGACGCAAAGTTCGCTTGAGGATATTTTCGTCGATCTGGTGAGGCAGCCCCGATGAATATTCACGCTGTCCGCTCGATCTACATGTTTGAAATGTCGCGTACCGCGCGCACGCTGATGCAGAGCATTGTGTCGCCGGTGCTGTCGACCTCGCTCTATTTCGTGGTGTTCGGCGCAGCCATCGGCTCGCGCATCACCCAGATCGAGGGCATTGAGTACGGCGCCTTCATCGTGCCGGGGCTTATCATGCTGACGCTGCTGACCCAGAGCGTCATGAACGCCTCGTTCGGAATCTATTTTCCGCGTTTTACCGGGACGATCTACGAGCTTCTGTCTGCGCCGATTTCCTATATCGAGATTGTGCTCGGCTATGTCGGCGCGGCTGCGACCAAGTCGATCATCCTGGGGTTGATTATTCTTGCGACAGCGGGCTTTTTCGTGCCGCTGCGCATCGCCCATCCTGTCTGGATGATGGCGTTTCTTTTGTTGACCGCGATAACCTTCAGCCTGCTCGGCTTCATCATCGGCATCTGGGCCGATGGCTTCGAGAAGCTGCAGATCATCCCGCTGCTGCTGATCACGCCGCTGACGTTTCTTGGCGGCAGCTTCTATTCCATCAATGTGCTGCCGCCATTCTGGCAGACGGTCAGCCTGTTCAATCCGGTGGTGTATCTCGTCAGCGGGTTCCGCTGGAGCTTCTATGAAGTCTCCGACGTGCATGTCGGAACGTCTCTCGCGATGACGTTCGTGTTCCTGATCGCCTGTCTCGGCGTGGTCGGCTGGATCTTCAAGACCGGATATAGGCTCAAGAATTGAAAATCGCGTTCCACCGCCTGACGGCGGAACGCGAAAATCCTTAGCAGCCGCTCGTGCGGGCCTTGTCGTTGCAGTATCTCGGGCAAAGCCGGATCTGTCCGCCGCGCGCACCGCACGCCTTGATGCAGACTTCGACCGGCACGCACTTGGCTTTCGGTTTCGATTGAGCGCCGGCTTCGATTACGGTCATCGAGAGGCTCGAAGCGAGGATCAGGGAACCGATCAATATACGAGTCATTGCCATTCCTTTTGCATTTCAGAACGCGACGGCCTGATGTAGCGGCACGCGTGCGCTGGTGGCAAGGAAAACTCAGGTTCCCTAACCGCGTTCGCGCTTTGCGCGCGTCGGCTTGACCTGATGGTCAATCCAGTTCGCGATTTCCTTCACCCGGATGCTCTTGTCGAGGATGAGGTGATCGAGCGCGTGCTTCCACGCGAGCGGCTTCTGGCTTGGATCTTTGCCAAGCGAATCCAGTTCGGCGGTGTGGTTGAGCAGGCTTTTCTCATCAGTGAAGAAATTCTCTTCGACCAGCCGTTTGCCGTAACGGCGCATCGTTGCCGCGATATCGCGTAGCGAATATTCCGGGTGATATTGCACGCCCCACGCGACCGCTTCGCCGCATTTGATTTCGGCGGCTTGAACCTGCGATACCGCGTTGGTGGCAAGCACCTGCGTTCCGGGGGCGAGCGTCTCGACCTCGTCGAGATGCACGGTGACCGCGTTGAACACTTCGTCCTTGCCGGCGAACATGTTGTGCCCGCGTCCGGCAGCGGTCAGCCGGATGCGCCGTCCGAACCCGATCTCGCGGCCCTTCGGATTCTTGCGGACGGAACCGCCGGCGGCGACCGTGATCATTTGCAGGCCCCAGCAGCTTCCGAACAGGGGGGTCTTTGAGGCCAAAATTGCTTTTGTCAGCTCGATCTGACGCTCGATGGCCGGGCCGCCGTCATAGACATTGAGCGCGGAACCCGTGATCGCGACGCCATCGTAGCCTTCAAGGCCGCCGGAATCGGGCAGGTTCGCGCCAGCGTCGGCCGGATAGCAAATGTCCACGACCGCCTCGGGCATGAGCTCTCGAAGGAGGTTCGCATAGCCGTCGCTCGGCGCCCGCCCGCCTGCTGCGGTGAGCAGGGCCCGGCCTTCGGCCGTATTGCCTTCCATGACGAGGAGACGGGGAGAGGACATGGTCATTCAAATAAGCGCCAGATCGTCATTGTTAGCGCAATTTGCGGCAAAGATGCGATCCCGTTTACATATCGTGGCTTGAGCGAGAGGGGCAAGACGCGTCATGCTGCGAGGGCAAGGAAATTAACCGTGGCGGTTCCCGATCGTTCAAGTGTCGGCGCGGCAGCAGACTACGACCTCGCTATCATCGGCGGTGGCGTCAACGGCGTAGGCATCGCGCGCGACGCTGCCGGGCGCGGCCTGCGGGTCCTTCTGGTCGAGCAAAACGACCTTGCCTCAGGCACATCCTCGGCATCGACCAAACTCATTCACGGTGGCCTGCGCTATCTCGAACATTACGCTTTCAAGCTCGTGCACGAAGCGCTGGCCGAGCGCGAAGTGCTGTTGCAACTCGCGCCGCATATCATCCGGCCGTTGCGTTTCGTGTTGCCGCAGATGGCAGGGATGCGGTCCGCATTCTGGCTGCGTCTCGGGTTGTTCATCTACGACCACCTCGGCGGGCGTAAGATCCTGCCTGGCACGCGAACGCTCGATCTTACCCACCATGTCGTCGGTCAGCCGCTGAAGCGGATTTTCCGCCGTGCTTACGAATACTCAGATTGCTGGGTGGACGACGCGCGGCTGGTTGCGTTGAACGCGGTCGGGGCAGTTGAGCGTGGTGCGACGATCCGTACGCGCACGAGATGCGTGCGGGCAGAGCGTGAAGAAGTGTGGCGTCTCGTTCTCAATTCGCGCGGACACCGCGAGAGTGTCACCGCGCGCGTGCTGGTCAATGCTGCGGGACCCTGGGTCGGGGAAGTCGCAGAAACGGTACTGCGCCAGGAGGGGCCGTTCCGTATTCGTCTGGTGAAGGGCAGCCACATCATCGTACGAAAGCTGTTCGATCACGACCGCGCTTACATTTTCCAGAACAAGGACGGCCGTATCGTTTTCGCTATTCCCTATGAACACGATTTCACGCTGATCGGCACGACCGACGAG
>CAMBBO010000031.1 GCA_945862935.1 Pseudorhodoplanes sinuspersici | reverse complement strand
GCGCCGTTCAACGCGCCCTCGCCCGCACCCGATCTGGACAAAGTGATCGTGCTGCTCACCGACGGACAGAACACGCAAAACCGGTGGAGTTCGTCGCAATCATCGATTGACTCGCGGACGCAGAAAATTTGCGACAACATCAAGGCCGCAAATATCCGCGTCTATACCGTTCGCGTGATCGATGGCAACGCAACCTTGATTAAGGGCTGCGCCACCAACACCGACATGTATTACGACGTCGATCAGGCCAGCGAATTGAACGGTGTGTTCTCTTCGATCGCGCAAAATCTCGCGAACCTGCGCATTTCCAAGTAACGGCGCGCCGGCGTAACGAGATGGCAATGGCACGCGGCCCAAGGCCGCGCGCATGCTTAACAATCCGCAATCGGGCCCAACCAAATTTACTTCAAAGCCTTCATCGTGCATTCACGATGACGCGCCGATTTCGAATGGTTGACGGCCGATAAGACGGTTTTTGTATCGAGCTTTACGGCGCTTTCACACGTCTCGTTTACGAGTACAGGCGACGATTTAGCCTCTTTCTCCGTGGATGAGTGTGATGACCAACCTGATTCAACGTCTTCGCTCCAAGCTTTGCGGTTTCCGCTCCGCCGAACGCGGCAACGTCACCGTCATTTTCGCGCTAGCGACATTGCCGATCATCGGCTTCGTCGGCGCGGCGGTCGACTACAGCCACGCGAACTCGGTACGCACCGCATTGCAGTCGGCGCTCGACTCCACAGCGTTGATGCTGTCGAAGGAAGCATCGACGCTCTCCAGTTCGCAGCTCAACACCAAGGCGCTTGCCTATTTCCAGGCCATGTTTAACCGGCCGGAAGCAACGAGCGTAGCCATCACGCCGACCTACACCACGACGGGCGGCTCTCAGGTCACCGTCAATGGCAGCGCGTATGTCCCGACCAACTTCATGGGCGTGATGGGATTCAACTCCCTGCGCGTCGGTGGCACTTCGACTGTCAAATGGGGCAACACCAAGTTGCGTGTAGCGCTTGCACTCGACGTGACCGGCTCGATGGATGAAGACGGCAAGATGCCGGCGATGAAGACCGCTGCGAAAAACCTGCTGACTCAGCTGAAAAGCGCCGCGACGACAAACGGCGACGTCTATGTGTCGATCGTTCCGTTCAGCAAAGACGTGAACGTTGGTTCCTCGAACTACAACGCGTCCTGGGTCAAATGGTCCAGCGACGATGATACATGGAACGAAAACAACGGCAGCTGCAAGAACTACAGCGGCTGGTCGCAACCCTCCACCAAGAGTAGTTGCCAGAGCAAAAGCGGCACATGGACCGTCGCGAACCACAACACATGGAACGGTTGCGTTACCGACCGCGATCAGGATTACGACATCAAGAATACCGGGCCGAGCACCAGCGTGACCGATACGCTGTTCCCCGCCGAACAATATGATTATTGCCCCGCGTCCCTTTCGGCACTGAGTTACGACTGGACGGGCATGGCGACGAAGATCGATTCGCTGCAGCCGAACGGCAACACCAACCAGGCGATCGGTCTCGCATGGGGATTCCAGACACTGACAGCCTCGCCTTTCACCATTCCGGCGAAGGATCCGAACTACAAGTATTCGGAAGTCATCATCCTGATGACGGACGGCCTCAACACGCAAAATCGCTGGTACACCAAGCAGTCCTCGATCGACGCTCGCCAGAAGGATCTGTGCGACAACATCAAGGCTGCCGGCATCACGATCTACACCATTCAGGTGAACACCGGTGGCGATCCAACGCAGTCAGTATTGCAGTATTGCGCGAGCTCGTCAGACAAGTTCTTCCTGCTCACGACGGCGAACCAGCTGGTGTCGACCTTCAACACCATCGGCACGGCGCTGTCGAACCTGCGCATCTCGAAATAGTCGAGGGCGCCACGACAACAAAAAGCCCGGCTTTGCAGCCGGGCTTTTTTGTGCGGGCATGACCGCCCGATCACGCGCGATCATCAGATAAATTCAACTCCGATGCGTTTGTCGCGCCGCCACGCCACGCGGCAGGCGTGGCGCAGATGATCGACATCCACCAGCAGCTCAAACTTATCTGGAATGCCGATCTGGTTCGTGACCTCGAGGCAAGCGCCTTTCGGCGAGAGATTGCGGATCATGCAGCTGATGCCGCCCGCGCGGTTGAACGCAATGGTCCCGGCCTTGAGCTGGCGCGGGCGATTGGTCCCCAAACGTCGGTCTTCGGTCATCGGCCGGACTTTCTGATGTGACGGCCGGAGTTTTGCTCTTTTGGGTTACCAAAAAATAAAGCCCGGCAAACTTGCCGGGCTTAAAGTGAATGTGGTCGCGCCGCTTACTTGGCGGGCGCCATCTTCGCGAAGCCTTCGAACGGCTTGTAGGTTTCCTTGGCGAAGTCGGCATACAACGTGCCGAGCTTGGTCGCTTCGGAGACGAAGCCTTCATAAGCGGTCTTCAGGTAGGCCTGCTGGAGTTCGATCGCCTTCTCAACGGACTTCACGCCGAGCAGCTTTTCAAACGCCTGAGTGCCTTCTTCGAAGGACTTCTTCGAATAATCGGCGACTTCAGTGGCGATCGCCTGCGCCGTCTTGGAGGCGGCATCGAACGCCTTGGTGCTGGCATCGAAACCGTCTTTGCCGATTTTCTGCATGTCTTCGAAATTCTTGACCATGATTTTTCCCTTTTCCGGCTGGTGTCCCATTCCGGAAATCAACTTATGTTGCGGTGCACAATAACGCAAGCGGTATTTTCGCGTTGCACCATTTTTCTTCTAAGTCTCGGCAAAGTTTAGGAATTTGAAACCAGCTTCTCCTAGTTTTTGGGGTCTTGGCCGTGCTGCCTCAGCCCGGCCGGGAAAAGCGGTTCAAGGCCGTTGTGGGATGAAGCGTCCGGCGTTTCCCGAAGAAATGCCCCGGTTCTGCCGTTTGGACGCCCAGCCGCACGGCCATGAAGAGGACGGATGTCGGGGGCTCGCCGGAGCACCCACCGGGAACGAGAACGGGTAGACCATGTATTGCGTGTCGGTCGGGGCCCCTGCTGGGCTGCGTTGGTTTGTGTCGTGCCTGCTTGCCGGCCTGATTTTGATTTCAATCAGTACCGATTCCGATGCCCGCTGGCGCAAGCGCTTCTGGAGCAAGTCGAGCGCGTCATCAATCACGAGCGAGAGCAAGTACGCCGACATCGTTGTCGACGTGAATTCCGGCGACGTGTTGCATGCGGCGAATGCCGACAGCCAGCGCCATCCTGCATCGCTCACCAAAATTATGACGCTCTACCTGCTGTTCGAACGTCTCGACGCCGGACGCATCAAGCTCGATAGCGATCTCAACGTTTCGGAAAATGCGAGCGAGCAAGCGCCGTCAAAGCTCGGCCTGAAGCCTGGCCAATCCATTTCGGTCGAAGATGCGATCAAGGCGCTGGTGACGAAATCGGCGAACGACGTTGCGGTCGTGGTCGCCGAAGCGATCGGCGGCAACGAGGACGACTTTGCCAGGCTGATGACGCGCAAGGCGCGCGCGCTTGGCATGAGCCGCACCACTTACAAGAACGCGTCGGGATTGCCTGACGACGATCAGGTCACGACAGCGCGCGATCAGGCCCTGCTCGCGATGGCCGTTCAGGATCGGTTTCCGAAATACTATTCGTATTTCAAAACGCCGAGCTTCGTTTATCGCGGCCGCGCGATGCGTAATCACAATCATCTGCTCGGGCGTGTCGAAGGCGTCGACGGTATCAAGACCGGATACACCAACATGTCCGGCTTCAATCTTGTCACCTCGGTCAAGCGCGGACCGCGTCACATCGTGGCGGCGGTGTTCGGCGGACGTTCGGCCGGTCAGCGCGACGCGCGCATGCGCAGCCTGATCGAAGACAATGTGAGCGAGGCTGCCGTCAAGCGTTCGGTGCCGAAAATGACCGAAGTCGCTGAAGCCGAGCCCGCTGCTTCGAAAAAGAAAACTGTCGTCGCAAGCGCGGACGACAAATCTGCGCTGAAAGAAACCGCTGCCAAACGCGAAGCGCCGGCGAAAGCTGCCGCTCCGAGCGCAAAGCGCGAAATTCCGGCCAAGACGGAAACAACAGCTGCAATCTCGCGGCAAGCGCCAGGTTCGACCGAGCCGATCAAGCCGACGCCAGTGAAAACGTTGTCCGTGAAGCCCGGCGCAATCCAGACGGCGTCACTCGCGCCAGTCTCGCTTCTTTCGGCCATGCCGATGACCTCGCAGGCCCACGCCACCCGCTCAGAGGAATTGCCCTCACCGCCGCCCGGCGCGCGCCCGGGTGTGCTTGGTGTCTTGTCCGTGCCGAGCGTTGCGGTATCCGAGCCGAAAGCTGTGCAGCTTGCATCCGCCGATGCCAAAGCGCCCGCGATTGCTGCGCCATCGAGCGCGCCACGCGCGCGCAGCGGATGGATCGTGCAAGTTGGCGCATTCGATGACGAGAGCGAAGCGCGCGAGCGTCTCACGACCGCGCGCAGCAAGGCCGGAAAGCTACTCGGCAATGCCGACCCGTTTACCGAAAGCGTCGCCAAAGGCGACAAGACCCTTTATCGCGCGCGCTTTGCCGGCCTGCAGCAGGCCGACGCCGAAGCTGCCTGCAAAACTCTAAAGCGAAGCGAGATCGTCTGCATGGCCATCCGCAATTAAAGCGGACGGCCAATTTGTGTGTGTGCGTGTTGGAGTATTAGCGATGGCGGCGAAGCAGGACTTCCTTGGCCTCATTGACGCGGGCCGCGAGATACGTCGACCCCCCTTGGTCGGGATGCAGTTTCTTCATCAAGGAACGGTGCGCCCGCCCAACATCGGCAGTGCTCGCACCCGGCTGCAGGCCAAGGATCTGATAGGCCTCCTCTTCGGTCATTTTTCCGGACCGAGACGGCCCCGGCCCCGCTGCCGTGTCGGCATCAGCGTGTTGACGCCAGCCGGCATCGCGGCGGTCAAGATAAGCCATCAATAGCGCGCGGCTTTCCTCGTCGAACTCGGCGAGGAGCGCCGTCAACGCGGCGACATCCATCGTTTCCAGCGATGTGCCGGCAAGACGGCCCGCTGTGATGGTGCCGCGCATCACGCCGCTATCGTGATCGAGTTCCATTTCCACGAAAGCCGAACGGACGCGCGAAACCTGTCCGCCGGATTTCTGTGTACGTTGGCCAAACCCCGCAGGTCCGAACGGCATCCAGCCAAGCAGGCCAAGCGCCGCGATCCCGAGTGGCACTGCTAGACCCAATTGTCCGCGCGATGCGAGGAACGCTGCCCCCGCGAGCGCGCCATAGCCCCCGCCTTTACGCACCACCGGCGCAAGTGCGTTGGGATTGGCTTTCGAGAAATAGTGCATCCCCCACAGGACCAATGCGAGGATGACTGCACCCATGATGAGTTGCGGCATCGCGTCAGCTCATCTGCTTGAGCAAGGCAGTCGCACCCGAATGCTTGCGCGCCGAAAGGTCGGCAAGCGCCTTGCGGCCGCCAGCGGCGTAAGCAGCGGCAGCGCGGAGCAGTTCGGCGAGCTGATGTGCAGCGCCTGATGAAAATCGGCAATACGCGCCGCGGGTCAGTCGCGCAATTTCGCGATACGCCTGTTCGGCGACCGGGTCGTCGCCCTCCTGAAACATGAAAGCTGGCACCGACCGGAGTCCAAGTTCTCCTGCGGCTGCGCAAACGTCGTCGATCGCTTCTTCCATGGCGTCGCCAACGAAAACGAGTGCCTGAACCTTGCCAATTCCTTCCGCGCTTGCGTGCTGCAGCACTTTGCGGATTTGCGTGTGCCCGCCCCTGCAATCAATCCGTTCCATCAGCGCGCCGAGCCGTTCCGGCTGCGACACCCACGACGACGCGCGGCATTCATTCAACCCGCGATAATAAACAAGCTGCACGTCCAGCCCGCCGATGCCTGCGGCCTCGCGGAACATATCGGCCTGCAGACGGCAGGCGGAATCCCACGTGGGCTGACGGCTCATCGTCGCGTCGAGCGCGAATACAAGTCGACCCCTCTGCCCCGGCGCCACGGCAGGTCCAAGATCGCGCACCTTTGCAACAAAGGCGTCGATCTCTGCGCGCGTGGACGCGTCGGCAATGTCCTTTGCCGAGCGCGCGGTGACGTTAGAGGTGTCTTTGCTCATCGCAACCTGAAGAATCGCACGGCTGGTTCCGCGCGCCTTATAGGTTGCCATTCCGGTGGGTTAGCGCAATGGGCGCGATGGCCGCATCAATCGACCACGTCGTGCAGCTCGATCGGGCGGTCGAGGCCGGCGAACCATTCCGCGCGTGCTAGCGCCCGGCGGCGGCCCTTTTCGTCGATCGGCAGGCGCAAGGCCGCGAGCAGCGACTGGACCTCCTCGCGCGCCGTGACATGCGACAGGTTCGGCCGGGTGCCAAGCGTCGTCTCGTCAATGTCGTCCAGCGCGGTCAGCCCACGCGGGAAAAACTCTCGATAAACGACGCGTTCGGCAAAACCCTCGGTGCAGCGGAAGCCAAGCTGCAACCCAAGTTCGTTCAATCCCTGCGACAGAAGTCGCTTGTTGCGGGAACCGAGGCTCGAAAGGCGGTTGCGCACGACGATCCAGTCGGTGCCCTCCTGATCGACCACACGCCGCTGGCGACGCGCCTCGCGTACCATTTCGGAGTAATGGCTGGTTCCAGTGAGAGTGTAGGTCGCGGGATCAACGGTGCCGAGCACATCGAAATCGACAAAACTGTCGTTCAACGGGGTGATCAGCGTATCCGCCATCGAATGGGCGAGACGCATCAGGTAGGTGTCGACACCCGGCGTGTCGATGACGACGAAGTCGTGGCTATGTTCGACTTCGGAAATGGCCCCGGCGAAATGAGAGAATTCCGCCATCTCATTCTCGTCGGTACGCATGCCTTCGACGCGCGCAACGCGAAAATGCGTCGGGATTTTCAGATCGACCTTGCTGCGCCGCGCCCAATTTCTGCGGTTTTCGATGTAATGCGTGAGGCTTTGCTGACGCGAGTCGAGGTCGATCGTGGCGACGCGCTGCCCAGCATTCAACAAAGCGATTGCGACGTGAATCGCTGTCGTCGACTTGCCCGACCCGCCCTTTTCGTTGCCGACCACGACAACGTAAGCGGACTTGCCCGGCTCGGTATTCGCCTGGACCAACATTACGCGTCCCCTGCCAACACCATCCTTAATTTTGGCTGGCCGTTGGTCAAGCGTTCACAGCGCAATCGGTGGTTCATCATGAATCGCGTGGCAGCGATGCAACGCCTTTGATAGGGTCCGCGCGATTTCAAAGACCCGGAATGCGAGACGACACCATGCCACGCCGGCCAGATGTGCAGCGATCAATCCCGACGCTAAGGAAAGCGCTCGCGCAGTTCCGTCGCCGGGGCGAAACTATTGCTCTCGTTCCAACCATGGGCGCGCTTCATGACGGGCATTTGGCACTGGTACGACTGGCGCAAAAGCGTGCCCGGCGGGTGGTCGTTTCGATCTTCGTCAATCCGGCGCAGTTCGCGCCGATCGAGGACTTTTCAAAATATCCCCGTACCTTCGCGCAGGACATGGCGGCGTTGACGGCTGAAGGCGTCGACCTCGTCTGGGCGCCCACCGAAAAGGCAATGTACCCGGAAGGGTTTGCCACCCGGATTGCCCCGGCAGGACCGGCGAATGCGGGACTTGAAGATCGTTTCCGGCCGCACTTCTTTGGCGGCGTTGCCACGGTAGTTGCGAAGCTGTTCCTGCAGGTTGCGCCCGACGTCACGATCTTCGGACAAAAGGACTACCAGCAACTCAAGGTGGTCACGCAGATGGTGCGCGACCTCGACATGCCTTTGAAAGTCGTCGGCGCCCCGACCATCCGCGAAAAGGACGGGCTCGCGATGTCGTCGCGCAACGCTTATCTCTCGGCCGAAAATCGGCGGATCGCACCTCTCCTGCATCGCGTGATGAAAGATTGCGCGGGCAAGATCAAATCCGGTGAACCGATCGCGCGCGTGATGACAAACGGAAGCGCTGCGATCACGAACGCAGGATTTGGCCTCGACTATTTCGAGGCACGCAATGCAGATACCCTTGCGCCCGTTACGTCCGTGAAAGACGGCCCACTTCGCCTGCTGGTCGCTGCCAAGATCGGGCAGACCCGCCTGATCGACAATATAGCGGTCTAGAGCAGCCCAAGTTCGCGCAATTCGCGGCGCATCGGCTCTGGCATCGCGGCGGCGCCCGGTGCCATGCGCGCGAGATCCGGCGGCGCATCCTTGTCGGTCAGATAACGCCAGCCCTGAAACGCGCGATACGGCCGCGGCTGCACCAGAACGAGTTTGGAATCGAGCATGAGCTTGCAGCGCCCGATACCGTCCTTGTCGACAAACGGCACGACATCGAGCAGGCGCTCGCGGCACATGACTTCGCCCTTGATCACCCAATAGATCGAACCACCGTCGAGCAATTCATCGACGCGTTTGGGAACCATGCGTGTGCGATGAAACCGCTCCAGCTTCTGGCCGCGGCGTTTTTTTTCTTTCAGCTTTAGCTTGATCCAGTCCTCAAGGTCTTGGACGGAGTCGCTACCAACGGAAAGCTTGATGAGATTGAGAGCCATTATCCGCTTTTGTCTTCTTCCGCCTTGATCACCATGACCATGGCGCCCTCGGCGACCTGGCCGCCCACCGAAACCGCGATCTCGGCAACGATGCCGTCGAGCGGCGCCGTCAAGGCATGCTCCATTTTCATGGCTTCGACTATGGCGACGCGATGACCCTTCCCCACTTTTTGTCCGCGCTCCACAAGAAGTGCCAGCACCTTGCCGTGCATGGGGGCGCGAACCAGACCGTCGCCGCCGATATGATCGGTGTCGATGGAATCGAAGTCGCGAAGACCGACGACAATCTGGTGGCCATTGTGCAAGACATAAACGGCGTTAGGTGCCTCGATCGCGCGCGCCGATAAATCGGGTGATATGCCCTCAAACGTCACATGAGCTTTGCCGTTCGAATATTGCACCTGAGCTCTCGCGGGCTTTCCATCGACCGTGATCGCGACGTTCTGCAGACGGCTACCAGCGAGTTGGAACCCATCCCCATCGTCCCACGGCGATTGCGGAATTTCCGGATCGCGCCGCGCGACAATAATCTCCGCAATGCCCGCGATCAGCCGCTCCGCTCCACAGGCGACCGCCGCGTGATCCAGCGGCTGCTCAACAGCGCCCAGATCAATAAGATTCGCGTCGATAAAGCCGGTATCGAATTTTCCGGCACGAAATTCCGGCGCCTTCGCGAGGCGCGCGAGAAAGCCCGCATTCGTGCGCGGCCCTGCGACCACCGTTTTTTCCAATGCAGCCGCGAGACGATCCAGCGCCTGTTCGCGCGACGGCGCGTGCGCGATGACTTTTGCAATCATGGGATCGTAATACGGCGTTACCTCGCCACCTGCCTCCACACCACTGTCGATGCGCAGCCCCTCGCCTTGCGGAAATTCGAGCGCCACGATCTTGCCGGTTGATGGCAGAAATCCGCGCTCCGGGTCTTCTGCATAGAGCCTTGCTTCGACAGCATGACCGCGCAGCGGCACGTCAACTTGCGCGAGCGGCAGCCTGTCGCCTGCCGCGACACGTAACTGCCATTCCACGAGATCGAGCCCGGTGATCATCTCGGTGACCGGATGCTCGACCTGTAGCCGCGTATTCATCTCCATGAACCAGAACGCGTCGGCTTTAAGCCCCTGCGCGCCGTCGGCGATGAACTCGACCGTGCCTGCGCCCACATAGCCGACAGCCATTGCGGCGGCGACCGCGGCGCTTCCCATCTTCTCCCGAAGCTCCGCGCTCATGCCGGGCGCTGGCGCCTCCTCGATCACTTTCTGATGGCGACGCTGAAGTGAACAGTCGCGCTCATTCAGATGGATCGCATTGCCGTGCGTGTCCGCAAAGACCTGAATTTCGATATGACGCGGCGACAAGACATATTTCTCGATCAGGACGCGGCTGTCGCCGAATGACGATTGCGCTTCACGCATCGCGCTTTCGAGTGCCGCATCGAAATCCGCGTGCTTGTCGACGCGGCGCATGCCTTTGCCGCCACCGCCTGCCACGGCCTTGATCAGCGCGGGGTAGCCTTTCTCGTAAGCCTTTCGCTTGAGCAGCTTCGGATCCTGCTGCTCACCGTGATAGCCTGGCACCACCGGGACGCCGGCCTTCTCCATCAGCGCCTTGGCGCGATCTTTCAGTCCCATCGCCCTGATCGCGTCGGGCGGAGGTCCGACAAAGACCATGCCCGCTTCGGCGCAAGCTTCGGCAAATCGCGCGTTCTCCGAGAGAAAACCGTAACCCGGATGCACGCAATCCGCGCGGGCCGCACGCGCGACCTCGATCAAATTGTCAATCAGGAGATAACTCTCACCGGCGGGCGCCGGACCGATCCGGTGCGCCTCATCACATGCACGAACGTGCAACGCGTCGGCATCCGCATCCGAATAGACCGCGATCGTCCGCAAGCCCAGCCGCTTCGCGGTTCGCGCGATGCGACAGGCAATCTCGCCGCGATTGGCGATCAGAATTGATTTGAACATGGATACCACGGCTGAAGCATATTAGCTGCGAGCGCAGGCTAATACAGCCGCGGCCAAACGATGTCCTCGGAGTTTTTCCGCTATTGCGCGCGGGCCGGCGCTATCGGCAGCGGCGCATTGTTTTGCGCGCGTTTCGGCGCAGGCTTTTCGGCAGGCTTTTCAGCGCGCGCAGTGGCCGCTGGTTTGGCTTCCGGCTTAGCGTCAGGCTTTGCCGCCTGCTTCTCGTCCACGCCATTCTGGCCTGATGCACCCGGTTCATTGTTCATGATGCTGACCGGAGGAATGGAGTTCGCAGTCGGGAAATTCGCAGCCGACGGAGATGCGGGCGACGCAGGAGCCGCCGCCAGCGAATGAGGTGTGGACGCGGTTGCCTGCGCGTCAGAGGCGCGAACGGACGCGGTCGCGCTCACTTTGGCGAGGCGTGTTTCAAACGCGAAGCTTCGCATATTTGCAACAACGCGCGCCGGATCGCTCAGCAACTCAAAGCCTTCGCAGCGATCTGCGTTGCATCCATCTCGTGCGGCAAAAATATGCGCAACAATACCGTAGCGATCGCGTTCCAGTCCCCGGCGCAGGCCAGCGACAAGGTCGTCCAGGCTTCCGGGATTGCGGCCCTGAAATTCCAGCACTCTTGCGAGCAGCGACAGCCTTGCATTTTCGTAAGCCGTCGCCGCAGCGATGCTTTCGGGTGTGTTGAAAAGCACCTTCTCGCATGCCTCATCGATCGTGTCGGCGATCATCGGTTCAAGACATCCGAGCGTCGAACCCGGCGCGGTTGCGCGCGCGGATAATTCGGACATGCGGACCTCGAACGCGCGGCGCTCCTGAGCCTCGTCATACCGGTCGATGCGTTCCAGAAATGTCATGCCGGCGAATACGAGGAATGCGAGAGCGCCAAATTGCGCAAGCACGGTCAACGCGCTGCGGCCACCGGCGCGCAAGATGGCCAGCACTACGAGCGCAACAATCAGCGCAAGAAGGCCGGTCACGGCCCACCAGGTCAGCGTGAGCGTTCCCGTCGCAAGATCAAAATCCGCCATGAATCACCCCCGTTGCCGGGATCGGACCGGCAAATCCCGGCGATAAAGCGGCAATTCCCAGTCTGGGCGCTGGTACTGGTGCCTTGTCCCGCATTCTCACGCGCCGCCCGCGGACCGGAATGAGGGAGCAAGATCGCTCGCGGCGGCGAATGCGCCCTGCGCCTCGACCGAGGTCATCGCAAGGGTGGTGCGCAGATCAGAAACGCCGCCTCCCGATCCGGCTGCCAGAAGGGCTGCCGCCATCTGCGTTTCGCTCGGCATCTCTGCAATCAAGAGAAAGTCATATTCGCCGAAGGTGAGGTAATAGCCGATCAGCCGCCCGCCGGCTTTCGACATCAAACGTGACACGGCTTCGGCACGGTCCTCTGGCCGGACAACCATCCCCTTGATGGCTTCGCGCGTGTAGCGGCCTTGCGTGATGTAGAGCGGCATTTCGGTCCTCCTCCACCTCAATCCCGAACCATAGCCAAAATGGCGTCCCGCGTCAGCCGGAACCAAGTTCCCGCCCAGGCGTTCAATCGGTGTCGAACTACAACGAGGTTGCAGCCATGCGCGTATTTTTGGGAATGATTTTGGGCGCCCTTCTTCTGACGGTCAGCGTTTACGCGGTCGACTCTATGAGCACGTCCTCGACGGCCGCAGGATCGGCCGCCGTGACCAATCGCACGATGGTCAATTGGGATGTCGTTCAGACGAATTGGCTGGAATTCAAACAAAGCGCCAAGAACAGCTGGGACAAGATCGCCACGCGTGTCGATCGTGGATAATCGCTATTTGAAGCGATCGAGCTGGCTTTCCTTGGCTACGCGCTCGAACGCCTCGCCCTGATTTCTGATGCGATACGTATATTCGTCGCCGTCCGGCGGCAGAAGTTTCACGATCTTGAAGGTGCCACCGGCGTTAGCCCGATTGAGCGGGCCTGCGATGTAACGCACGGTCTGGCCAAGCGTATATCGATGAGACTTGAGCACGCTACTCTCCACTGCCAACACGTCCCTGGCGGCATACAACCTCGGGTTTAAGCCCGATTATTTTTCGTTCACGCCACTATAGCACCGCAATTGGCTCCGGTGGGAAAAATCCGATCGTCGGGACGGTCGGAATTCTCTATAATATCAATATCTTGTAAGATTCGCCGGCAGTATTTTATTGGACTGGTGGGTGCCGTCATCCACAGGCCGATTGCGCACATGCCCGCTGTAGATGCACGTTTGGAAGGCAAGATTATACGGCTCGAATGAGTGTCGCGCCGGACCTCGCGACTTCCGGAATGTAAATTCATGCAGATTCAATTCGTCGGGTGCGGCGACGTTTCGGTTCGGGCGGACGTTTCAACACCTGCTTTCACGTCACGGCTCAGGGCACGAATTTCCTGATCGATTGCGGAGCAACTTCACTGGTCGGTCTGAAGCGTCTCGCAATCGAGCGCAACCCGATCGACATGATCCTGTTCTCCCACTTTCACCACGATCACTTCGGCGGCCTGCCGTTCTTTGTCGAGGACGCGCAGCTGATTGCAAAACGTGAGAGGCCGCTCCTTCTCGCAGGTCCTCCCGGTTTGCCAGCGCGATACGCGACCATGATGGATGCTGCCTTCCCTGGTTCGTCGCAGATGCAATGGCGCTTTCCGCTTTCGTTTCGCGAACTGGCCATCGGTGAGCGTAACCAAATCGGCCCCGCCGCAATCACGCCCTTCCATGTGCGCCATGACGATCGCGCCGGACCTTGTCTCGCGCACCGCATCGAGATTGGCGGTAAGGTGATCACGTATTCCGGCGATACGGAATGGACCGATACGTTGATCGATGCCGCGCGTGGCGCCGATCTCTTCATCTGCGAATGCTACATGCGCGACAAGCCGTGGAAGGGGCATCTGTCGCTGTCGGTGATCCGCCAGAAGCTCGAAGCGATTGCGCCAAAAAGGATTATTCTCACGCACATGAGCGACGACATGCTCAATCACCTCGTCGACGTCCCGTTCGAGACCGCAGAAGACGGCATGATCGTCGAGGTCTGAAGCGCTTGGTTAACGAAACCCGAACGGACCAAGCATATTTTTAAAGAATAGGCAGAGTTGGCGTTCAAACGACTCTGATAGACCTCGATCCGGGCCGGGATCCTGGAATGCTGACGCAACTTCAATCGATTTGGCGAGGAATATTCGGCAGCATCCGCGGCCGGATTCTGCTGCTTGTCCTTGTCACCGCAGTACCCCTTGTCGCCGAGCGTATTCAAAGCCTGGAGAATGGCCGGAAAGACCGCCTGCGTCTCGCTTCGCATCAATTGCTCGACCTCGCCAACGATGGTCTCGCACGGCAAAACGCAATGCTGTCTGGAGCGCAAGCGTTACTCCAGACAATCGCGGCCGCTGCGCCGCCGTCCTCCATCCGCAACGATTGCCAGCAACTGCTCGGCAAGATCGGTACTCCGCTTCCGTCGATCTCTTCCCTTCTGATCAGTTTGCCGCAAGGCCAGATCGTCTGTTCGACATTACCCGAAGCTGTCGGTTTGGACGTTTCGGATCGCCCGTATTTTATCCAGACGCTCGCGAGCAAGTCGCCTGTCGTCAGCGACTTCCTGATCAGTCGCGCGACCACGTTGCCGATCGTGATCGCAACTCATCCCGTGTTGAATAAGGACGGACGCGTCGAGGCCGTTCTGATGGCGGCTTTGCGGTTGGACTGGATGGCAACGCTGCTGGTCGAGCCTGCGATGCGCGTCGATATGGCCGCCCTGATCCTTGATACAAATGGCACCCTGATCGCGCGGGAGCCAAACAATAAAGGCTTCGTCGGCGCGAAAGTCACCGACGCAGGCATGCTGCGTGCCATCAAGGAGGGCCAGCGCACATTTGCCGGCACCGACCTCGACGGCAAACGGCGTATTTTTGCCGCGTCCCGGATGAACGACGAGGACTCGTTCCTGATCGTCGGTATGCTCGAAAGCGACGTGCTGGCCAACATCAACCAGCAGGTTTATTTCGCCTATGGCAGCCTCGCCGCAGTGACGCTGATCGTTCTGCTCGCAGCATGGTTCGGCGGACAGCGATTCATCGTGCGCCCGATTCAGTCGCTCGCGATCATGGCGAGCGCGGTTGGCCGCGGCGATTACCGGGTCAGCCAGATCCCGATGAACGTGCCGGAGGAATTCCGCCCGCTGCAAGCCGCGATCCGTTCGATGGCCACGCGTCTGAGCGAACGCGAGAACGCGATGAAGCGCGCGAACGAGCAACTTGGCCGCCTTGCTCAGGTCGATGCGCTGACCGGATTGTGCAATCGCGGCAGCTTCGACGCCCAGCTTGTCGCCGAGCACCAGCATGCGCGGGAGAGCGGTAATCCCCTCGCCGTCATTCTCATCGACGTCGATCATTTCAAGGCGTTCAACGATCAATACGGCCACGTCGCCGGGGATGCGTGCCTGCGCGAAGTGGCGAAGGCGATCGAGAACATGGTACGCGGCACGGACTTCGCCGCGCGGTATGGCGGCGAGGAGTTTGTCGTGATTGGACGCAACATGACGGTGGAGGCGGCGATCATCGCCGCCGAACGCATGCGCGCCGCCGTGCGGGCGCTTGGCGTGCCGCACGAGCGTTCTCCGCACCGCTGCGTGACCATCAGCATCGGCATTGCTTCGACCGTGCCGAGCGACGGCGAATTGCCGGAGCGTCTGGTGGAAGAAGCCGATGTCGCGCTCTACGCCGCAAAGAAGCAGGGCCGCGACCGGGTGGCGACGGGCGCCGACGTATTCGCGCTCGCCGGCTGAACGAAAAAAGCCCCGGACGAACCGGGGCTTTTCCGAAAAAAACGCGCGAGGCGTTACTTCTTCATCAGGTCCGACGAAACCTTGCCGCCGTTCGCAGCGAGCTTTTCCATCACCTGCGCGTGCAGCCAGATATTCATCGACGCGGAATCGTTCATGTCGCCGGAATATTTCAGTTCCGTCGCCAGAGCCTTGCGCGCAGCGAAGCTGGAATCCAGATCGAGAACCTTCATCAGGTCGACGATCGAATTCTTCCAGTCCAGCTTCTCTTTCTTTGTCGCGGCGCGATCGGCAACAACCTTTTCAACGTCGATGCCCGACAGCGTGCCACTGCCGGCCGCTTCGGCGCTGCCGATCCCGATCGACTTTGCGGCGCTGACAATCGCCGACATGATGCTTCCAAAAATACTCATCGGTTCGCCCTCTCTCAAAACGCAACGCCACCACGGCCTCAGAAATTGGCCATACGGCAACGCATACCATGATTATCTCAGGTTCAAATTGTGTCCGCCATGGGGACGAAGGCCAATTTGTTTGGGGGCAAGCAATATGCCCGTCACATTGACCGGCGCCATTTCGGCAACGAGGATATCCGCAGATTGCATCCGAGACGGCACCGATGTCATGGCTTCCCCCCGGCTCGCACCCCTACGGCACGAAGGGCAACCCCAATCCGCAGCCCTCGCCCGCTGCGCGCGGCCTTACCAGGCTGGCGCTGCGGCTCGCCATCGCATTGATCGGCGTGCCAATTCTCGCTTTCGCGATCTTTCTTATGGCCGTGCTGCTGATCTCGTATTTTGGCGGCCCGATCCGCTGGAATTAGCGCTAGGCCCTCGCCCGCCGGATAACGGCGACGGCAAGAAGGCCAATGAACGCGACAGCGAGCGAGCCGGTGAAAACATGCTGGGTCACGGCACTGGCCGTTCCGTCGGCAACGCCCGGTCCCTGCGAGGCGTGAGCGGACAGCGGCGCGAACACGGCAAGCGTTGCGGCAAGTCTGAGCATGATCGTCTCCAGGAATTGAAAGAGGGTTGAGGGAGATACGTTTGCCGGGCCGGATTGGTTCGCTTCGATCAAGCCGATTTTTCCTGCGATGCGATTTTGAGCGCGCAAATGGCATGCTCCGCCGCCCGTATTCTTTGAAAGGCGCCGGGTGCGCCTTTAAGTCCGGTCCCCAAATTGAGGGGATGGAGCGCCGAAAGGCGCATCCGAACAGAGGCCCGTCTTGCGACGAGCGCGCCTCATGCGAGAGGCGCACGCCTTCCGGCGCTCCACTTGCGGCGTTTTCCTTCCGGCGCCGGGCCGCGCTTTCGTCCGGGACGTTTCCCCGGATCGTCAGCAAGCTCCTTGCAGGAGGCCCTAGTGCCTCCGGGCGGAGCCCCGGCGCCGCCCGAGTGCGGGTTTGCGAAACCCGCCCGCAGGCGCCGCGTCAAATTGGGCCAGTTGCCCGGCCCGATCCCTTCTCCGCGCTTGCGCGCGACGAAGGCCGCTCCACTTCGAGAACGCCTCTAGAAGCGCCCCTCATGAACAGGACGCGATGAATGTAAGTCAGGCTTTGAGAGCGGGGATAAGTTTTATTCGCCAGCAAACATTCACTTCTTTTTGCAGGCCGAAAGAAGCTCGACGCAGCGCTGATTGGCTTTGCGTACGTTAGATCCCGTGGCGACACGATCCGCGACGCATTTCTCAAGCGTTTGATTGCAGCTGCGCGTTGGCTCGGCGCTGGCCGGCAGGCTCGCAAAAAGGATGCCCAGCGCGCCCGCAAATAAAATGATTTTGCCCATGATCTTGTTTCCCCAAAGACCAAGCATTCTATGTCGTGTTATCCGAAACGAACAAGTCGAGATTGCGGAACATTCACATCCTGAACACGCCGAACTTCGTCTCTTCAATCGGCGTATTCAGGCACGCAGCAAATGACAGCGCGAGCACGCGCCGCGTTTCGCTCGGCAGAATAATTCCATCATCCCACAGCCGCGCGGTCGCGTAATAGGGCGAACCTTCGCGCTCGAACGCATCGAGGATCGGCTGCTTGAATTCCGCCTCCTCGATCTCCGACCATTTCTTGCCTGCACCTTCGATATTGTCGCGCTTGACGGTTGCCAGCACCGACGCCGCCTGCTCGCCGCCCATCACCGAGATGCGCGCATTCGGCCACGAGTAGAGAAAGCGCGGGCCGAAGGCGCGGCCGCACATGCCGTAATTGCCAGCGCCATAAGAGCCGCCGATGATGAGCGTGATCTTCGGCACATTGGCGCAGGAGACAGCCGTGACCATCTTCGCGCCGTCCTTGGCGATGCCGCCCGCCTCGTAATCGCGCCCGACCATGAAGCCGACGATGTTCTGCAAAAACAAAAGCGGCACTTTTCGCTGGCAGCACAATTCGATGAAGTGCGCGGCTTTGAGCGCGCTCTCCGAATAGAGAATGCCCTGATTGGCGACGATGCCGACCGGCATGCCGTACAGATGCGCGAAGCCGGTCACAATCGTCGTGCCGTAAAGCTTCTTGAATTCGTCGAACTCAGACGCATCGACAAGCCGCGCAATCACTTCGCGCACGTCGTATTGCTTCTTCAGGTCAACCGGCACAAGGCCGTCGAGATCGGCAGCGGAATATTTCGGCTCGCGCGAGGCAATAACCGGAATGTCGATCTGCTTCTTGGTGTTCAGGTTGGCGACGATGCGGCGCACGATGTTGAGCGCGTGATTGTCGTCGGTGGCGTAATGATCCGCCACACCCGATTTGCGCGCATGAACGTCTGCGCCGCCAAGATCCTCAGCGGACACCACTTCGCCGGTCGCGGCCTTCACCAAAGGCGGGCCGCCAAGAAAGATCGTGCCTTGTTTCGCTACAATGATCGTCTCGTCCGACATCGCGGGAACGTAAGCGCCGCCCGCGGTGCACGAGCCCATCACGCAGGCGATCTGCGGAATGCCCTGCGCGGACATCGTCGCCTGATTGTAGAAGATGCGGCCGAAATGATCGCGGTCGGGGAAAACTTCCGGCCATTGCGGCAGGTTCGCGCCGCCGGAGTCGACGAGATAGATGCACGGCAGCCTGTTCTCGCGCGCAATCTCCTGCGCGCGGACATGCTTCTTCACGGTCATCGGATAATAAGTGCCGCCCTTGATCGTCGCGTCGTTGCATACGATCACGCATTCGCGGCCTTCGATGCGCCCGATGCCGGTGATGACGCCCGCGGCATGGATCGCGTCGTCATATAGACCGAACGCTGCAAGCGGCGACATTTCGAGAAACGGCGAGCCCGGATCGATCAATGCCATCACGCGGTCGCGCGGGAGAAGTTTTCCGCGCGACGTGTGCCGTGCGCGCGATGTCTCGCTGCCGCCAAGAGCTGCCTGCTCGCGGCGCTGGCGCAATTCATCGGCAAGGCCCTGCCAGAGCCCCGCGTTATTGCGATAATCCTTGGCCGATGTATCGATGGCAGAGGCTAAC
>CAMBBO010000030.1 GCA_945862935.1 Pseudorhodoplanes sinuspersici | reverse complement strand
GGATGCCGGCGGCACTCCCCAACTCGATCAGGCGCGTCCGAGCGGCAACGCGACAAAGCGCGAGTTGTCGCCGGACTTGACCCGCATCAACACGGTCCGTTTGCCGCCGGTACGCGCATCGGCAACGGCCCGGCGCACGTCGGCAGGCGAGGAGACGGATTTGCCCGCCACCTCAAGGATCACGTCGCCTGACTTGACGCCGTGATCCGCAGCAACTCCGCGCGGATCGACTTCGGCGACAACGACGCCGTCCTTGCCGGAAGAGCGATCATCGGGCGCGAGGGTCAGGCCAAGGCGACCGATATTGGCGCCCTCTTCACTGTCGCCGGTATCGGCGCGCGCCTCGCGAGTCTTTGGCAGTTCGCCAAGCGTGACGGTCAGGGTCTTGGTCGCACCTTTGCGCACGATATCGAGCTTGACCGAAGCATTCGGCGACATCGACGCGATCATCTTGGCGAGGTCGCGAGCGTCCTTCACGTCTTTGCCGTTGACCTTGGCGATAACGTCGCCTGACTCGACGCCCGCCTTCGCGGCGGGGCTGCCGGATTGCGGTTCGGCCACAAGAGCGCCTTGCGTGCTCTTCAGACCGAGGCTGTCGGCGATGTCCTGCGTCACCGGCTGGATTTGCACACCGATCCACCCGCGGGTGACGGAGCCATGTTCCTTCAGCTGCGCAATAACTGTCTCGACGGTCGCTGCAGGAATTGCGAACGCGATTCCGACCGAACCGCCGGACGGCGAATAGATCGCCGTATTCACACCGACCACCTGTCCGTCCACATTGAAGGTCGGACCGCCGGAATTTCCTTTGTTCACCGGAGCATCGATCTGCAGGAAGTCGTCATAGGGACCTGCACCAATGTCGCGGCCCCGTGCCGAGACGATACCCGCGGTCACCGTTCCACCGAGCCCGAACGGATTACCGACGGCGAGAACCCAGTCACCGATACGCGGCGCAGTGGTGCCGAGTTTTGCAAACGGGAAATCGGTACGCCCATCGACCTTGATCAGCGCGAGATCGGTGCGCGGATCGGTGCCGACCACCTTGGCCGTATAGCTTTTGCCGTCGTCAGTCTTGATTTCGACCTTGTCGGCATTCTCGACCACGTGATTATTGGTCACGGCAAAACCATCGGCGGAGATAAAGAAGCCCGAGCCTTGTCCGGTCACAGGCCCGCGCTGCTGACGGCCACCGAACTGGGGCATGTCACCGCCCTGTCCGCCAAAGCGGCGGAAGAAGCGCTCCATCGGAGATCCGGGCGGGAACGGATTGTTGCTCTCCTCGTTCGACGAAAGCGTTGCATCGGACTTTCCGATCTGCACGCGGACCGAGATCACAGCGGGCTTGATGGTGTCGACAATGTCGGCAAAGCCCGTGGGACGCGCGACCGACTGGGCCTGCTGCGTCACGTTTTGCGCGAGCGCGAAATTGCTGGAAACGGTGGGGGAGACAACGAGTGCCGCAGCGCCGAGGCTGAGGATCGTCGTACCGAGCAGGACAAGCCGGCGCGCAGAAAAGCGGCTGCCAGCCTTTCGATTGGATTGTTCAACGGGGTTCATCAGGTCTCTCCATCTGTCTTCGTGGTGCGCTGGCGGCACCTGTCGAAGGCTAAGATGGGGGCGCCCGCATTACTGCATTCTGACGGCGGGATTAATTCTTGGTAAGAATGGGAAAGATTATTTTTCTCTGTTGCTGCAATAGCTTAGGAGTTCCTATCGGACGCATCCAGCAGCGCATTGATGCGCTGTTGCTCATTCGCGGTCAGTCGCTCCAGATTATTCCTTGAATCATGCGCCAGAGACCCGCGTCTGCGAGTCACCAAGACGATAGCGGCAGCGCCAAAAACGAGAATACCGAACGGAATTACCCACAGCAGCACCGAATGTGCGGTGACGCGAGGATTGAGCAACACAAACTCCCCGTAACGGGCGACAAGAAAATCGAGCACTTGCTGGTCGGTACTCCCTCCCTTCAGTTGCTCGCGCACCAGCAGGCGAAGATCCTTCGCCAGCGGCGCGTCGGAATCGTCGATCGACTGGTTCTGGCAGACCATGCAGCGCAATTCACGAGAGAGAACTCGCGCACGGGCTTCCAATGCGGGATCGGTCAGCATTTCGTCGGGCTGCACCGCGAAGGTGGGTCCGATAGACAACATTGCAACAACCAGCGCCGTCAGGAACGATGTTCTCACCTGGCTCCGCGCGCGCATTGTCATTTCGCAGACTGCAAAATTGACGATCGTGACGGTTTCGGCGCACCGACCCGCAATCTTCGATCCGACAACGACAACGCGCCACCGGCGAACATGACGATTGCTCCGAGCCAGATGAGTAGAACCAACGGCTTGTAATAAGCGCGAACGACAATCGAACCATCGGTGCCGGGTTCGCCAAGCGAAAGATAAAGCTGACTGACGCCACGCGCCATCAATGCGGCTTCCGTCGTCGATGCCGCGCGCGCAGCAAAGCTGCGTTTGGTCGGCTCCATGACACCGACGATCTGCCCATCCCGGCGTATGGTGAATTTCGCGACAAGCTCGCGGTAATTCGGACCTTGTCTCGGAACAGCACCTTCAAAAGTCAGATCGTATCCAGCAAGAGCTACTGTCTGAGACGGCTTGACCGACGCAATATGCTCCGATCCAAAATTGCTTTCACACACGATACCTAACAGCGCGATGCCCACTCCGAGATGCGCGACAGCCGTTCCCCACGCTCCTCGCGGCAGACCGGCCGCGCGCCGGAACGCGTTCGAAGGTTGATTGATGACCTGCGTTCGCTCCGCAATATCGGTCAGCGCACCAATCATAATGAACACGGCAAGCCCTATTGCCGCAGGCGCAAGAACGCCCTTTGCGCCAAAGAAAGCAAAGGCAGCCACGATGACAACGAGTGAAATCCCGAAGGCAGCGATCAGGCGTTGCGCTGCCCCCAGCAAATCGCCGCGCTTCCACGCGAGCAACGGCCCGAAAGGCACGGCGAAAAGCAACGGAATTGCCAACACGCCGACGGTGGCATTAAAAAATGGCGCGCCGACCGAAATTTTCTCCGCCGTTATGGCTTCGAGCGCCAGTGGATAAAGCGTACCGACAAATATCGTGGCGCAAACGGTCGTCAAAAATAGATTATTGAATACGAGCGCCCCTTCGCGGGAAATCGGAGCGAACAAACCACCCTGTTTCAGCGCCGGCGCGCGCCACGCGTAGAGCGACAGCGCACCGCCGATGAAGAAGACGAGAATGCCGAGAATGAAGACGCCGCGCGTGGGATCGGTTGCAAAAGCATGAACCGAAGTAAGCACGCCCGAGCGCACGAGGAACGTGCCGATCAGCGAAAGCGAAAACGCGAGGATGGCGAGCAGGATCGTCCAGACCTTCAGCGCGTTACGCTTTTCCATCACCACGGCCGAATGCAGCAGCGCCGTTCCGGCAAGCCACGGCATCAGCGAAGCATTCTCGACCGGATCCCAGAACCACCAGCCGCCCCATCCGAGTTCGTAATAAGCCCAGTACGAACCCATCGCGATGCCAAGCGTCAGCGCCATCCATGCCGCAAGCGCCCAAGGCCGGACCCAGCGTGCCCAGGCCGCGTCGATCCGCCCTTCGATCAACGCGGCGACGGCGAACGAAAACGTCACCGAGAACCCGACATAGCCGAGATAGAGAAATGGGGGATGAACCGCGAGGCCGAAATCCTGCAAGACTGGATTGAGGTCACGACCCTCAAACGGAGGCTCTTGCAGGCGCGCAAAGGGGTTGGACGTCACAAGAATAAAAAGATGAAAAGCGAGCGCGATTAGAGCCTGAATTCCCAGCGCATCCGCGCGTAACATTGCAGGAAGATTGGCGCTGAACAGGGCGACAAGCGCGCCAAATAGCGTGAGGATCAACACCCACAGCAGCATGGAGCCTTCGTGATTGCCCCAAACGCTGGTGAATTTATAAATCAGCGGCATCGTCGAATGCGAATTAATCACAACATTAGCGACGGAAAAATCTGAAGAAACATAACTGGCGGTCAAAGCCGCAAACGAGAGCGCGACAAATCCGAATTGAGCGATCGCAACAGGCTCAGCTACTGCCATTAATGTCGGATCGTTCAGGCGCGCACCGATGACCGGCACCACAGCCTGAATGACGGCAAGTCCAAGTGCCAGAACAAGCGCGTAGTGTCCGATCTCGGCTATCACGGCTTGCGACCCTCGCTTCCAGGCGTCTTGCCGTAATCGTCTTTCCAATGCCCTTGTTTCTTCAGCGCGTCGGCCACTTCCTTGGGCATGTATGTCTCGTCGTGCTTTGCAAGCACGGTGTCGGCAACGAAAGAGCCATTGGCATCGAGTGCACCTTCAGTGACAACGCCCTGCCCTTCGCGAAACAGGTCTGGAAGAATTCCGCGATAACTCACCTTGATCGAAGTCTTGCCATCGGTCACATCGAAACGGGCATCAAGATCCTGCCGTGCAAAACTTCCGGTCTGCACAAGTCCGCCGAGCCGAATTCGCGTGCCGGGCTTGATGTGCTTTTCCACCACGTCGGTCGGCGAATTGAAAAATACGATTGAGTCTTTAAGCGCACCGAGAATGAGCGCGACTGCTACACCGAGCACCGCAAGGCACGAACCAATCAGGATCAATCGGCGCTGCTTGCGTGTCATTGTGCCTTAGCCGTCAAGTCCGAGGCTGCGTGCCAGATTGTCAATACGCTGCCGCTTTTCGCTGTCGCCGGGAAACGCGCTCCGCGCATTGACAATCGTTGCCCGCGCCTTGTCCCGATCCCCGAGCACCATATAGGCGCGAATTAGCCTGAGCCATCCATCGAAATCTGTAGCGTCGTCCTTCAGGCGCGCAGCAAGACGCCCTACCATTCCGGCGATCATCTCATTGCGCTGTTCCGCACTCAGCGACTGCGCGGCCGCGATGTCATCCAGAGTCGGACCGGGCGGCACAGCTTTCGGATCGAGCCGGGACAGTGATTGCACCAGCAATGGGCGCCACGGCGCGTCAGGGCCCGCACGCTCAAGCTGCCGTCGCCAGATCGAGATAGCTTCCGAGGATTTTCCGTCCTGCTCAGCGGCGAGACCCAGGAAATACTGAGCCTTCTCTTGCCCAGCGTCGGTTGCGCCGCGCTCTAACGCTGCCTTGGCTTCTGCTGTCACGATGCCGTTCGCGGCTGCGGTCAAAGCTTCGCCAAGATCGGCTTCGCGCGAAGGCGTCGATCCAAGAATGCGAATTGCATTACGCACCGCTTTCACCGCGTCATCGTAACGCCCAGTCCGCAGATAGGCGGGCGCGAGCACTTCCCAGCCCCGTCCATCCTCAGGGTTCTTTTCAAGATGCGCCTCGACTTGCGCGATCATGCTTTCGATTGACTGCTGTTGTAACGGGATCGTCGCGCGCGCCGATACCGGGCTGCCCGGCTGAAGTGGCGAACCGAGAGCGAGATAGAGTGCAAGTGCAGCGAGCGGAAATATGCCGATAGCGGCAACCGCTGTCATCCGCCGGCGACGAAGACTCGGGTTGAGCTTTGCTTCCGGAGTATCCGCTGCCGCGATCAGCCTGCGCGCAACTTCCACGCGCGCAGCCTCTGCCTCAGGTGCGGCAATCAAGCCCGCCACCCGGTCACGTTCGACTTCTTCGAGCTGATCGCGATAGACCGCGACGTCACTGCCGGATGTTGCCGAACGCGTCCTCGACAACGGCCACAAGACGGCGAATACCGCCGTCATGGTCATCAGTGCGAGCACAAACCAAAGCGCCATGGAGACGTCCGCACGCTTTCAAACTGCCACGAATGATGGCTTGCGGGCCTTACACCACGGGCGCGGGGGGATCGCAACTATGACGAAAAAGCGTCGTGCATCAGCCGTTTGAGACTTTGCGCGCGGCCTCCTGGACAAGGCCGCCTGCGACCTTGTCGGCTTGGTCCTGCCCGAAAACGATAGCGGATAGCCGAAGCGCCACATCGAACTGCGACTGGCGGAAATTGCAGTCGCTGTCGCCCGCCGAACCAAGCGCTTGTGACAATGGCTCCACGATGGCTTGGAGATATTCCGACAGTTCCGCCCACGCCCGCTGCGTCATTTCGGCGATGGCAAGTTCCTCTGCATAAGGCCGGGACGTGTCAACGAAGGCAACGAGCGCCTCGCAATCGGTCGCATCGACGCGGTCGACCATCGACTCCGGCGCAATGTCCTGGATTTCGCGCGGGCGCAAAAGCCGCCGGACGCGCCCCGGCATCGATTCGATCTCATCCTTCAAGAGATCGGAAATGCCGGTACGAAGCGAGGCGAGCTGACGGCCCCACGGCGATTCCGCGGACAATTCGACTTCTGATCGCAGTCCGTGGATTGCATCGTGGATCGATTTGAGAAGTGCGCCGACTGCAAGTCCGCGGCCGCTGCGCAATTCCGCTTTCAATTCCCCAATCATCCGCTCGATTTCGGCCAGCACGATCGAAACGATGACGCCATATCGGCCTTCAGCCAGTTGTGACGCTGAATGTCCACCGTTGCGAGTCGCGATATGGACGAGTTGCCATGGCGCTGCGAGCCTGCTCATCACGATCAAAAGGCCAGAGAGAAATGTGGCCTCATCGTTCGAGGGGACAGCATCGAGCAGCGAGCGCGTGCGATCCAGTGTTTCATCGCAGAGCGATGCGATGTGTTCGGGCAATTGCGCGGCGAAATAATCGAACGCGTCCTGCGACTGGAGGACCTTCACAATCGTCGTAACATCGTCCATTCCGCGCGGAGTTGCGATTTGCCCGGCAAGCCTTCGGAGTGCCTTTTCGTCTGAGCCAGCCGCATCGAATGCTTCTTGAGCGCGCAGAGCAACACGGTCCTGAAACGCGCGCGCAAGGTCGGCGGCACGCTCGTTGTCGTCACCGCTGATGGCGCGCGCGACGTCTTCGTTCACGGCCTTTGCTTCGCCCGGAAGAAGGTCGCGGCAAATCCATTCCCAGATTGGTTCAAGCGCTACGCGCGCGACCCGGCCGGGATGCCTGTGGGTTGCAACATCGTCGACGAGGAAGGGTTCGATCGGCTGGAAAAACAGGCGCGACAGACTTCCGCCGCGCGACGACGGCCGGCCAGCCTCACGCGCGAGCCGGCGGAGCTCCTGCAGCACGAGTTCCGCGCCTGGCGTCGCTTCGCCGCGCAGCACTCCGCGTTCAAGCTCCTTGATGAGCAGATTGCGGGCCTCGGGCTTCAACTCCCGAAGATATTCCCGCAATCGCTCAACGGGCAGGCCGTCGGCCATTAGCGCACCATTCTGCGTTCTGCATTGAATGGCGAGTTAAGAACAAGGCCCTTAAAAACTTGTGAAATCGAGTAACTTCAAACGGTTAACGGCCCGGCAAAACCCCGATTATCGAGGTCTTTTGCACAATTATCGTTATTGGCGGCACCGGGTTTAGCGCGATGGGGTCAGACGCCCCGAAAGACGGCACTCAGGCGAGCGGCGTCCAGCTTCCATCGGAATTGCGACAAGCAGCACCACGCGCGATCTGCGGACGCCCGTCGATATAGATTGTGTGGGTGAATTCGCGGCACTTGGCTCCGCGCCGGTCGTAGGCTGGACCGGGCACGATCGTGCCGCGCCTGCCGGAATCCGGGTTTTCCCAGGCAACCGGCGCTCCCGAATTGCCGCGCTCAAGAGCATCCATTTGAGCGGCGTAGGCGCGCTGGCGATCCTCGTCGTCGAGGGCCGCGCCGATGCGATTTCCGATCAATCCGCCGATTGCAGCTCCCGCGACACCTGCGGCGATGCGTTCGCCGGTGCCGCCGCCGAATTGCGAGCCAATAACCGCCCCGACGATGGCGCCAGCTGCGGTGCCGCCAGCTTCACGCGGACCGGAGGGGCCGCTATCGCCAAAGCGGTCGCCGGCACACGCCGAAAGCGCCGCACCCGAGGCGACCACGGCCAAAACTTTCACGAACTGCATGGAAAGCGCCCTACCCTGAGCCTGCGGCGGATTCTACGCGCAGCCCCTGAACGAGGCGTTACTTAGCGATGGCGATTGCGGCGGATGTTTGGGCTTCAAGCCGCCGGCAAAACCAGTTCGGCGCGCAGGCCGCCAATCGGAGCCGTGCCAAGCGTGAGCGACCCGCCATAGAGACTCGCAAGCTCAAGCACGATCGATAGCCCTAGGCCCGAACCCGGCTTTGACTCGTCCAGTCGCCGCCCTCTTCTGGCAACCTGCTCACGTTCGGACGGCGTCAAGCCGCGCCCATCGTCATCCACAACGATACGCAGACTCGGACGTTGCGGTTCTGGCATTTCAGCCGAGACCTCGATCGCGACGCGCGTCTGTGCCCACTTGCAGGCGTTGTCGACGAGATTGCCAACCATCTCTTCCAGATCCTGCCGTTCACCGAGGAAGAGTGCGTCATGCGGCGCATCCACGCGGATCGCCAGCCCTTTGTCGTGATGGGTCTTTTCCATCGTGCGCGCGAGAGCCTGAACCACCGGGTAAACGTCGGTAATCGAACCGACGACAGTCATGCGTGCGGCAAGCCTTGCGCGTTCAAGATGCCGCGTGACCTGATCGCGCATGATGTCGATCTGTTCGCGAACCTTTACTGCCAGCGGATCATCGCCGCGCGAAGCTGCTTCATTGACCATCACGGAGAGTGGCGTCTTCAGCGCATGTGCGAGATTGCCAACATGTGTACGCGCGCGTTCGACGATTTCGCGATTGGCTTCGAGCAGCGCATTCGTCTCGCGCGCGAGGAGGTCGATCTCGACGGGGAAACGGCCCTCCAGCCGCTCGGCAAGCCCGGCGCGGATCGCCGCCAGTCCCTGCGAGATGCGTTTGAGCGGCGCCAGACCAAACTGCACCTGAAATGCGGTGATCAGCAGCAGGACCAGCGCAAGAATGCCGAATGTGATCGCAAGCGCGCGGTCGAATGCGTGCGTCTCCTCGTCGATCTCGACGGAATCGCCCGCGACCGAAACAAGAAAACGCCCCTCGTCGCCAAGATCGATAACGCGCTCAACCAGCCGTAGCCGCTGGTCTTCCGGGCCTGAAACATAACCCTGCCGCAAGGCTCCCGGTATCGCCGCCTGAACGGCATCTGGCAGCCGCGGAAGTCCACCATCCCAAAGTGAACGTGAGGCGCGAATATCAGGTGTTGTGATGTCCAGCCGCGTCACCTGCCAGTACCAGCCAGACAGCGGCAGTTCGAACAGTGGCTCACTGACCGATTGGGGGAATTTATCCTGCGCGTCGTTAGGTGCCGCGACGTCTGCGACCAGCGTGCGCAGATAGACACCAAGCCTACGATCGAACGATCGCTCCACCGCCTGACGATAAAGAGACGACAGCACGATCCCCGTTACGATCAGGATCACAATCGTCCAGGCGGTCGCGGACAGGAAAAGCCGGAGGGCGAGAGAATTGGCGCGCATGCGTCAGCGCGGGTCGTCCGGCGGGGAGAGGATATAGCCGAGGCCCCGCACGGTCTGGATGATGTCCACGCCGAGCTTTTTGCGGATGCGGCCGACAAACACTTCGATCGTATTGCTGTCGCGGTCGAAGTCCTGATCGTAGAGATGCTCGACAAGTTCGGTGCGCGAGACGACGCGGCCGGTATGGTGCATGAGATAGGACAATAATCGATATTCATGGCTGGTCAGCTTAACCGGATTGCCTTCGACGGTGACGCGCCCAGTCCTTGAATCGAGCCGAACCGTGCCGCAGACGAATTCGCTCTTGGCATGTCCGACCGAACGGCGAAGCAGCGCGCGGACGCGCGCCAGAACTTCCTCGAGAACAAACGGCTTTGGAACATAATCGTCAGCGCCGGCATCGAAGCCTTGCACCTTGTCGCTCCAGCGGTCGCGCGCGGTGAGCATCAGAACGGGCATGGCCCGGCCCGCACGGCGCCATGATTCCAGAACCGAAATGCCATCCATCTTCGGCAAACCGATATCGAGGATCACCGCGTCATACGGCTCGGTTTCGCCAAGGTAATGCCCTTCCTCACCGTCGAACGCGCGATCAACCACATAACCGGCATCGGTCAGGGCGGTCGCGAGTTGCCGGTTGAGGTCCGGATCGTCCTCGACGACGAGGAGACGCAAAAGCTGAAACTCCCTTTAGCGGACCTCGGCGAGCTTGCCGGTCGCAGCGTCAACCGCCGCACGCCGTACTTTGCCATCACGCGGAAGCAGTGTCAGCAGGTAGTAGAGGCCTTGGGGGCCATGGCAAAGATGCGCGTCGACCAGTTCGGCACGCCTTCCATGCACTACGCGGAGCGCCGCCGCGAGCGGAATTACCTGTTTGCTGGCGACCGCGGCATGCCGCTCGGCGCGATTCAGGCAATTGTCCTGCGCAGTTGCATGCGCGTTGCTGGTGCAAAGCAGGATCGCAGCAACGAGAGCAACAGCGCGATGGGGCATTTCAGGCTCCGGCTAAAAGCGAATCCAGCCATGATGATGACACAGAATGTGGTGGAGCAAAGGCGGCAAGCCTAGAAGCCGGAAAAATCCGCCCAGGTTTCGAGCGGAGCGCGGGGTGAGCGCCAGCGATTTTCCGACGCCGATTCATCCGCGTGGCCGAGAGCCATGCCACAGAACAACATTTGCTCGGGAGGTAGCTTCAGGAAATCTTCGACACTTTTGGACCACGGAACCCACGCCTGTTGCGCGCAGGTGTGCAAACCATGTTCGCGGGCGGCGAGCATGACTGTTTGCACAAACATGCCAAGATCCGCCCATTGCGCAGGATTGAGCGAACGCTCAATGACAAAAAAGAGCGCGACGGGCGCGTCGAAGAAAACAAGGTTTCGCGCATATTGCTTCAGCCGCGCATCCCGATCCTCGTAGGGAATGCCGAGCGACTCATAGAGCTGTAAACCTACGTCGAAACGCCTCGTCCGATATGGTTCATGCAATTTTCCGGGGAACACCTCGTAGCCAGCGCCATCGCCGCGCGGCAAATCACCGTAGCGCGGTTCGATGCGCTTCTTCAGCACTGCAAGCCGCTCGCCCGCGAGAGCATGAACGAACCAGGGCTGTAAATTCGAACCCGATGGTGCCCGCGCGGAAAGTTCGAGGATATCGCGAATGGTGGATTCAGGAACTGGTGTGGGGAGAAAAGCCCGGCAGGAAAAACGGCTGGCGACGGCGTCGCGGATATTCATTCGTCAGTCCCTCTACAAACACGCTTGGTGTAGCGGGGAGATGTCCGAGCGCCAAGCCTTATGCCCTGCTCACGCTGAATAGCCGGGCTGCCTTTTCGAAGGGCCGCGCAACAAAAAACGACAAGATGATCGCCTGCTCGTACATATCGTATGGCGCCGGTAACTTGGCGACCGCCCAAGATCCAACCGTATGGGCGCCAAACGGCGTCCAAAACGGAATCGAATCGACCACGATCGAAGGTCAGTTCGCCCGCGGATTCGAGTGACAGCTCGTATGTCACCTCACCGTTATGCTCCCCGGCGAATTCCAGACTGGTGATCTGAAATGCGCCCTGGATCACCCCGAAATCTGGAATGACGATCTGATAATTCTTCACCGCCCCGTCGAAAAACGTCTGCCGGACAAGCGTGTCGGAGGACGCATCCTTGAACAGCCCGCGGCCCGCGAGCGAAGCGCGCTTGACGCCCGCGCCTTCCAGCAATTCGCGCCAGCGATTTGCGGATTCCGCGTGCGTGACGTCGACAGTCTCGGCATTGAACGCGAGCCTGCGCGAGCGCAGCCCTGCGATGGTGACGAATGCCTCGTCCTCCTCGATCTTGACGAGAAGGTCTTTGCCTTTCTGGGCAGCCATTTAAATTTCCCTCGTGATTCAATCCGGCTCGGTCACAGCGCGAAATCGCACGATCGCGTGGTAAGTGCGCCCGTCGGATTCGCGGCGAATGTCCGCGACGGAAAAACGCAAATTCACCAGCGTGTGCCCGGTGACCGAAAGCGGTGCGTCATCGAGCGCCTGCAACAGAGCGCCGGCGATCAGATGTGCTTCGCGATGCCCGCCCTGCTGGGACCAGGCGTGCAGCGTGAGCTGGTGCTCGTCGCCGTCTTCCGTCGCGGTCGAGAAATCGTTGAGCCGCGCCTCACCCAATGTGATGTAGGGATACGCCGCCGTACGCGGCGGCTCGTCGTAGATTTTCGGGCCGCCAAGCATCGACACCAGCGTGCCGTCGGCAACCAATGCATCGTGAATGGCGGCGCGCAACGCCGCTGCAGAAGAAGCCATGATGTGTTCCGATTGTTGCGCGGCGTCAGCCAACGCGTTCCTGCGCCGAAATGTCGATGAAACGGCCGGTTCCGTCCGCGTCGCGAAACGCGGCGATCCGAAATACGCGGCCGCCGTTGCGCAACCGCCGCTGCGTGGTGAGTTCCGGTCCCGTTCGGATTACAATACGATGAGTGATCAGCGCGCTCGCCTGATCGCCTTCGACGTTTGCGCGCGCCGATACAGGCGCGATCGAACCCCAAAGTGTTGCGACAGCTTCATAGGCGCGCACGACACCTCCCGCACCATCCGGCGTCTCTACCGGAGCCTCGAGGATCAGCCGTTTGTCGAGGGAGCCGGGATCGGTCACAGTGACATCACCCGGTATGGCGCGATGAGAGCAGCGACATTTGCAGGCAACGCAGCGTCGCGGCTCGCGCGGTTCTCATACCAATGTGCAACCAGAAGCTGGATCGCGTGACGTAACGGCTCCGGCACATCCTCGGGAGCATCGCCGTAGCCAACTTCAACATCGAGCTCGATGCCCGATGTGGCGCGTCCCGGCGCTTTCACGCTACGCGGCACCAGCAGAACACCAGGAGTGGATGAAGCATCCACACCAAAGTCATCGATTGTGATTTCTTCACTCGTATTGTCCGCCCCATAGACGCGTGCGGCGATCAGTTCGCGCAATGGCGCGGTCATCACGGAGACAGCACCTCCTTGCGGCCACGAATCGCGCACGATGCGCCAGGTTTGTGCGATCAGTGCGCGCCGCGTCTGCGCCTCCACATGGATGCGCGATCCAGCGATCGGAGCGGCAATGACGTCATCATCGTCATCATGTTCGACACGCAGAAAGGCCTTTGCCTCGTCGAGCGAAACCGGCTCGAGCGCGGGCGGCGTAGTCACCGTGGCTGACATATTCTCTCCAAAATCCGCGCGCACTACGCACACGTTGACAAAAGCCGTGCGAATGGTCTCATCGGCGCATGCGCCCTATGATCCTTGCCTCGCTAGTGCTGTCCTTCTTCGCTTTGCCCGCAGCCGCGATCGTCGGCGGCCCGGATTCGTCGCGCGCAACCGCGACGCGTCATATCGTGATGATCGTCTCGACGCGCGGCAGCTTATGTTCCGCAACCGCGCTGACGCGCGATCTCTTGCTTACGGCCGGGCATTGCGTCGCCCCTGCTGCGGATTATCGCGTTCTCACTGCGGACAAAAAGCCGCCGGGCATTGCAATCCAGAGCGTTGTCGTGAACCCGCGCTATAATCCAAAAGAATACGCCGCCGGCCGCGTCACCGCCGATGTGGCATTGCTCAAACTCGCCACGCCCCTGCCCGCGGATATTCAAACTGTTCCGCTCGCGGAAGCGCGCACCGTATCGCCCGGCGATCGTTTCCTGATCGCGGGTTATGGCACCACCGCTTACGGGGCCGAGACCGGCATCGGTACACCACGCGCGGCTTTGATGATCGCGACCGGAAAGCCGGGCAACCTGCAGATCCGCCTGGTCGATCCCGCAACCGGCGGCGAACGCGCGGGACTTGGCGGCTGCACCGGCGATTCCGGCGGACCGGCATTTTCCGAAACCGCCGGCAAACTTAGCATCGTCGGAATCATAAGCTGGTCCACCGGACCGAATTTGTCCGAAGGATGCGGCGGCATGACCGGGGTCACGCCACTGTCGCTGCATCGAAACTGGATCATCGAAACCGCAAGAAAACTCGACAGTCCTCTTGTGCAATGAGGTGACAAGCGCCGTCCATTCGCACGGGCGGCGCTCGTATGCTTTCGTTACGACGCCGCGAATTTCAGCAACTTGATCGCGTCGAAATCCTGCACGCCACCGCCGACACGCTTCGTGGTGTAGAACAGGATGTAAGGCTTTGCGGAATACGGATCGCGCAGCACGCGCACGCCCTGGCGATCGACAACGAGATAGCCGCGGTTGAAATCGCCGAACGCGACCGAATAGCTGTTGGCAGCAACATCGGGCATGTCCTCGGCTTCGACCACCGGGAAGCTCATCAGTGTCGCACGGCCATCAGCGCCCGACGGCGGCTGCCACAGATAACCGCCCGACTCGTCCTTGAACTTGCGGATCGCGGACTGCGTCTTGCGGTTCATTACAAAGCTGCCGTTCTGGCGATAGCCAGCTTTCAGTGCATAGACGAGATCGATCAGCACGTCGGAAGGATCTTCGTCCGGGAACGCACCAGCTTCGCCGGTCGCGACGTAACCGATCTTGGCCCATTCCCAGGACGCGTTCGCGACTGTGGTGTATTTGAGAAAGCCCTTCGGCTGCGCGGCGCCCTCGCCGTTCACGAAAGCTGCACCTTCCTGCTGCGCAAACACCTGCTCGACTTCCTGCGCGATCCATTCGTCGATATTGACCGCGCTGTCTTCCAGAAGTGTCGCAGTCGCGGCCGGCATGGCGTAAAGCTCCATCGCCGGGAACGAGAGTTCGGCGAGCACAGGGCTTGCGCGCAAGTTCCCGGCGCAATTCGTCGGCATCTCGTGGGAAATCGTCATCGGCTGCATTCACATCCGTGTTCGTCTCCCCGTGTTCTTCATCGAAAGCTGCGAGTTCACGCAGCGTCTTGACCAGCACCGACAGCACGCGCGCATCGCGCTCGCGTTCGGACGGCTCCTGCTGGTTCAAATGCAATCTGACCTCGATGTCGCGCACCTGCCGTTCCGCGGTGCTCCAGAGCCTACTGACCAGCGAGGCCCGATTGACCCTCGCGGGCTTGCGGCGGACACCGAGAATGTCCTTGCGGCGCGGCAGCTTTGGCAACCGCTCTCCGTCCGTCGGGATCGTCCCATCGAGACAGCGGTACAGCATGTCGGTCGAAAGCTTCGTCTCGTCGAGAATGGCCGCGATGGGCACACCATCAACGTAGAGCCGCCGCGCAAGCGCGACGATCGCGGGCGAAGGGGCTGGCATGATTGTCCTGAAATGACGCGGGGGCCGTTGGTGGCCCCCGAAAGCGCATTTGTGGAGTGTGTCAGGACCCTACCCGGGCAGCGTCACGCTGTCAAGGATCATTTTCCTATTTTCGCGGACGACAAAACACGGACGTGTGGATAAATTCTAGAAACTATAGTTATTACAGATAATTGAACGCCTTCGAATAATCTGATTTTTTTCCTATAGCATATTTGTATGACAAGAGAAGGCGCGCTATAATCGTCTCGTTTCGAGGCGTTCTCTTTGTAACTGGCCCTGCTCCACCCGGAGCGGGGCCATTCTTTTTTGTCAGTCGGCGCGGCCGAACTCGCAGCCCGGCGCCGCATAGACATAACGGTTCACGCCAAAGCGGTCGGCACGTACAACCGGACGGCATCGCGCCACCCATTTGCGGTCGCGTTCGAGCGCCGCCGCTTCCTCGTGAGGATCGGGCGCAATGCGCGCCGGAGTCACGCCGTAATCGTCGCGATAACGCCAGTTGGTTGAGCACGCGGCTGACGAATAGCCGCCGACGCACACGGTGTTTCGCACGCCATATCCGCTGCCTGCGAATGCCGTCCAAGCAACGATCAGCCCGCCAATCTCGATTGCAGCGAACAACAGCATCAGCGCAATGGCGCGGCGTGTCGCAAAGCGCGCTTTCACCCGGCGCGTGATTGCGGTCAACAAGCGCGGCTTTTCCTTGTCCGACATGGTTCTTGTCCTTGCGCCGTTACCGGCTTGGCAATCGAGGTGCAAGGCAGGTGCCATGAATTCTGTGCCAGCACGGCACGGAAATTAACCGCTCTGTCCCATCGCGTGACGCCCCTAGCGCAAGGCGGGTGCTTTCGCGCAGAATGCGCCCGCCTTCACTGCCGGGGATGTCATGTCAAAATTTCGGATCGGTTTCGAAAGCGGGTTCACGCGTCCAGACGGATCGCCGACTTATCCGGTTGTCGATCTTGCTCCTCTGCAATCCGACCCGAAAATCGAACTCGTCAACCTCACGAATAGCGGGATCGTCAGCGCTGCGGACGTTGCCGATCTCGATGCGCTGATGCTGCTCGGCGCACGGTTCAAGGCGGAGAGCGTGCATCCCTCGCGCCGCCTGTCGCTGATTGCGCGCTTCGGCGTAGGCTACGACACCGTCGATGTCGAATCCTGCACTAAAAATCACATCGCGCTCGCGATCACGCCAGACGGTGTGCGCCGTCCTGTCGCCGTTTCGGTGATGGCTTTCCTGCTCGCGCTCACCGGACGCATGTTCGACAAGGATCGCATCAGCCGCATGGGACCCGCCGGTTTCGCGATAAAAAGTGAATACATGGGCGTCGGGCTTGTGGGACGTACGTTCGGCCTTGTGGGCATCGGCAATATCGGCGCCGAAACGATCCGCATGGCAAAGCCGTTCGACATGAATATCGTCGCGCACGACCCCTACGCCGATCCTGCGCTCGCGCGCGAACTCGGCGTGCGCCTGGTCGATCTCGACGAAGTCTTTCGTGTCAGCGACTTCATCTCGCTGCATGTGCCATTGAGCGACAAGACGCATCATCTGGTAAATGCACAGCGCATCGCGATGATGAAACCCACGGCGTTCCTCATCAACACCGCGCGTGGGCCGATTGTCGATCAGAAGGCGCTCACCAAGGCCTTACAGGAGAAGCGCATCGCAGGTGCCGGTCTCGACGTGTTCGATCCCGAACCACCGATGGCCGACGATCCGATCCTGAAGCTCGACAACGTCGTCCTTGCGCCGCACGCGCTCTGCCACACCGACCAGTGCTACGCCGGCATTGGCGCATCATGCGTCGATGCGGCTCTCGCCATCCGCAAGGGCCAGTCGCCTAAAACTGTGGTCAATCGCGAGGTACTGAACGACGCCGTGCTGAAAAAGAAGCTCGCCGGCTTCGCGGCGCTGTAACGGATCGACGACATGCTCCCCAATCCCGTCAAGACCAAGCTCGCCAAGGGCGAAAATGCTTTCGGGACGGTGGCGTTCGAATTCTTCACGCCGGGGTATCCTGCGATCTGCAAGGCGGCGGGCGCGGATTTCGTTCTGTATGATATGGAGCATTCCGGCGCCTCGTTCGAAACGATCAAGGAACAGGTGCAATACTGCCGCGGTGCGGACATCGTTCCGCTCGTTCGCGTGCCGGGACCGGACTATCACTTCATCGCGCGTGCGCTCGATGTCGGTGCGATGGGCATCATGGTGCCGATGGTCGAGACCGCAGAAGTCGCACGCCACATCGTATCCTGCACACGCTACCCAACCGCAGGGCGGCGCGGGTCGGCATTCAATGTGATGCCGCATGACAGCTATTCGGCACTTCCGGTCACGGAAAAGCAAAAGCTCGCGAACGAGCGCACGCTCGTCATCTGCATGGCGGAAACGCCAAAGGGCATCGAGAATGTCGACGCGATCGCTGCGACCGAGGGCGTCGACGTCGTGTGGCTCGGTCATTTCGATTTGACGAGCTTCATGGGCATCCCTGCACAGTTTGGTGATCCACGCTTCGTGTCGGCCGTCGCCGCAATCGCCACTGCATGCAAGAAGCACGGCAAGACCGCAGCCTATATGGCAGCGAACGAAGCAGCAGCGCGCGAATTCTACGACAAGGGCTATCGCTGCCTCGCCTATTCGGCCGACGTCATGCTGATGCAGGGTGCGCTAGCGCAAGGCCTCGCAGCGTTGCGCAAATTCTAATCGTTATTCCGCGGGCGGGACGGGAGCGCCCGGCGCGTCGGGCGTGTTTTGCTCTTTCGCAGCAGGTCCGCGCAGCGGCTTTTGCTCCATCGCAATCGTGAAGGCAAGACCGAAGCAAAGCACAAGACCTGCAGCCAGAAAGACAAACCGGAACACCGACGCAAAATCGACGCCGGGCGCGCTTCGCGCCAGAGACTCGACGGAAATGCCGGAGCCACCTGCGCCGCCCAGCACGATTGCGCCGAACAGCGCCACCACGAGCGCCGACGCGAGCGAGCGGAAGAAATTCATCGCCCCGGTCGCCGTCCCCATTTGCGAGCGCGAGACTGCGTTCTGTAGCGACACAATCGAAACCGGGAAGGCCGTGCCGATACCGCCACCAATCAGGGCAAGCAGCACGAGCATCAGCGCGATCGGCATTTGGCTTGGCCACACCGAAAGGCTGAAGCAACTCAAGATCGCAACGGTAAACCCCAGCACCGGCATCCGCTTGTAATTCTCCATGTGCATGATCAGGCGTCCCGTCGTCATCGCCATCGTGACGACGGCGGCCATCAGCGGGATCAGCGCAAGCCCGGACTGGCTCGCCGACAGATGATGCACGACCTCGAAATAGAGCGGGACGAAGATGGTCAGGCCGACCAGCGCGCCCATGCCGCAGGCGCCGACCAGCGTCGCGCAACGAACAATCGCATTGCCCAGGATCGCGATCGGCAGAAACGGCTCCGCTGCAACGGTCAGCCGCCATGCGAACAAAGCCCAGAGCAGGATCGAGATGCCAACCAGCCCGCCGATCGGTGCCGAGATCCATGGGAATCGTATGCCGCCCCAGCTCAGCGCGAGCATCAGCGTCACCGAAGCAGTCATCATCAAGGCTGCGCCGAGAAAGTCGAGCTTATGGGGCCGCTCATTTCGCGGCAGCTTTTTCAATGCACGCGTCGTCATCAGCATCGCGGCAGCGCCAAGCGGAATGTTGATCCAGAAGATGA
>CAMBBO010000029.1 GCA_945862935.1 Pseudorhodoplanes sinuspersici | reverse complement strand
ATTCGGCAACCACCATCGGGGGCGCCTTATAGATTGGCTTGCGTGCGCCAAGGTCGGCAGCGGACGCGGTGTGAGCGAATGCGACAGCCATGGCTGCGGCGGCGAGAAGGATGGAACGTGCCTGACGCATGAGGCCTCCTGTTTGAGGTCTTCTTGAGCTGAAAACCGTAAGTTGAAGACGCCGTATTCCAGCGGCGCGCCTTCAAGTCCAGACGGAACCGGGTTCAAAAACGACATTCACAGAGTGCCGTTGCAGATACGCAACGATTTGGTTCCATTGACAAATTTCGGTCACGATTGCGTCAGGCCCTGAGCACAGCACTGACTTTTTCGGCCTCGCGTATTAGTCTTTCGAACTAAGCGGGGGAAAAATCGATGCGCGGTATCTGGAAGACGATCGCGGTATTTTTGCTCGGCGGAATCCTCGGAACGGGATTCGGCGTTGCGCTCGGATTCTTCTTCTTTCCGTTCGTGTTTCCGCCGCCGCCCGCGGTCGAGCAACTTCTGGAAGCGGATCGCTCTCCGGTTGTCGCGACCGGAACTTTTATCCACGCCAACCCGTCCGATCCCGTTCACTACGGGAAGGGCAAAGTGAGTGTGTACGAGAAAACCGTGTTCCTCGAATCCGACTTCGAGGTCGGGCCGGGGCCTGCCTATCACGTCTATCTCGTGCCTAAGGCCAGCGTGCGTGGCAAAGCCGACGTGACAAACGCGAAGTACATTGATCTTGGCGGCTTACGCGCGTTCAAGGGAAGCCAGCGCTATCCGATCCCGGCCGGTGTGAACCTGAAGGACTATCCGAGTGTCGTGATCTGGTGCGAAGCTTTCGGCGTGCTGATTTCACCGGCCGATCTTGCCGCGCGCTGACCTCACGGCCATTTCACCACAGGCGGCAGCGACGACAGGATCGAGTCGACATTGCCGCCGGTACGAAGCCCGAAAATCGTGCCGCGATCGTAGAGCAGATTGAATTCCACATAACGGCCGCGCCGCACGAGCTGCTCCTCGCGTTGCGAGTCGGTGTAGCGCATTGCGAAGTTCTTTCGCACCAGCGCCGGATAGATTTTCGCAAATGCTGCCCCGACTTCGCGGGTGAATGCGAAGTCCTTGTCCCATTCACCGCTGTCGAGCCAATCATAGAAGATGCCGCCGACGCCGCGCGGTTCCTTGCGGTGCTTCAGGTGGAAATACTCGTCGCACCAGTTCTTGAACTTGTCGTAGGGCGCGATTGCCGCGTGTGCGTCGCACGCTGTTTTCATCGCGGCGTGGAAATCCTTTGTGTCGGAATCATCTTGATTGCGCCGCGCATCGAGCACGGGCGTGAGGTCCGCGCCGCCGCCGAACCATGCTTTCGTCGTCACGACAAAGCGCGTGTTCATGTGAACCGCGGGCACGTTCGGATTGCGCGGATGCGCGATCAGCGAAATGCCCGATGCCCAAAAGCGCGGATCGTCCGCGGCGCCGGGAATGTCTTTACGAAATTCGGGCGCGAATTCGCCATGGACGGTCGAGCAATGCACGCCCGCCTTCTCGAACACACGGCCTTTGATGAGTGACATGACGCCACCACCACCCGGATTGCCGGAATGATCCGTGCGCTGCCAAGGCGTTCGCACGAAGCGGCCGGGCGCATCGCCGCCATGCGGTGCAACTTTCGGCAGATCGTCTTCGAGCTTTTCAAGCGCGCCGCAAATCTCGTCGCGCAAATTTTCGAACCACGCACGCGCCTTCGCCTTGCGCTGGTCGAGGATGGCGGGATCTGGCAGGGGCGAGGTCATGGTGAAACCTTAGCAGGCGACTGTCTCAACGCCTCGCCAACTGCCATCGCGACGGCCATTGCGACATTGATCGAGCGCAAGCCGGGCTGCATCGGGATGATGAGGCGAGAATCCGCCGCCTCATGAACTGGGTCGGGGACGCCCGCGGATTCGCGCCCGAACAGCAGAATGTCCCGCTCGCCGAAACGGTGTTCCAGATAGGGGCGGGCGCCTTTGGTCGTGAACAGCGCTATTTTCATCGCTTCGGCCCGCCGCCATGAGTCGAAGGCCGTCCATGATTCGTGGCGCACGATCCGCACCCGGTCGAGATAATCCAACCCGGCACGGCGGAAGGCGCGGTCGGTGATGGGGAAGCCGGCCGGTTCGATCAAATGGGCCTCGACCCCAAGGCAGGCGCACAGGCGCAGAATCGTCCCGGTATTTTGAGGAATATCGGGCTCAAAGAGCGCGATCCTGACACAAGCTGGACGGTCTTCGGCCACGCGCGCTCAACCTCTTGATCCGTGCCTGCTTATTGAGGCGAAAGGACTATCCCCTGCTCTTTAGAATGCGGCGATAGTGGACTTGCGCCGATGCGGCAAGGGTGCCAATAAACCCCGCCGGATCGCGCCGACGATGGCCTTGCAGGCCGGATTCGGACGGTTCTCTCGCCGCCCTGGGTCGCCGTTGTGCTGACCCGGTGGTTCGCAGCGCGAGTGAGCTTTCCCCGGCATACGGAAGAGGGACTGCAATCGTGACAAGCATGTCTTCGGCACACGCGACGCGCCGCGATTTTCTTTACATCGCGACCGGAGCGGTCGCCGCGGTCGGAGCCGCCGCCGTTGCGTGGCCGCTGATCCATCAGATGAATCCGGATGCCTCCACCATCGCCGCCGGTGCGCCAATCGAGATCGATCTGACGCCCGTCGCCGAAGGTCAGGTCATCAAGGTGTTCTGGCGCGGCAAGCCCATTTTCATCAATCACCGCTCGAAGAAAGAGATCGACGCGGCGCGCAACGTCAACGTTGCAAGCCTGCCCGATCCGCAGGCCGACGCCGACCGCGTCAAGCAGGGCCACGAGCAATGGCTCGTGCTGATTGGCATCTGCACCCATCTCGGCTGCATCCCGATCGCGCATCAGGGCGAATATGACGGCTTCTTCTGCCCGTGCCACGGGTCGGTTTACGATACGTCCGGCCGCATCCGTCAGGGACCTGCCCCGGCGAACCTGCCGCTTCCTCCGTACGCATTTGTTTCCGACACCAAAATCAAAATCGGCTGACGCCGCGAACGCATCGAAGGTTCGACTATGAGCGGACACGCAACTTATCAGCCGCAAAACGCATTCATGAAGTGGATGGAACGGCGGCTCCCGATCGCGGGACTCGTCTATTCCTCCTTCGTTGCGTATCCGACGCCGCGTAACCTGAATTACTGGTGGACGTTCGGCGGCATTCTCTCGTTCATGCTCGGCGCGCAGATCATCACCGGGATCATCCTGGCGATGCATTACACGCCGCATGTCGATCTCGCCTTCAAGTCGGTCGAAGGCATCATGCGCGACGTGAATTACGGCTGGCTGATCCGCTACCTGCATTCGAACGGCGCCTCGATGTTCTTCGTCGCCGTCTACATCCACATTGCGCGTGGCATGTATTACGGCTCGTACAAAGAGCCGCGCGAAGTGCTCTGGATTTTGGGCGTCATCATCTACCTCTTGATGATGGCGACGGGCTTCATGGGCTACGTGCTGCCTTGGGGCCAGATGAGCTATTGGGGTGCGGTGGTCATCACCAACCTGTTCGGCGCCATTCCGGTCGTGGGCGATAGCGTCGTCGCTTGGCTGTGGGGCGGATATTCGGTCGGCAATCCAACGCTCAACCGCTTCTTCTCGCTGCATTACGTCTTGCCGTTCGCGATCGCGGGCGTGGTCGTGCTGCACATCTGGGCGCTGCATGTGGTTGGGCAGAACAATCCGACCGGCATCGATCCGAAATCCGACAAGGACACCGTGGCCTTCACGCCTTACGCGACCATCAAGGATGGTTTCGTGATGGTGTGCTTCTGCCTGCTCTATGCGTGGTTCGTGTTCTACGTGCCGAACTATCTCGGCCACGCGGACAATTACATCCCGGCCAATCCGGCGGTGACGCCGACGCACATCGTGCCCGAATGGTATTACCTGCCGTTCTACGCGATCCTGCGCGCGATCCCGAACAAGCTGCTCGGTGTTGCGGCGCTCGGTGGATCGATCGTGATCCTTGCCTTCCTGCCGTGGCTCGACACATCGAAGGTGCGCTCGGCGCGCTATCGGCCGCTCTATCGCCAGTTCTTCTGGATGTATATCGCGACGGTGATCGGGCTTGGCTATCTCGGCTCGCAGCCGCCGGAAGGCATCTACGTGATCGCCGCCCGCATCCTGACGATCTATTATTTCGGCTTCTTCATCATCGTGCTGCCTTTGCTCGGGATGTTCGAGAAGACGAAGCCGTTACCGAATTCAATTTCGGAATCGATTTTCCCTGCCGGCGCGCCCGCGTCGAAAGCGAAAGCTTGAGGAGCGGGACCATGATCAAACGCACCGCACTTTCATTCGCTGTTGCCTTCGTTCTCGGCGCTGCCTTGGCGGCGCCTGTGATGGCCGCGGAAGGAACGCCGCACCCGCCGCGCAACAAATGGTCGTTCGCAGGTCCGTTCGGCACGTTCGACCGCGCTCAGCTTCAGCGCGGCTTCAAGGTCTATCGCGAGGTCTGCTCGGTTTGCCATTCGATCGAATTGCTGACCTTCCGCAATCTCAGCGAGCCCGGCGGGCCGGGTTATTCGGCGGCGCAGGCCGCGACCGTCGCCGCTGAATTCAAAATTCCCGACATCGACGATTCCGGTCAGCCGACCGAACGTCCGGGGCGTCCCGCTGACGCGTTTCCGAAGCCGTTCGCGAACGACGCGCAGGCGCGCAATACGCATGGCGCGGTGCCGCCGGATATGTCGGTGCTGGCCAAGGCGCGCACCTATGAGCGCGGCTTTCCGTGGTTCCTGCTCGACATGGTCACGCAATTCCAGGAGCACGGGCCGGATTACATCGTCGCGCTGATGCACGGCTACAAGGAAAAGCCTGCGGACTTCCAGCTTCCCGAAGCCGCCTATTACAACGAATATTTCCCCGGCCATGTCATCAAGATGAAAGCGCCGCTCACGGATGGGCAGGTGACTTACGATGACGGCTCGCCTGCGACGGTCGATCAATATTCCAAGGACATCGCGGCGTTCCTCGTCTGGGCGGCAGAGCCGCACATGGAGCAGCGCAAGCGCATTGGCCTGCAGGTGATGCTGTTCCTGATCGTTCTGTCGGGATTGCTCTACTTCACCAAGAAGAAGGTGTGGTCGGCGGTTCATTGATTGGATTGCGGTCGAGCAAGATAAAAAGGGCCCCGGAAGGGGCCCTTGGCTTTTGAGCGGCTTGCACGCCGTGGCGTATCGGATGAAAACAAAGCCATGACAAAATCCGTTCTCGGCATCATCGGCGGCTCTGGCATCTACGACCTTCCTGGCCTGCAGAATGCGCGCGAGCAGCGCATCGAAAGCCCGTGGGGCGAGCCATCAGCCGCACCGCGGATCGGCGAGATCGAAGGCTTGCCGGTCGTGTTCATGCCGCGCCACGACAAGGGCCACAGGCTCTCGCCGTCCGACATCAATTATCGCGCCAATATCGACGTGCTGAAACGGTGCGGCGTGACCTCGCTCGTGTCGCTGTCGGCCTGCGGTTCGTTCCGGGCAGATCTTCCGCCGGGCACATTTGTGGTGATCGATCAATTCGTGGACCGCACGCACAAGCGCGAGAGTTCTTTTTTCGGCAAGGGTCTCGTCGCGCATGTGTCGATGGCGCATCCAGTTTCGCCGAGGCTTTGCGACGAAGTTGCTAGCGCCGCGCTGGCGGAAGGCATCGAGGTGAAGCTGCGCGGCACTTATGTCTGCATGGAAGGTCCGCAATTCTCCACGCTCGCGGAAAGCCTGACTTACAAGCAACTCGGTTATTCTGTGATCGGCATGACCAACATGCCGGAAGCCAAGCTCGCGCGCGAAGCCGAGATTTGTTACGCGACCGTCGCGATGGTGACCGACTTCGATTGCTGGCATCCCGACCACGATGCAGTGACCGTGCAGGACATCATCAAGGTGCTGCTCGCCAATGCCGACAAGGCGAAGACGCTGGTCGCGCGTCTTGCGAAGGATTTCCCCCGCCAGCACGAGCCTTGCCCGATCGGCTCGGACCGCGCGCTCGACTCGGCGCTGATCACGGCGCCCGAAGCGCGCGATCCGGCTTTGGTGAAGAAGCTCGATGCGGTCGCGGGACGTGTGCTCGGCAAATAGACGCTAGAGCGTCCACTTCCGCATCATGAAATCGAGATTGCCGCCGGCAAGCGCCGCGATCAGTGCGGAAAGCACCATGGCGATAATCCCGAGGATGATCGCGGCAGGAATGGCAGCCAGCGCGACCTTCACGAAGAACAAGACGAGGCGGGCGAACGGGATGCGCAGATCGACCACGACGATGCGCTGGGCGTCCATAGGAGGTCTCCGGTTGCGAAAAATGGCATGGTTCGCCAGAGTGGGGCGAAGCGCAAGCGTTCTTCCGGTTTGAGAGACAACAATGAGCCAGACGGCCCTCGACAACGATCTGAAGTCTGCCATCCGCACGATCCCGGATTATCCAAAGCCGGGGATCATGTTTCGCGACATCACCACGTTGCTGGGTGACGCGCGTGCCTTTCGACGCGCGGTGGATGAGCTGGTCCAGCCCTGGGCGGGCAGCAAGATCGACAAGGTTGCAGGGATCGAGGCGCGCGGCTTCATCCTCGGCGGGGCGGTCGCGCATCAGGTGTCGGCGGGCTTCGTGCCGATCCGCAAGAAGGGCAAGCTGCCGCACAAGCGCGTCAGCGTGACCTACGCGCTGGAGTACGGCACCGACGAAATCGAGATCCACGCCGATGCTCTGGTGAAGGGCGAAAAGGTCGTGCTGGTGGACGACCTGATTGCGACCGGCGGCACGGCGGAGGCTGCGATCAAGCTTCTGCGCCAGTTGGGCGCTCAGGTGCTCGCGGCCTGTTTCGTGATCGACCTGCCGGAGCTTGGCGGCGCGGAGAAGCTGCGCAAGCTCGATGTGCCGGTGCGTACGCTCGTATCCTTCGAGGGGCATTAGCGTCGTCCTTGGGACGGCGCGTCGCATCTCTAACTTGACCCCTCCCGCGTGCGCCGACTAAGACCGGGCGCACATTCGCCGGAGCGCGGGTCCGCCCGCCAGTTTTCATGAAGCAGGATCACCTCGACCCCACACGCTCGTTTCAGGGCCTGATCCTGACGCTGCAAAGCTTCTGGGCGGAGCAGGGCTGCGTCATCCTGCAGCCCTACGACATGGAAGTGGGTGCGGGCACATTTCACCCGGCGACCACCTTGCGCGCGCTCGGACCGAAGCCATGGAAGGCCGCTTACGTTCAGCCCTCGCGCCGGCCGAAGGACGGCCGCTATGGCGAGAACCCGAACCGGCTGCAACATTACTATCAGTATCAGGTGATCCTGAAACCTTCGCCGCCGGATTTGCAGGGTCTCTATCTGAAGTCGCTCGCCGCCATCGGCATCGATTCCAAAGTGCACGACATCCGCTTCGTCGAAGACGACTGGGAAAGCCCGACGCTCGGCGCCTGGGGCTTGGGATGGGAATGCTGGTGCGACGGAATGGAAGTGTCGCAGTTCACTTACTTTCAGCAGGTCGCGGGATTTGAATGCGCCCCGGTTGCGGGCGAACTGACCTACGGTCTTGAGCGCCTTGCAATGTATGTGCAGGGCGTCGAGCGCGTTTACGATCTGAACTTCAACGGCCGCGAAGGAAAAGACAAAGTCACGTATGGCGATGTCTTCCTGCAGGCCGAACAGGAATATTCACGGCATAATTTTGAGCATTCCGACGCGGACATGCTGTTCAAGCAATTCACGATGGCCGAAGAGGCTTGCCGCAAATATCTCGATGCGGGCTGGGCCGATGGAAAGAAAGAGCGCCATCTGATGGCGCTGCCGGCCTACGACCAGTGCATCAAGGCATCGCACGTTTTCAATTTGCTCGATGCGCGCGGTGTGATCTCCGTCACCGAACGGCAGAGCTATATTCTGCGCGTGCGCGAACTTGCCAAAGCCTGCGGCGCGGCCTGGCTCGCGACCGAGGCGGGAGGGGCGCAATGAGCGACTATCCTGAAATCGGTGGACGGCAGCCCATCGCAGTCGATGTCGTGGCTGGCGAAAGCTATTGGTGGTGCATGTGCGGCCGCTCCAAGAGCCAGCCCTTCTGCGATTCATCCCATGCGCCGACGAGCTTCGATCCCTTGGAATGGGAAGCGCCGGAAACAAAGCGCGTGCTGTTCTGCACCTGTAAGCGTACGACGACCCCGCCGCTCTGCGACGGCAGCCACAAGCGCCTTTAACGCCCTATTGACCATCCCCTGATCCATCCCGCCGTCGCCCAGAACGGGACACCGCGCTCGCGGTTGATCCTCCACGGCAGCGGAGGGGAATCGTCATGCGCGAACTCAGCTACGAAGTGATCCGGTACGAAGACGGCTGGGGCATCGTCCTTGCCGACAGGATCAGCGGCTCTTTTCCAACGCAATACGACGCGTTCGATGCGGCGGTGAATCTGGCCCGCTCGCTTCGTACCGGCGGCTTTCCGGTGGTGATGCGGGTGCGATACCCCGCGTCGCAGTTGGAAATTCAGACGCGGCCGGGGAGATCATAAAAAGGGGAGGGCCGCCGCGTTCACCGGCGGTGGGCTGCAGGGGTATCTGGTTGTCTTCACGTGACACGGCCGATGAGGCCATGCTACCTGCGGCTCACCGTTTGGTGAGACACATGCCCGATCTTCTTCTTGAATTCTTCTCCGAGGAAATCCCCGCGCGTATGCAGGCGCGCGCCGCGGACGACCTGAAAAAACTCATCACTGACAAACTGGTAGCTGCGGGCCTTGTCTATGAAGGCGCGAAGGCTTTCGCGACGCCGCGCCGCCTTGCGCTTGCCGTCCACGGTGTGCCGGGCCGTCAGCCCGATCTGAAGGAAGAGAAAAAGGGTCCGCGCGTTGGCGCGCCGGAGCAGGCGGTCGCGGGCTTTCTGAAATCCGCAGGGCTTTCGTCGATCGAGCAGGCGCAGAAGCAGGCGGACAAGAAGGGCGGCGAATTCTACGTCGCTGTGATCGAGAAGAAGGGCCGCCCGGCGATCGAAGTGATTTCCGAAATCGTGCCCGAGGTCGTACGCGCCTTCCCGTGGCCGAAATCCATGCGCTGGGGCGAAGAGTCAGCGAAGCCCGGCAGCCTGAACTGGGTGCGTCCGCTGCATTCCATCGTCGCCACCTTTGGCCCGGAAACCGAAGACCCCGAGATCGTGAATTTCGAAGTCGGCGGGATCAAATCCGGCCACACGACATTCGGTCATCGCTTTCTTGCGCCAGGCGCCATCGACGTACGCCGCCAAGATGATTGGATGGCGAAGCTCGAGAAAGCCAAGGTCGTTGTTGATGCCGCGCGGCGGCAAGACATCATCCTTGCCGAGGCGAAGAACCTTGCTTTCGCGCAAGGGCTCGAACTGGTCGAGGACGCGGGCCTGCTCGCGGAAGTCGCAGGATTGGTTGAATGGCCAGTCGTGCTGATGGGAAGTTTTGAGGAATCCTTCCTCGCGATCCCGCCGGAAGTGATCCGCACGACCATTCGCAACAATCAAAAATGTTTCGTGCTGCGCGATCCCAAGACGGGCAAGCTCGTAAACAAATTCATTCTCGTCTCGAATATCGAAGCGACCGATGGCGGCAAAGCAATCGTAGCTGGCAACGGCCGCGTTATCCGCGCGCGTCTATCGGACGCGAAATTCTTTTATGAAACCGATCTGAAAACCAAACTTGAAGCGCGGCTGCCGAAATTCGATCAGATTGTGTTTCATGAAAAGCTTGGCACGCAGGCCGAGCGCATCGCGCGCATCACAAGGCTCGCGATCGAACTCGCGCCGCTAGTGAAGGCCGATCCGAAAAAGGTCGAGCGCGCCGCGCAGCTTTGCAAGGCGGACCTGCTGACCGAAATGGTCGGCGAGTTTCCCGAGCTTCAGGGATTGATGGGCCGCTATTACGCCAAGGCACAAGGCGAGGATGCTTCGGTCGCGACAGCCTGCGAGGATCACTACAAGCCGAAGGGACCGGAGGACGCCGTGCCCGCCGATCCCGTTTCGGTCGCGGTCGCGCTTGCGGACAAGATCGACACTCTCGTGGGCTTCTGGGCTATCGACGAAAAGCCGACGGGATCGAAAGACCCTTATGCCCTTCGACGCGCGGCGCTGGGCGTGATTCGGCTGATTGCGGACAACCAATTACGTTTGAAGCTGTCGGACATTTTCGCCAAGGCCCGAAGCGGATTCGGCGGCGCGAACGATCTCCTCGCCTTCTTCGCCGATCGCCTGAAGGTCCAGCTTCGCGATCAAGGTGCGCGGCACGATCTGGTGGACGCGGTTTTCGCGCTCGATGGGCAAGACGATTTGCTGCAAGTCGTTCGCCGGGTCGAGGCTTTGGCGAAATTCCTGGACACCGATGACGGCAAGAACCTGCTCGCGGGCGTGAAGCGCGCCTCGAACATCCTTCGCATCGAGGAGAAGAAGGACAACAAGAGCTATATCGGCGCGCCGGACAAGAAGCTCCTTCAGCAAACCGAGGAACAGGCGCTCGCGCAGGCGATCAACGCCAGTGGAGACGCGGCCGGGGCCGCCGTCGCGCGCGAGGATTTTGCCGCCGCGATGTCCGCGATGGCGAAATTGCGCCCGGTGGTCGATGCGTTCTTTGAAAAAGTGACGGTGAACGTCGAGGACAAGGCGTTGCGCGAGAACCGCCTCAAGCTCCTCAACGAAATCCGGCAAGCCACGCGCGCAGTCGCGGACTTTTCCAGGATCGAAGGCTGATTTCTAAAATGTCATCGCCCGCGTGAGCGGGCGATCCGTGACGGATGTCCCGCTTCACGCGGGGCATGACTGTATGTGCGGTACGCTAGACGCCCTTGACCGCGCAACCGATCGCCAGCAGCGCGTAGGCGACGATCGCGATCCACGGCGCATACAAAGAAATGCTGGGGATAAACACGATCAACGACACCAGCGCGATCACGGCCAAAGCAAGCGAGATGAAGAAAAACAGCTTTGTCGGCGCAGTGAGTCGAAACGAAGACGCGCTCGAAGAAGAAGATTTACGGCGTTTAGCCATGGAAATGCCCTCTGACGAAGCCGGCCTAAAGCACCGGCCTCGCCAGCGGACATATTGAGCAGTTGAGTGTCAAGCGCAGGTTACATGCCTTTCAGCACGCAACCTGCCGCCAGAAGCACATAACCTGCGACCACGACCCAGAACGCATAGGCGCTCACGAACGGAATCGAGACGAAAATGGCGAGCACGCCAAGCACGGCGAGTACGAGCGAGATCAGAAATACGATTTGGGTCGGCGCATTAAGTCTGGGCATGAAAGTCCCCCCTGATAAAAGCCGGTGTGATCCCGGCAGGGGAAGCCGATAGCGCCCGCAGGGCCAAGTCAAGCGGTCCACAGGCCCCTCAGCCCTGAGGTGCGGACGCATTCGGGCTGCTATGGTTGCGCCGATTCCGCGCCGGGCGCGGAACCGGGGCGCATGCGCCGCCGTTTGGTTCTGACTTTTCGAGGAGAATTTTCATGGTCATCACTGCCGCCAACCTTCAGCCGATCGTCGCCCTCGTCGCGGGCGTTCTGATCCTGGTCATGCCGCGCCTGCTCAACTTCATTGTCGCGATCTACCTCATCATCGTGGGTCTGATCGGGCTTGGCATCGTCCATTTCTAAGGAAACCAGCCGCGAAACCCGGCGTCTCCGTCCGGGTTGAAACGCCTGCCAAAAGCGGCCATGAGAGCCGCGCGTGAGAGCTGCACCAGCGGCCATGCAAGCATTGGCGGGATCGATGGCGAAATGGGTCTACACCTTCGGCGACGGCAAGGCCGAGGGCAAAGCGGACATGAAAAACCTGCTCGGCGGCAAGGGCGCCAACCTTGCCGAGATGGCCAATCTTGGCCTGCCGGTGCCGCCGGGCTTCACCATCACGACCGATGTCTGCGTCTCCTATTATGCGAATGAGCGGCAATATCCGGCCGAGCTGAAAAAGCAGGTCGAGGCCGCGCTCGCTCATGTGGGCAAGCTGACCGGCAAGACCTTCGGCGATTCCACAAATCCGCTGCTCGTCTCGGTGCGCTCAGGTGCGCGCGCGTCGATGCCCGGCATGATGGATACCGTTCTCAATCTCGGGCTGAACGACGACACGGTGCAGGCGCTGGCGAAAAAGTCCGGCGACCGCCGCTTCGCCTATGACTCCTATCGCCGCTTCATCACGATGTATTCCAATGTCGTTCTCGAAATGGATCATCACCATTTCGAGGACCAGCTTGACGACACGAAGGACCGCAAGGGCTTCACGCTCGATACCGAACTCGGTGCAGACGACTGGGCGGAGCTTGTCGAGCGTTACAAGGAAGTGGTCGAGCAGGAGAGCGGCAAGCCGTTCCCGCAAGATCCGCACGAGCAGCTTTGGGGCGCCATCGGCGCTGTGTTCGGTTCGTGGATGAATGCGCGCGCGATCACGTATCGCAGGCTGCACAATCTTCCCGAAAGCTGGGGTACGGCGGTCAACGTGCAGGCGATGGTGTTTGGCAATATGGGCGACGACAGCGCGACTGGTGTCGCCTTTACGCGCAATCCGTCGACCGGCGAGAAAAAACTCTACGGCGAATTCCTCATCAACGCGCAGGGCGAGGATGTGGTCGCGGGCATCCGCACACCGCAGGAAATTACCGAGGAAGCGCGCAAGGAAGCCGGCTCCAACAAGCCCTCGCTCGAAAGCGAAATGCCGGCCGCCTTCAAGGAGCTTGAGCGCATCTATGGCGCGCTCGAAAAACATTACCGCGACATGCAGGACCTCGAATTCACTATCGAGAAGGGTAAGCTGTGGATGTTGCAGACGCGCTCGGGTAAGCGCACAGCGAAAGCAGCGCTGAAGATTGCGACCGAGCTTGCGAGCGAAGGGCTGATTACGCAGGAAGAAGCAGTGACGCGGATCGACCCGGCGTCCCTCGATCAGCTTCTGCATCCGACCATCGACCCGAAGGCCGAACGCAAGATCGTAGCCAGCGGATTGCCTGCGTCGCCCGGTGCTGCGTCCGGCGAAATCGTGTTCACCTCGGAAGAGGCCGAGGCGCTGAAAGCGCAGGGGCGAAAAGTCATTCTTGTGCGCGTCGAGACAAGCCCGGAAGACATTCACGGCATGCACGCGGCGGAAGGCATTCTCACCACGCGCGGCGGGATGACCTCGCACGCGGCGGTGGTTGCGCGCGGCATGGGCAAGCCGTGCGTCTCTGGCGCCGGTTCGATTCGGGTTGACTATGCCAAGAAGACGATGACCTCGGCAGGCAACACGCTGAAGGAAGGCGACATCATCACGATCGATGGCTCGGTCGGGCAGGTGCTATCCGGGCAAGTGAAGATGATAGAGCCGCAGATGTCCGGCGAGTTCGCGACGCTAATGGGTTGGGCCGACAAGATCCGCACGCTCGGCGTGCGGGCCAACGCCGATACGCCTGCGGATGCGCGGGCTGCGCTGAAATTCGGCGCGGAAGGCATCGGGCTTTGCCGTACCGAGCATATGTTCTTCGATGATGAGCGCATCCGCGCGGTGCGCGAGATGATCCTCGCCGACGACGAGAAATCCCGCCGGGCTGCGATTGCGAAACTATTGCCGATGCAGCGCAGCGATTTCGTCGAGCTGTTCGAAATCATGCAGGGCCTGCCGGTCACGATCCGGCTGCTCGATCCGCCGCTGCATGAATTCCTTCCGCATGGCGAGGAGGAGATTGCCGAGGTCGCAGCGGCGATGGGGACCGATCCGCAGAAGCTCGCCAATCGCGCGCGCGAGATGCACGAATTCAATCCGATGCTTGGCTTCCGCGGTTGCCGCATCGCCATTGCGTATCCCGAAATCGCGGAGATGCAGGCGCGCGCAATCTTCGAGGCGGCCATCGAAGCAGGCAGGCGAACGGGAAAGCCCGTCGCGCCGGAAGTGATGGTGCCGCTGATTGCGACACGCGCCGAATTCGATATCGTGAAAGCGCGCATCGACGCGATGGCGCAGGCGGTGACCAAGGAAAAGAACGCACCGCTTGATTATCAGGTCGGCACCATGATCGAATTGCCGCGCGCGGCGCTGATGGCGGCACAGATTGCGGAAGGTGAGGGTGGCGCTGAATTCTTCTCGTTCGGAACGAACGACCTGACGCAAACGACCTTCGGCATCAGCCGCGATGACGCGGCGAGTTTCCTTGCAACCTACACCGCGCGGGGCATTCTTGCGGTCGATCCATTTGTTTCCATCGATCAGGACGGCGTGGGCGAGCTTGTGAAGATCGGCGTCGAGCGGGGGCGCAAGGCGAAGCCCGGCTTGAAGGTGGGGATTTGCGGCGAGCATGGCGGCGATCCGGCGTCGGTCGCCTTCTGCCACGCCGTCAATCTCGATTATGTGTCGTGTTCGCCGTTCCGCGCGCCGATTGCGCGGCTGGCCGCGGCGCAGGCGGCGCTCGGCAAGGATGCGGCGAGCACGGCGTAAGCCGTTAGACCGCAACCTTCTGCAGGAAGCCATCAAGCTCGCGGCGCAGATTCGACACCGCATCGTCTACCGTCTTGGACGAGCCGAGGACGGTTTCGGCCGATTTGCGGGTCTCGGTCGCAGCACTTGCGACCTGATCGAGCACGGTGACGATCTCATTCGCGCTGGCCGCGACACCGTTTACGTTGTGGGAGATTTCCCCGGTCGCGGCGTTTTGCTCCTCAAGAGCTGCGGCCACTGCGGTCGCGCTGCGCTCAATGTCCTGCATCCGCGTCGTGATGCGGAAGATCGCGCCAACGGCGACGTCGGTAGATTTCTGCATGGCAAGGATCTGGGCCGAAATATCCTCGGTCGCTTTCGCAGTCTGAACCGCGAGCGATTTGACTTCGGACGCAACAACCGCAAATCCACGCCCGGATTCTCCGGCGCGCGCGGCTTCAATCGTGGCGTTGAGGGCGAGCAGGTTTGTCTGGCCCGCGATATTGCGGATGAGCTCGATCACAGCGCCGATCTTCTGCGCGGCATTGGCAAGGCCCGCAATTTCGGCATTGGTCGCGTCGGCCTCATGCACCGAGAGGCGCAGAATGTCGGTTGTCTGGGCGAGCTGCTGACTGATTTCCCCGATCGACTGGGACATTTCAGTGGTCGCGGCCGAGGCGGTGATCACGCTTGAGGAAGCTTCGTTTGAGGCGCCGAGCGCGACCTGCGCGCGCTGCGAGGTCTGGTCGGAAGAAGCAAACAGCGTGCTTGCGGTCAGTTTCATCTGCGCCGTGCTTTCGGTCACGGCGCGCGCGACACTGTCCACGCGGCTGCGGAAAGCACCGATCGCTTCTTCAATGTCCGCGCGGCGCTGCTCCAGCGCCTGCATGGCGGTGCGCTGTTGTTCGGCGCGGTGCAATTCGGTGATGTCGTCGTGCGTGGAAACCCAGCCGCCATCGCCGGTCGGGCGATTGCAAACCGAAATCACGCGTCCGTCGCTGATGTGGCTGAGCTTGGTCGTGGACTGCCCGGTCGCCGCGCGATGCAGGCAATCGGTGACATGGGCTTCGATGTCGCCGCTGAAATTCCCGCGGTCGACACGATGCTGGATGGTCTCGCGTAACGGGCGGCCGGGCGTCATCAGCGTTTCCGGCATTTCGTAAAGCTGCTTGTAGCGCTCGTTGCACATCACAAAGCGCGCGTGATTGTCCCAGACGCACAACCCCTGCGTCATGTGATTGATCGCAGTATTCAGGCGTTTATTCCGCCGCTTCAGGCGCAGCGCCGCAAGTGCGAGCGCGCAAATAAAGACGAGTGCCCCGGCCAGCCCAAGCGACGTTCCCGGAGCGGAATAGAAAAAGTCCAGCATGCCGTATCGCTTTGCTATTTGAGAGTGAATTTACGCCGCGACTTCATTCAGGAACGAACTGACTTCACTACGCAGTTTTGAGACTGCCTGATCGAGGGCCTGCGACGTGCCGAGAACAGTCTCGGCGGACGTGCGTGTTTCCGTTGCCGCAACCGCGACCTGATCGAGCACTGCAACAATATCGCTGGCCCCGCCCGCAGCGCCTGCGACGTTGTGCGAAATCTCGCCGGTCGCGGCATTCTGCTGTTCAACCGCCGCTGCGACCGCTGTGGCGCTCGCTTCAATCTCCTGCATGCGCGTGGTGATGCGGTCGATGGCATTCACAGCGTTGCCGGTCGAATTCTGCACGGCGAGAATCTGCGCTGAGATTTCCTCCGTCGCCTTGGCTGTCTGCACGGCGAGCGATTTGACTTCCGATGCGACGACGGCAAATCCGCGGCCGGATTCTCCGGCGCGCGCAGCCTCAATCGTGGCATTCAGCGCGAGGAGATTGGTCTGCCCGGCGATATTGCGGATCAGTTCGATCACGACGCCGATCTTCTGCGCGGCCTCGGCGAGGCTCTTGATGTCGGAATTGGTCGATTGCGCCTCGTTCACGGCGAGCTTGAGCACGCCCGTGGTCTGCGCCAGTTGCTGGCTGATCTCGCCGATCGATTTGGAAAGTTCGCTTGCGGCAGACGACGCGGTTGCGACATTCGCCGATGCTTCATTCGAGGCATCGAGCGCGTTTTGCGCGCGTTGCGACGTTTGCCCGGATGCGCCGAACAGCGTGCTTGCGGTTTGTTTCAAGGCAGCCGTGCTCTGACCGACCGATTTCAGAACGATCTCGACACGGTCATGAAACGAGCGGATGGCGTCGTCGGTGCGGGTGCGCCGCTGGTCGAGCGCGCGCTGTTCGGCCTGCCTGACCTCGTCGCGCTTTTGCTCGGTGACATCCTGATGGGTTGCGACCCAAACTTCCTCGGTCGGTTGCTCGGAAACGGCAATAATGCGTCCATCAGTCAGGTTCAGGAAATGCACAACGGACTTGCGCAGCTGCGCGCGTTCCAGAACGTCGTCGATATAGGCGTCGATGTTTCCCTTGAAGATGCCGATCTTGGTCCGGTGCTCGACGATTTCGCGGAAGGTACAGCCCGGCTTCACGATGTCCGGCGACATTCCATACATGTCGATATATTGCTGGTTGCACACGATCAGGCGGCCGTTCCGGCTCCACCAGCACAGCCCCTGCGGCATGTGATTGAGTGCCCGCCGTAGCAGCCGCGTATGGCGGCGCATCAGGATGCAGGCCGCCAACATGCAAACGCACACCACGGCCAGCGAGGCGATGGCTACGGAGCTGTCGTTGGCAAAGGCAGACAGGGGCTGGCCCATAATCGCGTCCCGCTAGGCCTTAGATTTAGGCAAAGCCCTGTTTCTTTATGGTTAATACCCGTCAAGTATTTCCCAAGCCCTGCCTGTAGTCGCTGGTATCCCCTTGTTTTCCTTGATATTACGTCCATGGGGACAGGTAACGCGGTCGGTCTGAATCGACCCGGAAATAGTGCGACGATCCGGCGCAGTCTGGACGCGCTGCTTCGGACGCCGCCGCACCAGGGGGTTGAGGGATGCCGGATAACAACAAGGCGGCCACCGCCGACGATTCATTTATCTCGGAAGAAGGGCTGCGCCGCGCCGAAGAACTCGTGCAGCAGGAAGAGGGCGCAGCAAACCGGCTGGCCGGCTGGAGCGGAATCATCGTTACGGCAATCGCCGTCGTGATGACGCTGTTTCATCTTTATGCCGCCTACGACATCGTTCCGACCCAGCCGCTGCGTTACACGCACGTCGCCTTCGTGCTGGTTCTGAGTTTCCTTCTCTTTCCGCTCGCTGCGCGCTTTCGAAACCGCATCCAGTGGTTCGACATCATCCCGTGCTTCCTCGGCGTTGCCATCATGGCTTACGCGATCTGGGGCGGCGACGATTTCACCGATCGCGCCACGGTCCCTAATCGTTGGGATATCATTCTGGGCGTGGCGCTGATTGTTCTGGTGCTTGAAGCTGCGCGGCGCACGACTGGACCGATCATGCCGATCGTGTCGATCCTGTTCATCGTTTATGCGCTGATCGGACCTTATCTGCCGCCGCCGTGGACGCATCGCGGTTTCGATATCGCGCGTCTCGTCGGGCATCTGTTCATCACGCTGGAAGGCATCTTCGGTGTTGCCGTCGACGTATCCGCGTCGCTGATCATTATGTTCACGATCTATGGCGCGATCCTGCAACATTCCGGCGCCGGAAAATTCTTCATCGATTTCTCGCTCGCAGTAATGGGCGGCAAGCCTTCGAGCGCGGGCCGCGCGGTTGTCGCCTCGTCGTTCTTGCTCGGCGGGCCATCAGGCTCAGGCGTTGCGACAACGGTGATGATCGGAACGGTCGCATGGCCGATGCTGGCCAAAGCCGGCTTTGAAAAGAATGCCGCCGGCGGGTTGCTCGCAGCGGGCGGACTTGGCGCGATCATTTCGCCGCCAGTGCTGGGTGCCGCGGCCTTCCTGATCGCCGAGTTCTTGAAGATCGGCTATCTCGACGTGATCTGGATGGCGACCATCCCGACCTGCCTCTATTACGCTTCGCTGTTTTTCATGGTCGAACTCGACTCGTTCCGTTTCGGTGCGCGCGAGGTCGTCTTCAAGCCCGAAATGCCGCTCTGGGCGATGACGAAGAAATACGGCTTCCACTTCGTCTCGTTGATCGCGGTCGTCGTGTTCATGGTTATCGGCTATTCACCGATGCTCTCGGTCTTCTATTCGACCGTTCTTGCGTTCCTGATGAGCGGCCTTGCGCGCGACACCGCGCTTGCGCCGCCAAAATTGTTGGGAGCAATCACGATCCTCGGGATGCTGCTGTTCGCTCTGAACACGAAAATCACGCTTCCCGACGACCCTCTCTATTTCACCGCTGCCATTCTCGCCATTGCGCTGATCGTGATGCAATTTCGCGGCAATGCCGAAGCGCGCGTTACAAATCCGAAGCTCATCCGTGCACTGGCGGACGGCTCGATCGGAGCGCTCGGGGCTGCAACCACTTGCGCGTCCGCGGGCATTATCGTTGGCATCGTGACGCTGACGGGTCTTGGCCTGAAATTCTCGTCAATCGTGATCGACTATGCCGGCGGCAGTTTGCTGCTCACCGCGATCTATACCTGCCTGATCGTGTGGGTGATTGGTCTCGCTGTGCCGGTGACGGCGTCCTACATCATCTGCGCGGTGATCGCGGCACCTGCGCTGATCAAGCTCGGTGTGCCTGATTACGCAGCGCATATGTTCATCTTCTATTACGCGGTGCTATCCGAAGTGTCGCCGCCGACGGCGCTCTCGCCATTTGCCGCGGCCGCAATCACCGGCGGCGATCCCTACAAGACGACGCTGCAAGCGTGGAAATACACCTTGCCGGCGTTTCTCGTTCCGTTCGTCTTCGTGCTCGATCCGCAGGGCATCGGTCTGCTTCTGAAAACACCCTCCGGCGGCGTCTGGGCCATCGTCTGGATTACCGCGATCACGGCGATTGGCCTCGCGGCGTTGTCTGCTGCGGCGCAAAATTGGGCAATTCGCCGCACTACCTTGGCCGAACGAGTGCTGTTCCTGTTGTGCGGGCTTTTGCTGGTGTTCCCAAGCCTGCTGGAAGGCATGATGGAAACGATCACCGGCCTCGACATCCCGTATCCCGCGCCA
>CAMBBO010000028.1 GCA_945862935.1 Pseudorhodoplanes sinuspersici | reverse complement strand
AGCGGATCATGCCGCTTCTGGGAAACTTCAAGCGCGGCGGAGGGCGGGTTCGCGCAGCATCCGGCTTTGGGCAGGGCGGAATTCTCGCTCCCGTCCTGTTTTCTTCCGACGGTCCAAAATCCCCGGACATGCTGGTGGAATCGTTGGCGCGTCAGGACGCAATTGCAGCGGTTCGGCTTCTTGAAGTCGATCAGAACAAGACTTCGGTGCAGACGCGGGAAAAATCCATGCGCGCGAACGATCAATCGTTCTCAGCACTTCTGCTCATCGAAGGTCTGCACGAACAAGCCGTCAACGCGGCACTTGGAACGCTACCGGAATTGCTTGCGGACGCAGCACTGCACGCCGCGCCAGAGGACTCTCTCTATAAGCACGTCTTTTCGCTTCACAGCGATATGTTGGCGGAGCAATAGCCTCCATGATTTCCGGAACCACAAAAATCATCGCGCATCTCGGCTTTCCGACCGAGAGCTTCAAGGCGCCGCTGATCTACAATCCGTATTTCGAGAAACACGGGATCGATGCCGTCGTTGTACCGATGGGCTGCAAGACGCAATCCTATCCGGAGTTCTTCCGGCTCCTCTTTGGTCTTTCTAATATTCACGGCGCGCTCATCACGATGCCGCACAAGGTGTCGACCGTCGATCTGCTCGACGAAGTGAGTGTGGCGGTGAAGGTCGCTGGCTCGTGCAACGCGGTGGTTCTTAGCGCCGATGGCAGGCTCGCGGGGGATATGTTCGACGGCGAGGGGTTCGTTCGCGGGGTCGCGCGAAAAGGCCGCCGCCTGCGAGGCGCGCGGGTGATGCTGATTGGCTGCGGCGGTGTGGGTTCTGCGATTGCAGCGTCACTCGCCAAGGCTGGTGTTGCAGAACTCGCATTGTACGATTCCCGCGACGCGACCATGCGCGCGCTCGCCGGCAGATTGCAAACGCATTATCAGGTGCTGAAGATTGTTCTTGGCTCGAACGATCCAGCAGGCTTCGATATTGTGGTGAACGCGACGCCGCTCGGCATGAATCCCGGCGATCCGATGCCGGTCGAGGTCGGGCGCATTGCGCCGTCAACCTTTGTCGGCGAAGTAGTGATGAAGGAAACTGTGACGCCGTTTCTTGCTGCAGCGCGTGCGCGCGGCTGCGAAACGCAGATCGGCCTCGACATGTTGTTCGAGCAGATCCCGGTCTATCTTGAATTTTTTGGCTTTCCCGCATCGAGCGCGGACGAGTTGCGCAAGCTCGCCGCAGTGAGTTGATATTCCACCAAAACCAAGAAGTGAAACAATGAGCAAGCCGATTTACATTCTCAATGGTCCGAACCTCAACCGTCTCGGCAAGCGCGAGCCGGAGATTTACGGCAAGACCACGCTTGCCGAGGTCGAAGCAAATTGTAGGGCCGAAGCCGGAACGCAGCCGATTGAATTCCGGCAGACCAACAGCGAAACGCAACTGATCGACTGGATTCACGAAGCAATCGATAATGGCAGCGGGATCATCATCAATCCTGCCGCTTATACATTTACGTCCATTGCAATCCTCGATGCGCTGAAGCAATTTCCAGGACCGATTTTCGAATTGCACATTTCAAATGTGCATCGGCGCGAGGAGATCTATCATCACTCGCTGGTGTCGAAAATCGCCACCGCCGTGATCGCGGGACTTGGGCCGAACGGCTACCCGATCGCGCTGCGGGCCATGAAGCAGATGATGTGATTGCGGCCTGATTCACCCGGGTTCCAGCAAGATATTGCGCGTCCGTTATCCCGGATCTTGTGCGCTGCGTCTTTTGATTGTGACAATCGAACGACATAGGCTTTTGGAAATTCAGAGCGTTTTTGGAGGCCGTAATGTCAAAACTGGAAAAGAAAGCGCGTAAGGCAGCAAAGAAGTCCGATAAGGCGGCGGGCAAGGCGAAGAAGGCCGTTCTCAAGGCTGACAAAGCCTCGAAGAAAGCAAAGACCGCAGCTGAGAAGGCCGCTCAGGCCAAGGCCAAGAAGAAGGCTAAGAAGCTGAGCGCAAAGGAAAAATCCAAATCAAAGTCTGAGCCTGCCGCGCCCGGCGCCGCCTCTTCTGAGGTAAAGCCGAAGAACGTTGTCGCGATTACGCCGCCGTCGTCCGTGGCCGGCTGAGCCCTGGCTCAACGTCGATGACAGGAGGCGCGCGCGAATAGGCGCGTGCCGAGGATCGACTCGACTTCGTCAGTCGCAGATTCCAGACCTTACTTTGGGAACGGCCCGGCGCTGTACATGAAGTACGCGTCGGGCCGTTTTGTCTAAAAAATAATCACAAAATCTTCTATTGTATACAATCTGACCGCGTTGCAACAAGGCGGTTGCCGTGGCCCGCTTAGCGGTCGAACGGGAAAACCACGCTGCTATAATGGTTTAGCTCGCTCGCTGCTCAATGCCGCGTCACTGGCACGGTGCTTGAAGAAGTAATCCCAAGACTCATCACGAGTGTTTGGGAGGCTTCTCTTATGAAACGACGCGATTTCCTGAAATCCACCGCCGCATTGGCTGGCGCCAGCGCGGTGTCTGCACCGGCGATCTTTTCCTCGGCCAAGGCGCAGACGCGCAACGAGACGCTGCTGATTGTCTCCGAAAGTGGCCCGAACAATGTCGACATCCATGGCGTCGGCACGAACGTGCCGGGCTACGAGGTGTCGTGGAATTGCTACGACCGCCTCATCAGCCATGAAATGAAAACCGGCCCGAGCGGCCAGCCTTATTACGACAAAGACAAATTCAAGATGGAATTGGCCGACGACATGAATGTCGGCGACATGTCCGCGACTTTTAAACTCAAAAAGAACGCGACCTTCCAGGACGGCACGCCGGTCACGGCGAAAGACGTGAAGTGGTCGCTCGATCGCGCCGTCACCGTCGGCGGTTTTCCGACCTTCCAGATGCGCGCAGGCTCGCTCACCAAGGCCGAGCAGTTTGTCGTCGTCGACGACAATACCTTCCGCGTCGACTTCGCGAAGAAGGATCGCCTGACCATCCCCGATCTCGCGGTGGTGGTGCCAGCGATCTACAATTCCGAACTGGTGAAGAAGAACGCCACGGAGAAAGATCCGTGGGGCATGGAATACACCAAGCTGAACACGGCAGGCTCCGGCGCCTACAAGGTCACGAGCTGGACCGCCGGCAGCGAAGTCATCATGGAGCGCAACGAAACTTGGAAGGGCGGCCCGCTGCCGAAGATCAAGCGCGTGATCTGGCGCATGGTGCCGTCCGCCGGTAATCGCCGCGCGCTGCTCGAACGCGGTGACGCCGACATCTCGTACGAATTGCCGAACAAGGATTTCGTGGAGTTGAAGAGCGCCGGCAAACTCAACATCATCTCGACGCCGTTCTCGAATGGCTGCCAGTATATCGGCATGAATGTGAAGAACCCGCCCTTCGATAATCCGAAGGTGCGGCAGGCCGTGGCCTATGCGCTGCCGTATCAGAAGATCATGGATGCGGTGCTGTTCGGTCTCGGCAAGCCGCTCTTTGGCGGACCGGAAAAGGCGGTCGAGGCCGCGTGGCCGCTCGCGCACAAGTACAATACCGATATGGCCAAGGCGAAGGCGCTGATGGCCGAAGCAGGTTATCCGAACGGTTTCGAAACGACGATCTCGTTCGATCTCGGTTTCGCCACCGTGAACGAACCGCTCTGCGTGCTGGTGCAGGAAAGCCTCGGCCAGATAGGCATCAAGTGCGAGATCAACAAAATCCCCGGCGCGAATTTCCGCACCGAGCTGAACAAGAAGACGCTGCCGCTTTACACCAACGTGTTCTCGGGTTGGCTCGACTATCCCGAATATTTCTACATCTGGTGCTATCACGGCAACAATTCGATCTTCAACACGATGGGCTACCAGTCGAAGGACATGGATGCGCTCATCGACGGCGCCGTGACTGCCGCCGCCGCTGGCGACAAGGCAGCGTGGGAAAAGGATGTGAAGGGATTTGTCGATCTGGCTTACACCGACATCCCGCGCATCCCGCTATTCCAGCCTTATTCCAACGTCGCGATGCAGAAGAATGTCAGCGGCTACGCTTACTGGTTCCACCGCCGGCTCGACTATCGCGGCTTCTCCAAGGCTTGATTTGTGGCCCGGCGCGCGTCATGCGCGCCGGATTCTTTCACCAGGCGAGGGGACGCGGGGCATGCTCACACTGATTTTCAAACGGATGCTGATGGCGATCCCGAGTTTGATCGGTGTCGTCATCGTCACGTTTCTGCTCACCCGCGCGCTGCCGGGAGATCCGGCCGCATATTTCGCAGGGCCTGCCGCGACCAAGGAAGCAGTCGAGCAAATCAGGGTGAAACTCGGGCTCGACCAGCCGCTGATCGTGCAGTTCGGCCGCTATGTCACCGATCTGGCGAAGGGTGATCTCGGCTCATCGCTGACGACCGGACAGCCTGTGGCGAAGGAAATTCGCGCCCGCCTGCCAGCCTCGGCGGAACTGACGCTGCTCGGTTTGATCGTCTCGATGGCGGTTGCGATCCCGCTCGGCATTTTGGCCGCGACAAAACCCGGCTCTATGATAGACCATGCCTGCCGCGTGATCACGACCGCTGGCGTGTCGCTGCCCGTCTTTTTCACCGGGCTGATTCTCGTCTATCTGTTTTATTATCAGCTCGGATGGGCGCCGGCGCCGCTTGGGCGGCTCGACATCTTCACCTCTCCACCCAAATCCATCACCGGCCTTTATCTCATCGACAGCTTGCTCGCCGGCAATCTTGAGGTGTTCTGGGCAAGCCTGAAGCAACTCATCCTGCCCGCATTGACGCTCGCAATATTCTCTCTCGCGCCGATCGCGCGCATGACGCGCGCCGCGATGCTTGCCGTGCTGGCATCGGACTTCGTACGCACCGCGCGTGCGAGCGGGCTTTCGGAATTCACGGTGATTGTCACCTACGCATTCCGCAACGCGATGCTTCCAGTCATCACGACGCTCGGCATGGTGTTCTCGTTCTTGCTGGGCGCGAATGTGCTTGTCGAGAAAGTGTTTGCCTGGCCCGGCATCGGCTCCTTCGCAGTCGAGGCCTTGATCGCGTCGGACTTCGCGCCTGTACAGGGCTTCGTGCTGACCATGGCGATCATGTATGTCGCGCTCAATCTGCTGATTGATGTGCTGTATGGGCTGATCGACCCGCGCGTGAGGGTCGAAGCATGACCGATACCCCCGTTCAGGCGCCCACCCATGGCATCGCGGCTATCATAAAGCATTCGCGCTACGTCATCGCGGAGAACAAGGTTACGGGATTTTCGTTCGGCCTGTTCGTGCTGATCGTTCTTGCCGCCGTGATCGGCCCCTATGTCGTGCCGTATGATCCGCTTGCGAGCGCAACTTCCGTCGCGCTGAAGCCGCCGTCGGCTGCGCACTGGTTCGGTACCGATCAGCTTGGCCGCGACGTGTTCAGCCGCGTCATCGTCGCAACACGGCTCGATTTCTTTATTGCCGTGGCTTCTGTCGCGTTGGTTTTCGCAATGGGCGGATTGGCTGGTGTGGCGGCAGGGTTCTTCGGTGGATGGGTCGACCGCGTGGTCGGGCGCATCGCCGACACCATCATGGCATTCCCGTTGTTCGTGCTCGCGATGGGCATCGTGGCCGCGCTCGGCAATTCGGTGCAGAACATTATTCTCGCAACTGCGATCGTGAATTTTCCGCTCTATGCACGCATCGCACGCTCCGAGGCGAATATCCGCCGCGATGCCGGTTTCGTGCAGGCCGCGCGGCTTTCCGGCAATGGCGACATCCGCATTGTACTCACTCAGGTTTTGCCGAACATCATGCCGATCATGATCGTGCAGATGTCACTTACGATGGGCTACGCAATTTTGAACGCTGCGGGGTTGTCCTTCATTGGTCTTGGCGTGCGCCCGCCAACCCCAGAATGGGGCATCATGGTCGCGGAAGGCGCGGCTTTCATGGTGTCGGGTGAATGGTGGATTGCGTTCTTCCCCGGCTTGGCACTGATGATCGCGGTATTCTGCTTCAATCTTCTCGGCGACGGATTGCGCGACATCGTCGACCCGCAGCGGCGAACGTGAGGAGCGTGCAATGACAGCGATCCCTCTGCTCGATGTCCGAGATCTCACCGTGGAATTTGCAACACGGCGCGGCATCGTTCGTGCCGTGCAGCACGTCAATATTCAGGTCGCCAAGGGGGAGACCATCGGCATCGTCGGGGAATCCGGCTCGGGCAAATCCGTGACGTCCTACGCGGTGCTTCGCATTCTCGATCGCGCGGGCAAGATTGCGGAGGGGTCGATCACGTTCAGCGGCATCGACGTTGCCGCCGCAAGTGAAAGCGAGATGCAGGATTTGCGCGGCAGCGAAATTTCGATGATTTTTCAAAATCCGCGCGCGGCGCTCAATCCAATCCGCAAGATCGGCCAGCAGATCGAGGATGTGCTGCTCACCCACTTGAAGGCGGATGCGCGCGATGTAACCGAAAAGGCGGTCGAGGCGCTCGATCAGGTTCGCATCGCGCGCCCGCGTGAACGCTATCACGCCTATCCGTTCGAATTGTCCGGCGGCATGTGCCAGCGGGTCGTGATTGCGCTTGCGCTCGCCTGCCGTCCACAACTGATGATCGCGGACGAGCCGACCACGGGTCTGGACGTTACCACGCAGAAGACGGTGATGGATTTGATCACTGAGCTGACGCGTGAGCGCGGCATGTCGACGATTCTCATCACCCACGATCTTGGCCTTGCGTCAGCCTATTGCGACCGCGTGATCGTGATGGAGAAAGGGCGCGTTATCGAGACCGCGCCGTCGCGGGCGATCTTTACCGCGCCGTCGCATCCCTATACCCGCAAACTGATGCGCGCGACGCCACGTCCCGGCATCACGCTGCGTGATCTTCTGCCCGAAGAGCCGGGCGGGCCGCGGCTTGTCGTCGGCAAGGAAGCGCCCCGGTCGGGCGAGCCGTTGCTCACGGTGACCAAGCTCATCAAGGAATATCCGCGCAAGGGCGTCGGCAAGACGCTCGCGACGATGTTCCGGCGCGGGCCGGCACCCGAAACCGAGACGTTCCGCGCGGTCGATGGCGTGAGCTTCGCCGTCAATCGCGGCGAGAGTGTCGGCCTCGTCGGCGAATCCGGTTGCGGCAAGTCGACGACTTCGTCGATGGTCATGCGGCTGATCGATCACACCGACGGTGTCATTATGTTCGACGGTCAGGACATCGGTGAAATCCCAGCGGAGAAATTCGCCAAGCTTCCAATCCGCAAACGCATCCAGATGGTTTTTCAGGACCCGACCGACAGTCTCAATCCGCGCTTTACGGCAGCGCGCGCTATCGCAGATCCGATCATGCGGCTCGGCGACGTAAAGGGCCGGGACGCGTTACGTGCGCGCTGCGAAGACCTGGCAAAACAGGTTGGCCTGCCGGTGGAATTGCTCGACCGCTTTCCGCACCAGCTTTCTGGCGGGCAGAAGGCGCGCGTCGGTATCGCGCGCGCGATTGCGCTGAAGCCCGATCTCATCATCCTCGATGAGCCGACTGCGGCGCTTGACGTGTCGGTGCAGGCGGTCGTGCTCAATCTGTTGCAGGACCTGAAAGAGCAACTCGGGATGAGCTATCTTTTCGTCTCGCACGACCTCAATGTTGTGCGTCTCCTGTGCGACCGTGTCATCGTGATGCGCGGAGGCAAGATCGTGGAGGAGGGGCCGACCGAGCGTGTTCTCTTCGCGCCGGAAGCGGACTACACCAAGGAATTGCTCTCGGCCATTCCGCATCGGGATTTCGACGTTCCGGCCAAGGGCAGCGAATTGCGTCTCGCGGCAAGTACGTGAGAGCTTGCAAATGAAAAAGCGCAAACTTAAAAGGCGGGTCCCAGCGAAAAAAGGCGCGCGAAAATCATCCAGCGCGGGCAAGCCGTATGATGTGTTTATCGATGCGTCCGCGAAATCGCTTGGCCTGAGCATCGAAAAGAGCTGGAAGCCGTCAATCCGCGCTAATCTCGATGTCACGTTCACACTTGCTGCGCGCGTGATGGAATTTCCTTTGCCGGACGAAGCCGAACCGGCTGCCATCTATCGGGTCTGACGATGGACAAGGCGTGGGCCACGGCCACAGACATCGCCGACGCGGTGCGCGGAGGCGAAAGCGCGAAAAGCATCGTCGAGGCTGCGCTCGCGCGCATCAAGTCCATCGACAAGAAGCTCAATTCATTTACGTCCGTGACGGCAGAGCGCGCGATGACACGCGCTGCCGCAATCGACGATGCCCGCGCGAAAGGCGACACGCTCGGTTCGCTCGCAGGCGTACCTTTCGCGGTGAAGAATTTATTCGATGTGGCGGGCCTGCCGACGCTCGCGGGCTCGAAGATCAATCGTAAACGTTCTGCAGCAAAGCTGGACTCTCCGCTGATCGAGCGGATGGAAGCTGCAGGTGCCATTCTCGTTGGCGCGTTGAACATGGGCGAATACGCCTACGATTTCACCGGCGAAAATGTGCATGACGGCCCGTCGCGCAATCCGCACGATCTCACGCGCATGTCCGGCGGCTCATCTGGCGGCTCGGGATCGGCGGTCGCAGGCGGCCTCGTGCCATTGGCGCTTGGCTCCGACACTAACGGCTCCATCCGCGTGCCGTCGTCATTGTGTGGAATTTTCGGACTGAAACCGACCTATGGACGTCTAACGCGCGCACGCACGTTTCCGTTTGTGGAAAGCCTCGATCATCTTGGACCGTTTGCGCGCACAACCAGCGACCTCTCTCTTTCATACGATGCGATGCAGGGCCATGACCCGCACGACGCGGCCTGCGCCGACCGGCCGGTGAAACTAACTACGCCTGTGCTTGATCAGGGTGCGGGCGGATTGAGAATTGCGATCGCTGGCGGTTATTTCGCCAAAAGCATGACGGCAGAAATCCGTGAAGCGTTGAACATTGTCGCGAAGTCGCTCCGCGTTATCGACGAAATCGAAATTCCCGAAGCCGCGCGCGCGCGTGCGGCGGCCTACGTCATCACAACCAGCGAAGGTGCAGCGCTACATCTCCAACGCTTGCGCAAGCGCGCGAAAGATTTCGATCCGGCCGTGCGAGATCGGCTGATTGCGGGTGCGATGGTGCCCGCGCCGATGGTGATAGCCGCGCAGAAATTCCGTCGCTGGTATCGCGACGAGGTTATCAAGCTGTTTGAGAAAGTGGACGCAATCATTGCACCGGCCATACCGTGCACGGCGCCGCTGATCGGGCAGCAGACGTTCAGACTCGATGGCGTCGAAATGCCCGTTCGCCCCAATCTTGGCATTTTCACGCAGCCGATTTCGTTCATCGGCCTGCCGGTCGTAGCGGTTCCCATTCCTCTCACGCCGATGCCGACGGCTTTGCAGATTATCGCTGCGCCCTGGCGCGAGGACATTGCGCTGCGAATCTCATATGAACTGGAAAAGCGCGGCGTGGTCAAAGCCCCGCGCCCGTTGTTTCGCGGAGCGTGACGCATGATCATCGACGATCCGAAGATTGTCAGCGAAGTACGCGATGCGTTTGATCGCTACGAGAGGGCGCTCGGCGAAAACGATGTCGCGGTGCTCGATGAACTATTCCACGATGCAGGCACAACGATCCGCTATGGCATGGGCGAAAATCTTTATGGTTATGGCGCGATCAAGGCGTTCCGCGGCGCACGTTCGCCAGCGGGTCTTGCGCGGACAACCGACAAGACCGTGATTACTGCCTACGGCAACGATTTCGCGGTCGCGTCTACGCTGTTCAAGCGCGCGTCTTTGCCCGGCAAGATTGGCCGTCAGATGCAGACATGGGCGAAATTTCCGCAAGGCTGGCGCGTGGTCGCCGCGCATGTGAGCCTGATCGATGAGCCGCGCGCATGACGCTATCCGCTGGTCGCACCACACGCGCAGAAGAATTGCGGCTTCAGCTTGCCGATGAAATCGTGCGCGGCGTGCTTGAGCCGGGCGGCGCTCTCGATGAGATGCAGCTTGCGCGGAGATTTCAGGTGTCTCGTACGCCTGTGCGAGAAGCAATAAGGCAACTTGCGGCGAGCGGGCTTGTTGAAACGCGCGCACATCGTGGGTCCGTCGTCGCACGTCCGACCGAGCAGCGGCTGATCGGCATGTTCGAGACGATGGGCGATGTTGAGGCGCTTTGCGCGGGCTATGCGGCCGAGCGCATGACTGCGCCGGAACGGCACGCGCTCGAAACGATCCATGGCGAATTACGCGAACTCATTCAGGTTGGCGACCCGGAGCGCCATCACGCCGTCAACGAGGCGTTTCACAATGCGATCTATTCAGGCGCGCACAATGCCTATCTCGCAGAGATCGCGGAAAAGACGCGCGCGCGCGTGCGGCCGTTCAGGCGCGCACAGTTTCGCAATCTCGGACGGCTTTCGAAGTCTTACCGTGAACACGATGCTGTGGTCGTTGCGATCATGCGGGCGGATCGCGCGACGGCGTCGGGCGCAATGCGCGCGCACATTTCAACCGTGCGGGAAGAATACGAGGCTTACGCCGCGTCTCTCTAGGATGTGGCTGCTTTCGCTTGCGCCATGAAATTGCGCCAGCCGCCGAAGCTTGAAATATCGCGGGCATTCTGCACGAAATTTGCTTCCACCAGAAATCCCTGCACGCCCGATCCGTCCTCAAGCTCGATCATGCCGATCGAAAGAGGCGAGGGGATTTTCGATACGAAGCGCCCGAATGCTTCCGGCGTCATCGCCCACACCTCGATTTCGATTGCCGCACCTTCGGCTTCGGGCACACGCAACATGCCTGGTTTGGGCGGGTGCGTGCCGTCGAGCGCGAACAGCCGGTACGTTTTAGCGGTCTTTGCCGGGCGGATCAGGCGCGCGTTGAGTGTGCGTAGTTCGCCATTCAGCACCATACCGGACAGATGCGCGCCAACCACGGCGATCGCGATTTCGCCATCGCCGGCTTTCGCGCTCAGCGCCGGTAGCGTAGGCGCAGGCGTGCCAAGTGCGCCAAGCGTCAGTCCGGACGCAGCATGAATCGCGCGGCCAAGGCCCGTGAGGAAACCGTCGCGGCCGGCGGGCGCAAGGAACGTCACGCCATAGGGCATGCCGTTGCCTTCGATCGAAACGGGCACCGCAAGGCCGCACAGATCGAACAGGTTCACGAAATTCGTGTAGGTGCCAAGATTGCTGTTCAGCGCGACCGGATCAGCCTGTAATTGCGCGACTGTGTAAGCGGATGGCGCGGTCGGCACCATCAACGCATCGAATTGCGCGACGATCTCGGCAGCCTTCGCGCGCAGGGCCTGCAATTTGTAGAAGGAGCGGAAGGCATCGGCGGCGGAAGGTTTCGCGCCTGAATCCACGATCTGTTTTGTCACAGGGTGAATATCGTTCGGATGCCTGTCGATAAACTCTCCGACCGCGGCGTAGCGTTCGGCCACCCACGCCCCCTCGTAAAGAAGCCGCGCCGCATCGAGGAACGAAGTGAAGTCGATTTCCGTCACCAGCATGCCGAGGCTTTGCGCGCGCGCAATGGCCGCGTCGAACGATGTCGCGGAATGTTTGTCGCCGAAAAAGTGAAGCTCCGACGTGCGCGGTACGGCAATTCGCATTCCGGTGCCGAGCATCGACATCGGGGCGACCGGCATCCGCCTTGAATAAGCGTCCTGCGGATCGTACCCCGCGATGACCGAGAGCGTAGCATGGGCGTCGTCGGCGGTCAGCGCAAAAATTGAAACGCAATCAAGCGAGCGGCAGGCCGGGACAACGCCGCTGGTCGAGATCAGTCCGAGGGTAGGTTTCAGTCCAACGAGATTGTTTAACCCGGCCGGAACGCGGCCTGATCCGGCCGTGTCGGTGCCGAGCGAAAGCGGCACAATGCCTGCGGACACAGCAACAGCCGAGCCTGAACTCGATCCGCCGGGAATCATCGCAGGATCGAACGGGTTGCGTGGCACGCCATAAGGAGAGCGGACGCCCACAAGCCCGGTGGCAAACTGGTCGAGGTTGGTTTTTCCGATGACGATTGCCCCGGCAGCGCGAAGCCGCGCGACCGCAGTTGAGTCTTTTGCCGGCTGAAAGGAAAAGGCCGGGCAGGCCGCTGTGGTTGGCAGTTCTTCGACATCGATATTGTCTTTTACCGCGACCGGCACGCCGTAGAGCGGCAGGTCGCGGTCGGTGAGGGCCGCAGCCTCGCGCAGCGCATCCTTTTCGTCGCGCAGCGCAATGAAAATGGCTGGGTCGGCGCGCTCGCGAATACGCGCATAGCTGCGCGCAATCGTTTCGGCCGGGCTCATCCTGCCGCTGCGATGCGCGGCGACGATGTCGAGGACGGTTTCGGTCACGAGTGGCCTTTTCGGTGAATTCCGTCCCGATTTCGCTGCGAAATTCGTGCCATTCGCTTGGTCGGGAAAGGCCTGCCGGCCAACGCTGCTAGTGGACGGCTACCTGGGCGGTAGGCCGGGTTTCAGGCTGCAAAGCCGGGCTGGCGTCGATCTCGGCGATCCGTCTGTCGATATTCGACATGACATAGCGCGAATACGGCCCAAGGTGCAGATACATCGCCATCAGGAAGACGGCATAGCGGGTCGCGGCAGGGTTGGTCTTGGCGCAGTGAATGAAGGTGTCCCAGAACACTTCGCGCAGTTCCGGCATCTGCGCGAAAATCTTTTGCAGCGCTTCGGTCGTGCCGACGTCGCGGCGCACATCGCCTTCAGGCAGTTCGCGCGGGCGGCCAGAGCGGTCGAGCATCGACACCAGCCGTTTCACGCGCGCGGCATAGGCCGCTGGCGCATAGACGCGGCCAAGCACGGATTTGTAATCGGTCAGCACGTCGCGCAGCGGGCGCAGCGTGTCAAAATTCATTCCCATCACGCATTGATCGCCGCCGCCGATGCGCGGCATGACATCGTGCCCGGTATGAAGCCGGCCTTCCTTTTCCAGCCGGCGCGTGAGCTGCGTGTTCGGTAGCGCATAGAGAAGCCCGACCATCGACACCGGGATCGCGGCCTCCTCGATGAAGTCGGCCATCGCATCGGCCATCGCAATTTTCTCGGTATCGAAGCCCACGATGAAGCCTGCGGTGACGAACATGCCCGCCGAATAGATCTTGTGAATGCTCTCGGCGATGTTGCGCCGCGTGTTTTGCTTTTTGCGGGTCGCGGCAAGCGTAACCGGATCAGGGCTTTCGATACCGACGAACACCGCGAAGAAGTTTGCTGCACGCATCATCTCAAGCAGGTCGTCGTCGTCCGCGAGATTGATCGAGGCCTCGGTCGACAGTTCGAACGGATATCCGCGTTCTTCCTGCCATTTGTGCAATTCCGGCAGGAAAATCTTCAACGCCTTCTTGTTGCCGATGAGGTTGTCGTCGACGAAGTCGACATGCCCGCGATAGCCGCGGTCGTATAAGGCCTGAAGTTCACTCAGAATTTGCGGCGTCGCCTTGGCGCGCGGCACGCGCCCGTACAATTCGATGATGTCGCAGAATTCGCAGGTGAACGGGCAGCCGCGCGAGTATTGCACGCCGATATAGAGATATTGGTCGAACTTGAGAAGGTCGAAGCGCGGGATCGGACTTTTGGTCACGTCCGCGGTGAATTTCTCCGCGATGAATTCGCCTTTGCGCTCGCCGCGCTCCCAGGCTGCGACGAATTCGTCGATCACGCCTTCGGCTTCGCCGAGCACGCGGAAATCAGCACTCTTATAGATGTGCGGGCTCGACGTGGGATCGGGGCCGCCGACCGCGACCGGCTTGCCAAATTTATGAGCAAGATCAATGAGATCGAGGGTGTCCGGCTGCTGGTTCAGCATCCCGCCGGTCAAGACGAGATCGCACGAGGCAATATCGTCGTCGCTCAACTCTTCAGTGTTGCGATTAACGAGACGGATATCCCAATCCTGCGGCAGCAATGCCGCAACCGTAATCAGGCCGAGCGGAGCGGCTGGATATTTCGCGCCGACGAGCTCGCACGCCTCACTGAAATTCCAGAAGGAATCCGAAATGAAGCGCGGATAGATCATCAACACCCGGCAGCGATGCGCTGAAGCCATGGCCTTCCCCAAGCCTGTGAACGCGCCATAGTCCACTATTTGGGCCGGAATTGCTTCATTAAAATTGGGCCATCGGCCAAGGACCGGATGTCGCAATAAGCGTCGGGTCCGGCCACCGTGTTGCATTGCAACGAAACTCGGCCGGTGGGCAGCCCCGGGCAGCCGCCTTGATCGAACGCGACAATAACAAGCAGCAACTTCCCTTGGCGGTCCGGCGGGAGACAGATATAAGCCATACCATATGACGACTTCCGCGATGACATCGCGGGATTGCTGGCTACCAAACGACAGATAGCGGCGTCTCAAGCCGCGCCAACGGGAGGACTACCAATGCAGAAGTTCACTAGACAATTTGTGCTCGGTGCAATGGCCGCGGGCGTCGTGGCGCTCGCCATGCCGACCGCAGCGCATGCCCAACGTGTGTTCAGCTTCGGCTACGACCAGCCGAAGACGACGGCTTACGGCATCGCTGGCGACATCTTCGACGCCAAGCTCAAGGAATTGAGCGGCGGCAAGTTCAGCATCAACCAGTTCCCGGGCGCGCAGCTCGGTCAGGAGCCGGTGATGTTGCAGAAGCTTCGCGCGGGCGACATCGACTTCATCATCACCTCGACCGCGAACGCATCGAGCGTTGCGCCGCAGTCCGGCGTGTTCTCGCTGCATTACCTTTTCCGCGATCAGAACCACCTGATCAAGACGCTCGCCGATCCGGCCGTAACGAAGGCCTATCGCGACATGATCGCGGACTCGGTGAAGGGTGCTCAAGTGCTCGGCCTGCTGACCATGGGTCTGCGCAGCATCTACAGCAAGAAAGAGATCACCAAGATGGATGATCTCAAGGGCATGAAGGTCCGCGTCCAGGCGACGAAGACCGAAGATACGCATTTCCCGGCTTACGGAACGCAGACCGTGCATATGCCGTTCGGCGAAGTTTACACCTCGCTGCAGACCGGCGTCGTCAATGCCGCCGAAAACGGCGTCAACGTCTACATGGCCAACAAGCACTACGAAGTGGCCCCGGTCCTTTCGATGACCGAGCACGAGGCGAACAACAACGCCATCTGGGTCAGTGACAAGACCTGGAACAGCCTCTCCGATCAGGAGAAGAAGTGGGTGCAGACTGCGGCGGAAGAAGTCTCCAAGAAAGAGCCGGCAATGGGCCTGAAGCTTGAATCGGACTCGGCTGCGAAGCTGAAGACGATGGGCGTGAAGGTTGTCGAAAACGTCGACAAGGCCGCGTTCATCAAGGCTGCGGCTCCGATCCAGGACCAGCTCGCCAAGGAACTCGGCCCGCATGCCGAGAAGATCCTGAAGCTCGTCCGCGAAGTTAAGTAAGAGAGTCAATTAATCCAGCGACGGCGCCTCGGCGCCGTCGCTTCGATGTTGGGGGGAGTTTTGTGGCAGCCGTTACCGATTTTGCGGCCAGCCGTGCGCTGGTATTGCAACGACACCGCCATCTGAAATGGCCGTGGCTGGATCCTCTCGAAAGATTTCTGATGATCTTGTCGGGCGTGTGTCTGGCGGGCTTCACGTTGTGCGTCTTCTTTGACGTGTTGACGCGCGAAATCGGATTGCCGTGGCTTTGGCTACAGCAGGCAACGACAGCTTTCTTTGCCTGGGGCGTGTTCGTCGGCCTCGCCGTCGCGACGCGCCGAAACGACCACATCTATCTCGCCGAAATGACCAAGACCATGAAGGGCACCAAGCGCTCGGTGATCGAGGTGATCAACCGCGTGGTCGTGTTCATCGTGGCCGGCTTCATCGCCTGGTTCGGCTACAAGAATGCGCTGCTCGATATGGGCAGCTTCCGCATGCCTTCGCTCATTCCCTTGACGGTTTACACCGGCGTCGTGCCGATTTCCGGGGTGCTTGTGATGCTGTTTTGCGTCGAGCAGATCGTCAACGGCCTGAATAACGGGTTTGAAGGCCCGGAAGACGACGAACTCAAAGTGGGACCTGTGTGATGGGACTTCATCCTGGGTTGCTCATTGTCTTGATGGGCGTTTGTTTCCTGGTGCTTGGTTATATGGGCGTGCCGGTGACGTTCGCGATCATGGCGGGCGTGCTGGCGGCGACCGCGCTCACGCCGGTCAGTTTCCAGTCGATGATCGGACAAATGTTCCACGGCATCGATTCCGAGACGTTGCTCGCAATTCCATTCTTCCTGCTGGTCGGTGAGTTGATGACGTCGGCCGATGTCACGCAGCGGCTGATCCGTCTTGCGCAGGCGCTCGTCGGGCATTTGCGTGGCGGCCTTGCACAAGTGGTGACGCTGTTCAGCATGTTCTTTGCCGGAATTTCCGGCTCGTCCGCTGCGGACGTCGCGGTATTGAGCCGCACGGTCGCGCCGGAAATGGACAAGGAACGCTATGACCGCGCGTTCACGGCGGCGCTGATTGCCTCGGCGTCGACCATCGCAAACCTCATCCCGCCCTCCATCATGGCGGTGGTTTATGGCGCGACCGGAAACGTGTCGATCGGCGGTCTCTTTCTCGCCGGCATCGTGCCTGGCGTGATGATCGGCATTGGGCTGATGGTCTATAGCTATTTCTTTGGCCCGACCGGAGTGCTGAAGAAGCGCGCCTCGATGATCGATGTTTTCGTAGCCGCGCGCGGATCGGCACTGCCGTTGGTGATCCCGGTGATCATCATGGGCGGTATTCTCACTGGCTGGTTTACTCCGACCGAGGCAGGCATGGTCGCCTCAGTTTACATCATCTTTATCATCATTCCGATCCTGCGGCCGCGCCACATCTGGGAGCTTCCGGCCGACTTCATCTATACCGGGCTTCTGTATTCACTGCCGCTGGCGCTCGTAGCCGCAGCATCCGCCTTCGGATGGATGCTCGCCTATCTGCGCGGCCCGGATGCGGTTGCGGATTTGATCTCGTCTACCGCCGGGACCAACCCGGTCATGATCATGGCGCTGCTGGTGCTGCTGTTCATTCTGGTCGGTGACTTCATCGACGCAGTGCCGGCGATCATCATCTTCATGCCGATCATCAACAAGCTGACCGAGCTTGGAAACATCAAGCCGGTGCATATGGGCGTGGTCATTATCACCACGCTGGTGTTTGGCCTGATCACGCCGCCATACGGGTTATGTTTGCTGGTGGCGTCGAAATTTGTAGGGGTGCCGTTTAATCGGGCGCTGGTTAAGTCGCTGCCTCTGTATGTCGTGTTCCTGGTCACGATCAGCTTCGTGGTGCTGTGTCCTGAAGTGGTGCTTTGGCTGCCGAAGTGGCTTCTGCCGCAATCGGTCGGCTGCTTCCCGAACCCGAGCGGCACCGGCTACATCTGCCCGCCTTGATCGGCGGGCGGATCGTCAGGTCATCGTTCGGCCGAGGCCGGTGATCGAGAAGAACAGCGCGAAGACCCACATCGCAATGGCGGTGGCCGAGGTCCAAAGCGCGAAGGTCAGATAAGTGTCGCGCAGGACGGTGGAGCTTGCCCATTGCGCGTATGCGTCCGCCGGCCGCTGGTTCTTCGGCAGATTGATCCACATTTCGGTCTTACGGTAATCCTTCGTCAGCGCCTCACGCGCCTTGAAGACGAGGATGATGGCCATCAACGTGGTGAGTGTCCCGCCGATCTGGAACGCGAGGGCCGGCTCGAACGATGTGCCGACCATGATCAGGAAGATGCCGAGTGAGCCGAATCCGCAGGCGCGTAAGGCGGCCTCTCGGGCGAATTGACGCATCTGCTCCATCAGGTCTCGCCCACAGAGGCCGACGAAATTATCGGATAATGTCTATCCGAAGCCGCACGATCTTGATGTGGACAAGGCCGCCGCACTCAAGCACACACCGGAGCGGCCACGTTCGCACGAGAGCATCTTATGGCATTTTCCCTGACGTCGATACTCAAAAAGGTCATCGAGACCGCGCCGGAAGCCCTGCGGCTCATGACGTTCCGCCTCGACAGGGATCCGGTCGACAGCGTGGATAGCCTTGAGAAATTCGTTGCGACGAGGTCAGCCTTTGTCGCGCAGAAGACGCTTTATGGATATGTCAAAACGCGAATGGGCATTCGCTATCCGGTCATGTTCGAAGACCCGAATATCATTCATTCTCTGAACATCGCCAAGATGCACGTCTTCGCAGCATGCCTCTCGGATTTTGCGATCTATGCGGTCGGGATGGCGCTTCACGGTCAGCCGGTCGGGAACGAGCAAAGGATCGCGCTTGCGCGGCGCTGCTTTTCCGCGGGGATGAACAATAATCTGGAGGGCGCCCCTTCGGAGTTCAGGCCACAGGAGAGTATCGCAGAATTTGGACGGCGCCTGGAACAGACCGAGTGGGTCAACGCAGCCCTGCAACCGGATAACTTCACCGAGAGCCCGGCTGCGCTCCAGCGCTGGGCGCCGATCGCGGAGGAGCTAAAACGCTTCGACGCCGAGATCGTGCAGAACTCGGTAAAATTCGCATGGCGGGACATCCGCGAAGTCTTTCGCAAGCGGCTCAACGCCGCCGCGGTCAGCGCGGACTGGTCGGAACCGCCATCGCGATAGGGTTATTTCGGGCGAAGGAACTGCTCGTACAGCATGCCGGTGATCTCGCTTTCCAGCGGGAACGAGAGCATGCCCATGACCGAATATCCGAGCAGCCAGGGCATCAAATAAAACCGGACCATGAAGAAGAACCACGCGACGTAAAGCGGGACAAACAGATCAATCAGGAATCCCGGAGTGATCGGCGCGAACAGCTTCAGTAGCGGATTTGTCACCCGCACAAAGAACTTCATGAAGAAGAATTCGGAATCGACCGGAAGAAAGACGTTCATCGCGCTGCGCGCGATTAGCGTCCACATGATGATGCCAAGCACGTAGTCGATCGCTACGACCCAGATCGGAAAGATTGCGAGCGGGTTGTCCATCGGAAATCTCTACCACCTGGCTCCAAAAAATGGGGGCGGGAAAATCCCGCCCCCACTTATACTTGTTAACCCGAGATCAGTGGGTCTGGGCGAGAATCGCAGGTCCCGAAGGAATGCGAACCTCGTCGACCATCCGCTGAGTTTCGGCGTCCGGCGCCGGCGTCAACAGCGACACCACCACCATTGAGACCAGGCTGACCGGCATGCCGATCATGCCGAAGCGCAGGCCGTCGAGACCCCACAGCTGCGCGCCGCCGTTCTGGATGTAGTAGAGGTATCCAGCACCGGCCACGAAGCCGAAGACCATCCCGGCAATCGCGCCGGCACGGTTGGCCCGCTTCCACCACACGCCGAGAACGAGCGGGAAGAAGAGGCCGGAGCAGGCGAAGCAGAACGCCCACGCCACAGCGCCGAGGATGCTCGTGATGTGCAAGCTGGCGATGAACGCTGCCAGCACACCGATGACGACCAGAAGGACGCGGGCCACAATGAGACGCAACCGCGCGTCGGCCTTCGGATCGATGATCTTGTAGTACAGATCATGGCTCAGTGCGTTGGCGATCGCCAGCAGCAAGCCGTCGGCGGTTGACATCGCCGCAGCCAGGCCGCCGGCGGCGACCAGACCCGAGATCACGTACGGAAGACCCGCCATTTCAGGGGTCGCCAGCACGACGATGTCGGGACGCATGAAGAACTCATT
>CAMBBO010000027.1 GCA_945862935.1 Pseudorhodoplanes sinuspersici | reverse complement strand
TCGGTACCAGAAAAGACCCCGACCCCGCCAGCCTTTTCTCAGCGGTGGGACCGAAAAGGAGAACCGGCATGAGCCAGCCCTACGCCAACAACGCCTTCAACGGTAGTGCGCGTTGCGCCACCCCGCTCACATTTCCCGACATTCTTTGCGATCCGCTCATCCGCCTCGTTATGGCGGCCGACCGGGTGGATGCCCGCACATTGAAAGCCGAATTGCATTCCGTCGCGGCCGGGCTCGGCTTTGCCCCGGCTGAAGGCGCCTGCGGCTGCTGAAATTCCCATGCGTGGCAGGCCTCGGCCACGCCAGCCGGACGGTGACTCTGTCCCCTCTCCAAGTGGGTCCCGTCCGGCCACCTTTCCCGAAAACCAAGGATCAAAATCATGAACGTCCACACCCCACCTGAGCGCACGCTCGATCGTGCGACCCGCAACGCTTCGCTTCTTTCGCCCTACACGCTTGGCGATCTCGAACTGAAAAATCGCATGGTGATGGCGCCGATGACGCGCAGCCGCGCGCTCCCCGGCAACATCCCGAATCCGCTCGCCGAAACCTATTATGTGCAGCGTGCGAGCGCGGGCCTGATCGTGACCGAAGCAACGCAAGTATCGCCGCAAGGCCAGGGCTATATCCGCACGCCGGGCATTCATTCCGGCGAACAGGTCGAAGGCTGGCAGAAGATCACACGCGCCGTTCACAAGGCGGGCGGAAAGATTTTCCTTCAGCTTTGGCATGTCGGCCGCATTTCGCATCCGGATTTCCACGGCGGTGCGCTGCCGGTGAGCGCATCGGCGATTGCTCCCGAAGGCGAGGTCTATACCGAACGCGGGCCGCAGAAGATGGTGACGCCGCGCGCACTCGAACTGGCAGAGCTTCCGGGCATCGTCGAACAATTCCGCCGAGGTGCCACGAACGCAAAGGCCGCCGGATTTGACGGCGTCGAAATTCATGGCGCGAACGGTTATCTGCTCGACCAGTTCACGCGCGATGGCGCGAACAAGCGCACGGATGCTTACGGCGGATCAATCGAAAATCGTGTGCGCCTGCCGCTGGAAGTCACCGATGCGGTGATCGCCATTTGGGGCGAGGACAAGGTCGGTTATCGCATTTCGCCGACCAGCCCGTTCAACTCGATGGCGGATTCCAACCCGCTCTCGGTCTTCTCGCATCTCACCGAGGAATTGAGCGCCCGCAAGATCGCGTATCTGCATGTCGTCGATCCGGTGACAGCAGGCGGACCTGCGCGCGTGACGCCGATTTTGCGCAAGAAATTCCGCGGCACTTATGTGGTGAATGGCGGCTTCACCGCGGATGCGGCGAATTCCGCAATCACCCACGGCGAAACCGATCTGGTCGCGTTTGGCGTGCCGTTCATCGCCAATCCCGATCTGCCGCAACGTTTTGCGACCGACGCGCCGCTGAACGCCGCAGACCCGGCCACGTTCTATCAGGGCGAGGGCAAGGGCTACGTCGACTATCCGGCAGCGGCGTAAGCGAAACGCTGCAAAAAAAAGTCGTCAGGGCCGGGCTTGTCCCGGCCATGACGACCTTAAGAGCGGTTGCTATTCCGCGGCTCTCCGCGAGGCGACGATCTGATCGGCGGTACGTCCGGTCAGTTCCGCCATGTGATCGAACTTGAATGTAAAGCTGCCGACGCCCGCTGTGGCGGATCTTACCTCCACGATCAAATCGCCGATCTCGGCTTCCGCCATCTGCGCCTTGACCACATCCCATCCGTCCCAGCCTTCGCGCGTGTCGAAACCGAGAATTTGCCCGCGCCGCCCCGACATGATCGCGTTGATCTTCGCCGTCGCTTCGGACGGACAGGCGATCTCCACCAGATGGATCGGTTCGAGCAGTACCGGCTGGCAATTCGGTAGAGCCTCGACAATGCCAACGCGGCCTGCGGTACGGAACGCCTGATCGGATGAATCGACGCTATGGTAGGAGCCATCCACCAGCTTCACCGCGACATCGACGACGGGAAAGCCGAGCGGTCCAAATTTCAATCCGTCAACCACGCCTTCTTCGACGGAGGAGATGTAGTTGTTCGGTACAACACCGCCCTTGATTGCATCGGTAAAGGTAAAGCCAGAACCGCGCGGCATCGGTTTGATTTCCAGCACCACGTCGCCGAATTGCCCGTGTCCTCCAGACTGCTTCTTGTGCCGGCCGCGCTGCGTCGCGGGCTTTCGGATGGTTTCGCGATAGCCGACGCTCGGGATGCGTTTTTCGACATTGACGCCGAACCGCTCGGTGATGCGCTCCACCGCGATGCGCAGATGCATTTCGCCCTGCCCCCACAATACGATCTCGTGCGTCTCGGGCTTGTGGACGATTGTGATCGAAGGGTCTTCCTCGATCAGCTTGTTGAGCGCGAGACCAAGTTTGACGTCATCCTTGCGCTCTTTGGCCGAAATGCCGACGGCGAGCACCGGCGCATAGGGCTTCACCTCGGCAATCGCGGCGTGTGCCGCCTTGCCCGACGACAGCGTGTCACCGGTCTTTGCATGTTCGAGCTTGCCTAGCGCCACGGTTTCACCGGCCGCAGCGGCATTTCGTTTTTCGGTTGCCTGCCCCATCAGCTTGAACACGCCTGAAACGCGGCCCGCCTCGCCTTCCGACGATTGCAGATTGGTGCCGTCGCCGATGGTCCCGGCCAGCACGCGCGCAATCGACATCTTGCCACCATGCGCGGTGTTGAGCGTCTTCAGCACATAAGCGACGGCGTCATTCTTCGCTTCGATCCCAAGCCGCGCGACCGTCGCGCTTGCACCCGGCGATTCATGCCGTAACGCCTTCAGCAGACGCAGCACGCCGTTCGATCGTGTCGCAACACCGAGCAACACCGGCACGACCTGACCGCCGCGCAATTCCTTGGACAGATCGTCGAACACCTTGTCGAGTGGCGGCGGAATGTCGGCGAGCAATTGCTCCATCAATTCATCGTCGTGGTCGGCCAGCGTCTCCAGCATGGTGAAACGCGCGGTGCGCTCGCGATCCAGATCCTCTCCGGACAATTCGATCACCTGCGACGGCGCGTGCTCCTTGTAGACATGCGCGCGTTCCAGCGCGAGATCGACGAAGCCCGTGACAATGCCGCTTTTCCAGATCGGAATTTGCCGCAATAGCAGCGGAATGCGCGACGCGGGCTGCAACAGCTTCAGCGTCTCGCGTACGCGCTTGTCGGTCTTGTCGATCTTGTTGAGAAACAGAAGATGCGGAATCTTTTGTTCTTCCAGTTCGCGCAGGATGAGCTGAAGCTGCGGGACTTTCTTCTCATCCGCCTCGCAGACCACGATGGCCGCGTCGACCGCCGGCAGCACCGCGCGCATGTCATGGGCGAACTCGACCGAACCGGGGCAATCGATGAACGTGTAAGTATCGTCCATGAAGGTCGTGGTCGCGACCGTGAGTTCAACGCTCATCTGATGGTGGCGCGCTTCCTTCGAGGAATCGCCGATGGCGGTGCCGGCTTCCACTGAACCTTGCCGCTGGATCGCACCGGTTCGCGAAAGGATGCCTTCGAGGAGCGTGGTCTTGCCGCTCTGGAACGGGCCCACCAATGCAACGCACCGCGGACCCGAGACCCGATTGTCGCGGGCACTTGTGCCGTTCAAATTCGCTGCCGTCATTGACGCCTCCCTTGAGAGAGTGGCGCCTGACGCAAATGGGCCGGTTGACGTCCGGCCGCAGTCAGACGCCGGAAGGGGTATCGAACGCCTGCTTTGTGGCGATGGCAAGAGCCGCACCCACAACAAAAATGTGCATAATCGGCCGATGTCGATCGAGCAGAGCTTTTACGAAACTTTGATGAAGACTCAGCGCTTCCCGCCGGAAGCGATGTGGGCCTATCAACGCGGCCTGCTCGAGCGCCTCGTGCGTCACGCGCGCGAGCAAGTCCCCTTCTATCGCGATACCGGCCGGCTCGATCCGCTGTTCGATGCGAATGATGCGGTGGACTGGAGCCGGTGGAGCGACATTCCGCTGCTGACGCGCGACGACATACAGAAGTCGAATGCCAGTATCTTCGCTGAGAACTGGCCCACCGAACTCGGCGAGGCGGTTGACAGCTTCAGCTCCGGCTCGACCGGGCGGCCGATCAAAATTCGCTCGACCAACCTGCAACGCCAGGCACACATCGCACTGGCCTGGCGCGCGGCATGGTGGCACGGACGCGAGCGCAAAACGCCGCTGCTCGCCATCCGCAACGCGCTGCCGAAATGGCAGCAGAATGACACCGTGGTCCGCATTCGCGACGGAGTCTGGGACTCACCGCGTTTCGGGCGGATCTATCTAGAACTGAACCAGAGCATTGAAGAACAGCTCTCCGTCATCCGTGAATTCCGGCCGCCATGGATCATCACCTATGCTTCGCATGCAGCGATCCTCGCCGACGCTGCCGACGACGAATTCGCCGACGTCGAAGTGTTGTTCGTGACCGGCGAAGTCCTCGATACCGACTCTCGCGCGCGCATCACGAGCAAGTTTCGAGGCTCCTTGATCGATGTCTATGCCATCAGCGAAACCGGGCCGGTGGCGTATGGAGCGCCCGGCGGCGGTTATCACGTCTGCGATGAGATGCTGCTGTTCGAGCGCCGCGCGTTCGATAGCAAAGAGAATTTCCAGGAAGCGATCCTGACGCCGCTCTACGGCTATTCGATGCCGCTGATCCGCTACCAGTCGGACGACCTTGTGAGCATGCCTGGCGCGGCCGATCCGGATTCCGATATCCGCCTCACCCGGATCGATGCGATCAAGGGCCGCGTTCGCAGCGCGTTCACGTTGCCGGACGGCAACAAGATCATGGTCACAGTGAATTGCAGCCGGCTCGTTCATATCGCGGACATCGAGCAATTCGCATTGCTGCAGGAACGCCGCGACCACGCCACCATGAAAATCGTCGCGCGCGGGCCGGTTGCTCCCGATGCACCTGAGCGCATACGCGCGGTTCTGGAGCCGGATTTTTTCGGTCAGTTGAAGCTGGACGTCGTCTTCGTTGACGAATTGCCGCGCGTCGGGCCCAAGCAAGGTTCTTTCGTCGTCTCGCTTGTTAGCTAAAGACGGACGGGCCTACATCCCTTCGGGAGCCGGAACTATCGGCGAAGTGGAAGTGCCGGAGCCGCCGATGCTGAACAGCGTATCGGCCGTCCAGTCGAGCGGATCGTCCTCGCGATGGCGGCGAATGAGCGATTTGTCCTTCTGGCCGAAATAGAAACGCAGGCCACCGAAAACACCGTTGCGATTGTGCTCGCCGAGGCGTCCTTCGGCGAAGGCCGCTCCCATCGTCCCGCCTCCGAGTGCAAAGCCAAACTCGGTACCCAGCGCGAGCGCGTGCGTGCCGAGCGTATAGCGATGCCCGGCGAAAAGTTTCCAGTTCTCGTTGGCTTAGTAATTGAGGTTGATCTGGTCGGTGAACCGGGTCGGGATTGTGAAGGTCTGAATGACCGGGCCCACGGTACCGGCGACGGAATTTCCGAACTCGATTCCCGCCACGCCCTGCACCGACCACATGCCGAAATACGCTTCGCCTTCCGCGCCAACCTGATTGACGCGCACGTTGCCGACCGGGCTGTTCCAGGTGGTGTGGCTACCGAAAACGCCGATCAGGCCGCGCGAAGGATCGCGCCAGAAAAGATGGCCTGCGCCCGTTCCAAATCCGCGATTAGCAATCTGGCCCGCAGCGCCGTCGAGCTGAACGCCGAAGGAATATCCGAGCGGCGCCGATACCGAACCGCGCCCGCCATAAATGCCGTTGCTGGAAGCCGAACCGCCAAAGCCGTCGATCTTGGCGTTGAAGCCATCGACCGCCGGACCGCTCAAGGGCGCGGTCGGCTCTTTCCTGACGAGATCGGCTGCATGCGCGTAGCGCGGCGCGATCAACGCTCCCGACAGAATTGTTGTCGAGAGTAAAAACGCCCTAAGCGACATGACGCCACTAGCCCCTACCCAATGTCACCCTACCACTTTTCCGGGTAATCCGATCAGCACGCGCCAGCGTACAGCCAATTAGAAAAGGGCGTGGCAGGCCGGTGACAATGGCTCCAAGCCACGGACAAAGCAGAGCAAATTCAAAAGCGGGGAATGTCCGGGAACGGCACCTTGCCGCCGCTGATATGCATGCGGCCCAATTCCGCGCAGCGATGTAGTTGCGGGAAAACCTTTCCAGGATTGAGCAGGCCCTCGGAATCGAACGCGCATTTCACGCGCTGCTGCTGGTTCAAGTCGATCTCGGTGAACATCACGGGCATCAGATCGCGCTTCTCGACGCCGACACCATGCTCGCCGGTGAGCACGCCGCCCACTTCGACGCACAGACGCAGAATGTCCGACCCGAAATCCTCCGCGCGCGCGAGTTCGCCTTCTTTGTTGGCGTCATAAAGAATGAGCGGATGCAAATTGCCATCGCCGGCATGAAACACGTTGGCGACGCGCAGTCCGTATTTCTCACTCATCTCGCGCATGCGCTGCAGGACGAGCGGAAGCTTCGCGCGCGGGATCGTGCCGTCCATACAGTAATAATCGGGCGAGATACGCCCAACCGCAGGGAACGCCGCCTTGCGGCCTGCCCAGAACAGCAGGCGCTCATCCTCGGACGACGACACCTTGCAACTCACCGCGCTGCAATCGTTTGCGATTTGCTCGACGCGCTTGATGAGATGATCGACCTCGGCCTGCGGGCCGTCGAGTTCGACGATCAGCAACGCCTCGACATCGAGCGGATAACCGGCATGGACGAATTCCTCGACCGCATGGATTGCGGGCGCATCCATCATCTCCATCCCGCCCGGAATAATGCCTGCGCCGATGATGCGGCCGACGCATTCGCCCGCATTTTCCGACGACGGAAATCCGATCAGCACTGCGCGCGCGGTCTCAGGCTTTTTCAGGATGCGGACCGTGACTTCGGTGACCACGCCAAGCAACCCTTCCGAGCCGATGACAAGGCCGAGCAGATCATAGCCTTCCGCTTCAAGATGCTTGCCGCCAATCCGCACGATCTCGCCGGTGATCAGCACCATTTCGACGCCGAGCACGTTATTGGTGGTCATGCCGTATTTCAGGCAATGCACACCGCCGGAATTTTCCGCGACATTGCCGCCGATCGTGCAGGCGATCTGCGACGACGGATCGGGTGCGTAGTAAAAGCCTGACTGCTCGACCGCCTTTGATACACCGAGATTGGTCACGCCCGGCTCGACCACGGCGATACGGTTGTCGTAGTCGATTTCGCGGATGCGGTTGAATTTCGCCATGCCGAGAAGCACGCTGTCGCCGAGCGGCAGCGCGCCGCCGGACAGCGACGTGCCAGCACCGCGCGGCACAACCTTGATCTTGTGCTCGTGGCAATAGCTTAGGATACGCGACACTTGATCCGTGGTTGATGGCAGGACCACGACCATCGGCAATTGCTTGTAGGCGGTCAGGCCGTCCGATTCGAAGGGCCGCATTTCGCGCTGGTTCGCAATTACGCCTTCGCCCGGCACGATGGCACGCAGGTCGCGCACGATCTGCTCGCGTTTTGCGAGCACCGCACCATCGAGTTCCGGCATCACGACCGACATTGGGCCACCTCATTCGCCCTCACTATACCTGCCATTGCCGTACGGCGCGACACGCGTTGACAGCGAAGGCTCCGCATGATTCCGATCATCCGGAAGGGATTTTTCGTGCGGATATTACTCATCATCCTGTTGTTGCTGCCCGGCGCCGCGTTGGCGCAGGACATCGCGGCGGGCGAGCGCTCCTTCGGCAAATGCCTACCGTGCCACGCGGTCGGCGAAGGGGCACGCAACAAGGTCGGCCCCGTGCTGAATGGGCTTGATGGACGGAAAACGGGAACGATCGAAGGTTTCACCTACAGCGAGGCGAACAAAACTTCCGGCATCGTGTGGGGCGAGGATAGCTTCAAGGATTACATCAAAAATCCGCGCGAAAAAATTCCCGGCACCCGCATGTTCTTCGATGGAATTCGCAGCGAAAAAGAAGCCGCTTCGCTCTGGGCTTATCTGCGGCAATTTCGCGCTGACGGTACCGTTGCTGCAAAATAGCCACGGCTGATCGCAGCGCACAAAATTTTCCTGGAACTCTCGATGGTCTGTGGCGTTATCGTGCGCCCATACGGCGGACATATTGCGCCCGCCATCGGGATTTCACATACAACTGCCTCAACAACACGGATGCTCATGGCCGATTCGTACAGCTTCGGAATCGAAGAGGAATATTTCCTCGTGGATGCGCAGACCAAAGCGGTCATGCGCAGGATGCCGGCTGAATTCATGAGCGACGCGCAGGCCGCATTGGGTGAAAGCGTGTCCGGCGAATTCCTGCAATCCCAGATCGAGGTGATGACGCCGCCTCATACCGACATGGGCGCGGCGCTCGCGCAATTGCGCGACCTACGCCGCACGGCAGCCGAAATCGCAGCACAGCACGGCATGGGCATTCTCGCGACCGGTACGCATCCGACGGCGCAATGGGAACGCTCAAGCCAGAGCGAAGGCGAACGCTACGACACCGTGATGGATGACCTTCAGATGATCGGGCGGCGCAACATGCTGTGCGGATTGCACGTGCATGTCGAAGTCCCCGATCCGAGCCAGCGCATCGACGTGATGTCGCGCATTCTTCCCTATCTGCCGCTTTTCATTGCCCTGTCGACATCGTCGCCATTCTGGCGCTCGCAGAATACCGGGCTGAAAGGCTACCGCCTCGCCGCTTACGATGAATTGCCGCGCACCGGCATTCCTGAGATGTTCCGCACGCAGGCGGAGTTCGATGCCTATGTGGATGCACTGGTGCGCGCGAATGTGATCCCGGACTCAAGCTACATCTGGTGGACGATCAGGCCGTCGCTGGCTCATCCGACGCTCGAACTACGTGCGCCGGACGCCTGCACGAATGTCGAACATGCCATCGCCATCGCCGCGCTCTATCGCGGATTGGTGCGCCGTCTGGTGCGCGATCCCGCAAAGAATGCCGAGCACGACATCGTTTCGCGCGCGATCATCAAGGAAAACAAATGGCGCGCGCAGCGCTACGGCATCAACGGCACTTTCGCGGACCTGTGGGGACAGGGCGCACTGACCGTCGAGGACATGCTGCGCGACGTGCTGGATGACATCCGCGACGATGTGGATGCGCTTGGGTGCGCAAAAGAAGCCATGAGCTGCCGCGATATTCTCACGACCGGCACTTCGGCCGACAACCAGATCCAGATTTTCGAAAATAGTGGCGGCGACGACAATCGCGACACCGCCTTGCGGATGGTTGCGGAATGGATCGCCAAGCAATCCGTGCCGCAGATGAATAAAACCTACGCCTGATCGCGCGCGGGCATCGCCTGCTGCACCACGAGACCGCGTGCGCGGGGATCGTTCACGCCGAGCGCGCGCAAGGCCAGCAGCGCCACGGTCTGCACCGCATCGCGTTCATTGTCCCCCTCCGCAGCAAGAGGGCCGATCAATCCTTCGAGCAGCGCGCCGACCAACGCTGCCGCTGCGCGTGCCGCGTCCTGTTCGGGGAAATGGCCGTGCGCCATCGCCGCGGCAATGCGGACACGAAACTCAACCGCGAGCGCCTTCCTGAATTCAAAGCGTATTGCCGCGATTTCAGGCTCGACCGGATCGGCGAGAAGTGCCCAGACGAGCTTGCGGTTGCGAAAACTTCTGAGCGCGAATGTCACGATGGCTGCGGCCAATGCCGAGAGCGGACCCGGCGCTGTCATCGCCGCACGGCGCATTGCGGTCAGTTCCTGATCCCGCATCGATTGAAGAAGCGCGCCGACGAGATCGGTCTTGGATGGAAAGTATCGATACATCGTGCCCGTCGCGATCCCGGCGCGCTCGGCGACCGGCACGATCTGGACGGCATCCATCCCGCCATCGACGGCCGCTTCGCGCGCAGCTTTGAGGATCGCGGCATGACGCGCGGCCATGCGGCGAACCACGTTGTCCGTGCGGCGATAAGGCATTCAAAGAGTGAATAGTGATTCACTCGATTATCAAAGAGTTAATTTCGGAAAGTCGTCCGGATTGCGAAGCGCAATCCAGACGAAGCTATTTCCCCTGCGCCTTGGCGCGGATCGCGTCGATGGTGGTCGAGGGCGTGATCGCCTGCTGGTTCACCTTCAGGTGCAGGATCGATGGCTTGCCCGACTTGATCGCTTCCTCAAAGGCGGGAGCGAAGTCGGATGTTTTCTCCACCGTCGCGCCGAAACCGCCGAACGATTTTGCGTAAGCCGCAAAATCCGGGTTTTTCAATTCGGTCGCAATCACACGACTCGGATATTCGCGCTCCTGATGCATGCGGATCGTGCCGTACATGCCGTTGTCCACGATCGCAATGATGACCGGCAGATTGTATTGAACGGCCGTCGCGTATTCCTGCCCGTTCATCAGAAAGTCGCCGTCACCCGCGAGACAGAACACGATACGCTCTGGCCAGAGCTTCTTGATGCCAATGGCCGCCGGCGGGCCGTAACCCATCGAGCCGGAGGTTGGCCCAAACAATGTCGCGAATTGTCGGAAACGATAAAATCGATGAATCCACGCCGAGAAGTTTCCAGCACCATTGGTGATGACGGCATTCGCCGGCAGACGCCCGCGCAGCCACACCATGATCTCGCCGACATTGACCGCGCCCGGCACATCGGTCGGCTTCTCGCTGAATGCGACGTAATCGGCGCGCGCAGCTTTTGTTTCCTCGCGCCATGAAATCTCGTTCGGCGCCTGCAATCCTTCGACCGCGGCGGCGAACGCCGTCGGCGAGGCATTGATCGCAAGATGCGGATGATAGACGCGGCCCAGTTCCTCGGCGCCCGGATGAATATGCACAAGCGTCTGCGACGGATTGGGAATGTCGAGCAGCGAATAGCCCTGCGAGGGCATTTCGCCGAGACGCCCGCCGAGCAGGATGAGAAGGTCCGACGACTTGATGCGCGCGACGACTTTCGGGTTGGGACCGACGCCAAGATCGCCTGCGTAATTCGCGTGCGTCTGGTCGAACAGATGGCCGCGGCGGAATGAATTGATGACGGGCAGATCGAACCGCTCGGCGAAACGCTGCACCGAAGCGCAGGCTTTCTCCGACCAGCGGCTACCGCCAATCAGCAGCACCGGTTTTTTTGCCGCCCACAGCATCTTCTGCAAACGCGACATGTCGGTGAGACCGGGCCATGTTTCAATCGGCTCGAACGGTTCGGCATCAGGCACCACCACACGATCCGTCAGCATGTCTTCCGGCAGCGCGATCACGACCGGACCGGGACGCCCACTGGTCGCAACATAGAAAGCGCGCGAAACGAGTTCGGGAATGCGCGCGGCATCGTCGATCTCGGTCGTCCATTTGGTCATAGTGCCGAAAACGGCTCGATAGTTCAGTTCCTGAAACGCCTCGCGTTCGCGCATCTCGCGCGCCACCTGCCCGACGAACACGATCATCGGCGTGGAATCCTGATGCGCGACGTGAATACCGGGCGACGCGTTGGTGGCACCGGGGCCGCGCGTGACAAAGCAAATGCCCGGACGCCCGGTCGCCTTGCCGACCGCCTCAGCCATCATCGCAGCGCCGCCTTCCTGACGGCAGACGACGATATCGACGTTGCGGTCATGGAAGGCGTCGAGAGCAGCGAGATAGCTTTCGCCCGGCACGCAGAACGCCTGCTTGACGCCATGCTTGATCAACTGATCGACGAGAATTTCGCCGCCGGTCCGGCTGCCGTCATTGGCGCGCATACGCGTCACTCCGCCCGAGAAACTGGTGCCAGCGGCATATCAGATGCGCCGCGTGGCTCCAAGGTTCAGCCCGGCTTCTTGAATTCGAAGACCTTGGTCGGGGTCATCAGGTTTGTCTGCTGATGTTCGAGATATCCCGCCTCGCCGCTCAGCTTCAGGAAATTCTGCCACGCTGGATCGGCCTGCATTGCCGCACGCTTTTTCTCGCGGTCGGTCGCGCTGTCATAGGCCCAGATGTGGATGAGTGTGTTCATCGAACCGCTTTCGGTGATCATGTGCGCTACCGGCTGGCCGAGATGCTTCGTCTGGGCCGCCTTGCCATGCTCTTCATAGAGCTTGAGATAGGCCTGCATCTTGCCCGGCTTGCAGCGATAGGTGCGATGATCGATGAGCATGTATTCCTCCGATTGTTTTGAAATCTAAAGCCCGAAATAGCGCACGAGCGCAACCAGCCCGACGCCGATAGCAACACCGAGAAACTGATTGCCGGTGGCAATCATGATACCGACAACCCCCGCGAGGCCGGCATAGGCGGGAAGCCCCGCCTTTACGACACCCGGCAAAACGATTGCGACCACCACCGAGCCCGGCAATGCCTCGAGCATCCGGCGGACGCGCGGCGTGATCCGCACATGCGCCATCAGCCAGAAGCCGCCGGCGCGCATCAAATATGTCATCGCCGTCATCGCGAGGATGGCGATGAAAGCGGGCGTCGAAATCCAGTCATTCGGGTTCATTGATGAACCCTCCGGCAACCGAACCCGCAAGCGCACCGGCGATCATGTACCAATAGCCCGGCAGAATTTTTTGCACGGCCAGCGCCACCGCGCCCGCGACCGCCCACGGGACGGCCTTCCGCATGCCGCGCCACAGCGGCACGAGCATCGCGACAAAGAAGATCGCCATTACCTGATCGAGACCGTACATTTTCGGCTCTGCGATCAGCGCGCCGAGCACATGGCCCGCGGCAGTCGCCGGCACCCAGATCACCCACAACATCAGACCGCTGCCGAGCAGGACCGACGGATCGTTGCCGCCTTCGGCGCGGTATTTCTCCGCAATCAGCCAGCTCGCATCCGTTGTGAGAAGAAGCGTCGGATAGGTCTGCCACCACGGCAGGTGGCCGATCCAAGGGCGGAACGACGCGGTCATCAGAAGAAGCCGCATATTCACAACAGCGGTAATCATCGCGAGTGTGACGATGATCGAGGCCGTCAGAGGCGGATTCCACGCCTCCATCGAGGCAAGCTGCGCCGCGCCGCCGAAAACCGGCGCGCTCATCAGCGCGATTTCGAAAATGGTGACGCCCTTTTGCGCGGCGACCGTGCCGAGCGCCATCGCGAAAACGAGCGTCGGCGGCACGATCGGCAAAGCGTCGCGCGCACCGCGAACGAGGCCCTTCAGCGTCCATTGCGCGGATGCGCCGTTCGGATCGGAATGCATGGAGGTTATGCGCCAGAAATGGACGCGAGCACTAGCAAAGCGGCCCTCACTGAGCAATGTTGCAGCCCGCATACCTCTTCCTCACACGCGGCGGACCCATGTTTTCCGATCGGCGTCATTTCGCCGTTGCGCTCGCCGGTATGAGCGCGTTCCTCAATCTCTATGCGCCGCAGGCCCTGATGCCGCTCCTCGCGGGCGAGTTTCAGGTCGGCGCGGCCGATATCGGCCTCATCATGACCGCGAGCAGCCTCGCGGTGGCCCTGACCGCGCCATTCACCGGAGCGGTCGCCGATGTGCTTGGCCGCAAGCGGCTGATCAGCACGGCGGTGCTACTGCTCATCATTCCGACCGTGATGATCTCGTTTTCGGAAAGCCTGCACGCCATCATTTTCTGGCGTTTCATGCAGGGCCTGCTGCTGCCCCCGATCTTTGCTGTGACCGTCGCCTATATCGGTGACGAATGGCCTGCGGTCGAAGCAACCGGCGTTACCGGACTTTATGTGTCGGCCTCGGCCGTAGGCGGTTTTCTCGGACGCTTTCTGACCGGAACGGTGTCTGACCTCATCGGCTGGCGCGGCGCTTTTCTGACCGATGCAGCCCTGACGGCAATCTGCGCCGTCGCCATCGTCATCCTGCTGCCGCGCGAAAAACGCTTCGTGAAGGCCGAAAGCATCCGCGCCTCGCTGCGCCAGATGGTGCGCCATCTCGGCGATCCCCGCCTGCTCGCGACATTTGCCGTCGGGTTCGGAGTGCTGTTCAATTTCATCGCGACGTTTACCTACGTCAACTTTCTGCTTGCGGCTCCGCCGTACAATCTGTCGCCATCCGCGCTCGGTTCGATTTTCGTCGTCTATCTGCTCGGCATGATAAGCGCGTCGCTGACCGGACGCGCGATCGCGCGATTTGGCCGGCGCGCATTTGTGATCGCAGCCATCGTGATCTGGATCGGCGGGATATTGCTCACCCTGATCCCGGCCTTGCCGGTCATCATCCTCGGCCTCGCGCTCGCGGGTGCATCCGGCATGGTGTGCCAGGCGTCCTCGACGAGCTACGTCTCGACTACCGCGAAGGGCGGCGTGTCATCGGCCGTCGGGCTTTATGTGACCGCGTTTTATACCGGCGGCAGCGTCGGCGCGTTCCTGCCCGGCCTTTACTGGACGACCACGGGCTGGCCCGGCACGGTCGCGATGGTCACGGCCTCGCTTGTGGCGATGGGGGCGGTCGTCCTGCTGTTCTGGACCGACGGCAGGAAAGCCAAGGGATAATCGAAAACCAATCTGCTATAGAACGCTGGAAAATAGGGGAAACGCAAAATGCTTTCGAAGGCTCATTCTGATTTTCTGCTGTCGATCGACACTCCGACCGTCTGCAACATTGTCGAGATGGTTTATCCGGAGCGGCGCGGATTCGGCTACACAACCAAGCATCTCCACTGCGCGTTCCCTGATTTGCCGCAGATGATCGGCTACGCGAAGACCGTGACCATCCGCTCGAAAGACCCGGTCGCGCGCGGCGAAGGTTACATGTCGAAGCGTCTCGAATATCTCGACTACATCGCCTCCGCTCCGAATCCGAGCTGGGTAGTGATCCAGGATCTCGACGATCCGGCAGGCTATGGCGCTTATTGGGGCGAAGTGCAGTCGAACGTGCATAAGGCGCTGGGCTGCGTCGGCACCATCACCAATGGATGCGTGCGCGACATTCCGATGATCGCGCCGGGCTTCCAGATGCTCGCAGGCTCCTACGCGCCGTCGCATGCCTTCGTGCATGCGGTCGATTTTGGCTGCGAAGTCACTGTGCACGGCATGGCGGTGAAGAGCGGCGACCTGATCCACGCCGACCGGCATGGCGCGATCGTGGTTCCGACCGACAAGATGGATGCGCTGAAAAAGGCGCTCGACGATATTACTGCAAAGGAAGCGAAAATCATCGAAGCCGCGAAATCCGGCAAGGGTGTCGAAGCGATCAAGGCCGCGATCAAGGGATAGCGTCATGTCTCACTTGGCAGCGGCATTCTTTGTTGTCGCGGCAATATCCGCGTCGCCGGCCTTCTCGCAGGACAGCGAGAAGAAAGAATCGCCGCTGCCAAAGCAGCTTCCACTTGCAACTGAAGCCTGTTTCGGCCGCGTCTATGACGCAGCGCACCAGCAAGGGCATCCGAAGCAGCGCGTGACGAGCTTTCACATCGCGCGCGAATTCACGCCCGATCCGAACTCGGAATACGACGTCGGCTCGCCGCAGGAATTGAAGGATCAGGATGGCACGCAGGGACGCGTGAATGTCGCGGCCTATGTGCGCTTCCGCGACCGGGCCGGCGTCTTTGCCAACACGTTGTCTTGTTACAAAGACGACAGCGGAAAAGCCCGCTGCGGCATTGATTGCGATGGCGGGCAATTCACGCTTAAGCCATCCGGCACGTCACTCCTTCTGGAGAATGAGGGATTTGTCGTGGTCGGCGGCTGCGAGGCGAGCGAAGAAGATTCCGACAATCGCGAATTCGTCGCGCCCGGACAGGACGATCGCGTGTTCCGGCTCGACCCGAAACCGATGGCGGCCTGCCTTGCCGAGCGCAACACCCGCGCGCCTGCCTACGCCAAACTCGGCGCTCCGCTGCGTGTGCGTTTGGCGAAAAAAGGCGCGGTGTGTTTCCACCGCGCTTACGATGCCGCGCATCTTGCCGCCCATCCGCAGCAGATGGTCAAGCGCATCTCGATCATGCGCATGCAGGGCGAGGAGAAGCAGCCGGGCGAATTCGCCAATTACGATCTTACGTTTCGGGCCGAGTTGCGGGACGGGACGACGGTCGAGAAAAAGATCGCCTGCGGGCCGGACAATTATTCGTATCTCTGTTCCGGCGCAAACAATGCGAGCGAATATGGCGAGTTCTATCTGACCCGCGCGGGAGCCGAAGAAGTTATGGTCCGCGACCGCAAGCAAACGCTGGCTAAGCTGTTCGAAACAAAGCTCGGCAAGGACGACCGGTTTTTCAAACTGGCGAGCGCTCCTCCGAGAGAGTGCGCGCCCTAATTCGCGCTTCCGTGCCAGCGCGGATGAAACCCGGCCGCGAGCGCCTTCACGATTGAAGGCGGCGTGAGAACATCCACGTCGCCAGCGCGCGGACGGGAAACTGCGTCACGATAACCAGACGGCGTCCAGCGCAGCAGCTTTTTTCCGCGCACCGCGTAAGCTTCATCGGCCTTCGATCCCGGCAAGCTCACCATCGCGCCATCCGGCAACGTATCGAGCGCCATACGGTGACGCAGCTTGATGCGCCCTGCGATCCTCTCCCTGTGGATAATGACATCCATCGCGTCGGCGCCCGGAACGTCGCGCATTCGCATTCCCTTGCCGAACGCCTCAGCGAAGGCATTGACGTCCGCACGGCGGCATTCGAAGCAGGGCCGATGCCCCGCAGCGAGCGCCGTCACTTCATCGAGGAAGAAAAGCTCCGTATAGCTCGTGCCCCACACGTCGCGCTGGCGGCCCTTGAAATCGAGCACGCAGCAGATCCAGCGCCGCGATGCGAAAGCGCGTTTCGACAACGTCCTGTCGTCGCGATGAATGCGGCCGCCGCGATTGCCGAATATCGTGCCGCGCGCTTTGGTCGCGATCAGTTCGCCAAAAGGAGTGACGCGATTTTGCAGGTGCATGGGTTAAGTATCGCCGCAAACAAAACGGCCGGGCAATGCCCGGCCGTTTCGGTAGTCGAATGTGCTACCGATCAGCCTTGCGGCTGCGGGGCGATGTCGCCGGTCGGCGCTTCCGGCCGCGGGCGTGACTTGCCAGCGGGCGGGACCGCGGACGAACGCGGCTGCGTCGGTTCCGTCACGCCTTCGCGTACCGGCGGCTTGCCGTTGATCAGGTCCTTGATTTCGTCGCCGCTCAAAGTCTCGTATTCGAGCAGGCCTTTGGCGAGCGTCTCAAGATCGGCGCGCTTCGCAGTGAGAATTTTACGCGCTTCGTCGAGGCCCTCCTCCACGAGCTTGCGGACTTCGGCGTCGATCTTGCGGTTGGTCTCTTCCGAGACGTTCTGCTGGCGCGAAACCTGATAGCCCAGGAACACTTCGTCACCGTTGTCGCCATAGGCAACCGGGCCGAGGTCCTTCGAGAAGCCCCAGCGTGTCACCATCATACGGGCAAGCTTGGTGCCCTGCTCGATGTCGGACGCAGCACCTGATGTCACTTTGTCCGAGCCGAAGATCATGTCTTCCGCGACGCGGCCGGCCATGATGATCGCAAGACGCGAGGTCATCTGCTCGTAGCTCATCGACAGCTTGTCGCGTTCCGGCAACTGCATGACCATGCCGAGCGCACGTCCACGCGGGATGATCGTTGCCTTGTGCACCGGATCGGTCGCCTTGACGTTGAGCGCAACGAGGGCGTGGCCGCCTTCGTGATAGGCGGTCAGCATCTTTTCTTCCTCGGTCATGACGAGCGACTTACGCTCCGCGCCCATCATCACCTTGTCCTTGGCATCCTCGAACTCCGCCTGCGTGACCATGCGCTTGTTGCGGCGCGCGGCCATGAGGGCTGCTTCGTTGATGAGGTTCGCAAGGTCCGCGCCGGAGAATCCGGGCGTACCGCGCGCAATAGTCTTGAGGTTCACGTCCGGCGCCAGCGGCACCTTTTTGACGTGAACCTTCAGGATGCTTTCGCGGCCGACAACATCCGGGTTCGGCACAACGACCTGACGGTCGAAGCGGCCCGGACGCAGCAGCGCCGGATCGAGAACGTCGGGACGGTTGGTCGCGGCGATCAGGATGATGCCTTCGTTCGTTTCGAAACCGTCCATCTCGACCAGCAACTGGTTCAGCGTCTGTTCGCGCTCGTCATTGCCACCACCGAGGCCCGCGCCGCGATGGCGGCCGACAGCGTCGATTTCGTCGATGAAAATGATGCACGGCGCATTCTTCTTCGCCTGCTCGAACATGTCGCGCACGCGGCTTGCGCCGACGCCGACGAACATTTCGACGAAGTCGGAGCCCGAAATCGTGAAGAACGGCACATTGGCTTCACCCGCGACCGCACGCGCGATCAAGGTCTTGCCGGTGCCCGGAGGGCCAACGAGAAGCACGCCGCGCGGAATCTTGCCGCCGAGGCGCTGAAATTTTCCCGGATCGCGCAAGAATTCGACGATCTCCTGCAAATCCTGCTTGGCTTCATCGACGCCTGCGACATCTTCAAATGTGATGCGCCCATGCGCTTCTGTAAGAAGCTTCGCGCGCGATTTGCCAAAGCCCATCGCCTTGCCGGCCCCGCCCTGCATCTGGCGCGACAGGAATATCCACACGCCGATGAGTGCGATGAAGGGCAGCCACGACACGAGCAGCGACACGAACCACGGAACCTGTTCGGTCAGCGGACGCGCGGTGATGGTGACACCCTTGCCATAGAGGCGCTGCACGAGCGTCGGATCGCTCGGCGCGTAGGTGTTGAAGGAACGTCCGTCGGTAAAGGTGCCGTGGATTTCCGGCCCCTGGATCAAAACGTCGCGCACGCGGCCCTGATCGACTTCGGTCAGGAGTTGCGAGAACGAAACGTCCTGCGACGCGGTGCGCTGGCCCGGATTCTGGAACAACGTGAACAGGGCGAGCAGCAACAGGACGATGATAACCCAGAGCGCGAAATTTCGAAGATTGGCGTTCATCCAACGTCTTTCTGGACCGGGTGGACGTCAGCGGTCCCGCTGACCGGATTGATACGTTTTAGAAGAAGTGTCCCCATAGGTCCCGGACGAATGTAAGTCTCGCCAAGGCCCAATGGAATAGCCGATTCCGGGCAATTTACCGCGTTTCGGGCGGCTCGTGGGCATTTACGAAGGGACGATGTTCCCTCTTGGTTAAGGCCGAAAAACGGCGCGGCTGGCTCGCCTTTTCGGGGCAGGCTCGATCGTAAGCCTGTCACCTGCACACGTAACAAGCGCCCCAGCGAGCGTCCGCCGCACTTTCAGGCCGGGCGGTCTGTCCAGCAGGCTTGCGATCAAAGTCTCCAGCTTGCCGAGTTCCACCGGGCCTTCATGGCCGATTGCGTCGATCGTTTTTCCAACGAGCCGCAGGATCACCTCATGCGGCAGGATGAAAAGCTGTTGCGTGCTGAACGCGACGCCGCTGTGCGGCGGCGCGGCACGCTGTCCGATATGGACCAGCGCAGACGCCACCATCGCATCGATGGCATCGTCCGCACGGCGCACGCGAAGCGCGAGCAAAGCCAGCCGCTCGGCCGATAAACCTTCGTCCTTCAGAATCGAAGCAGCGTCGCGCAGCCGGACGCGCGTGAAGCGCGGATTGAGGTTCGAAGGATCTTCGGCGAATTCAATTTTCGCCTTCCTCAAGGTTGTCACCAGCCTTGGCTTTGCAAGCGCGAGCAAGGGCCGCACCAGCGCAAGTTCGCTTTCGCCCGCGACCGGCAATGGCGACATGCGCGCCATTCCGCCCAATCCGGTCAGCCCGCTGCCGCGCGTCAAACGGATCAGCACCGTCTCGGCCTGATCGTCCAGCGTATGCCCGGTGAGGATGTGCCGCGCCTTGGCGGTGCGCGCGACTTCAGCGAGAAGGCGATAGCGCGCAACGCGCGCTGCCTGCTGCAACCCGGTCGCAGGCTTCTTACCGCGCCACAACACGATGCGATGCGGCACTTT
>CAMBBO010000026.1 GCA_945862935.1 Pseudorhodoplanes sinuspersici | reverse complement strand
CATCATTCCGAGTGCCATCGCGATCACGAACAGCACGACTTGCGGCGACAATGTCGCGAGATTGGTGACGGCGGGTCCGGGACACAATCCTGACAATCCCCAGCCGGCGCCGAACATCACCGAGCCAAGAATGAGCGGCGTGTCGATATTCCGCGCCGCCAACTTGTCCGCCTTCGCGCCCGTCACAGGTTTGCGATTGCGGGTGAGCGCGTAGCCGATCATCGTGACACTCAACGCGCCAATCATGACAAAACCGAGCGTCGGATCCCAATGTCCGAACACATCGAGAAAGCCGAGAACGCGAGTCGGATCGGTCATGCCGGAGATCATCAGTCCTGTGCCGAAAATCGCCCCGCAGACGAAGCTTGCAAGGAGCGTCCTCATCGCGGCAATCCGTGATGCGTGATGGCAACGACAATAATCGCGCTCACCATGAAGATGATTGTTGCCGCGATGGATCGGCGCGACAGCCGCGCGATGCCGCAAACGCCATGCCCGGACGTGCAGCCGTTGGCGAGCCGCGTTCCGAATCCGACCAGTAATCCGGATAGCGCAATGAGCAGGACGCTTTCCGGCATTTCGGGTGCCGGTAGCCTGTAGCCAATGAGGTAAGCTGCGGCCGGGGCTGCAATCAGACCCGCGACGAAGGCAAGCCGCCATCCCATGTCGCGCGAGGCCGGCTCGATCAGCCCAGCCACGATGCCGCTTATTCCTGCGATGCGGCCCGTGAACAGCATCAGCAAGGTCGCAGCGACGCCAATGAGCGCGCCGCCAGTGAGGGCCAACACGGGATCGAAACTCGCCATTCGCCGGTCCTGTTGAGAATCCGCAATGGCGCAAATCGCGCCTTGGCTCCAATATGGCGCCGCTTCGCCTCGAAATGGAAGTGCCATGGACTTTTCAATCTCGCCGGAACTTGAGGATCTGCGCCGCCGCACGCGCGCGTTCGTCGAGGAGCATGTGCTGCCGTTGGAAAGCGACAAGGCGAATTTCTCCGAGCACGAGAATATTCCCGATTCACAGCTTGCTCCGGTGCGCGCGAAGGCACGCGCGGCGGGACTATGGGCGCCGCAATCGCCGAAGGAATTCGGCGGCATGGCGCTGCCGATCGTGTCGTGGGCGGTGATGTACGAGGAAGCCGCGCGCTCGCTGTTCGGTCCACTTGCGTTCAATTGCATGGCGCCCGACGACGGCAACATGAGTGTCCTCGCGCGCGTCGGCACGGCGGCGCAAAAAGAAAAATGGTTGCGGCCCATTGTTGAGGGAAAAGCGCGCTCGTCGTTTGCGATGACCGAGCCCGCGCCCGGTGGTGGATCCGATCCTTCGATGATCCGCACCCGCGCGGAGAAGCGCGGCGGGAAGTGGGTCATCACCGGCCGCAAGTGGTTCATCACCGGCGCGGACGGAGCGGCGCATTTCATTCTTATTGCGCGCACTTCGGACGATCCGCGCAGGGGCCTCACGGCGTTTCTCTTTCATAAGGATCAGCCCGGCTGGAAAATCCTGCGCCGTATCGAGATCATGGGGCCGGAAGAACACGGCGGGCATTGCGAGATCGAATTCGATGGCCTCGAAGTCGCCGACGAAGATGTGCTGATGAATGTCGGTGATGGTTTGAAACTGACGCAAATCCGGCTTGGGCCTGCGCGGCTGACGCATTGCATGCGCTGGACCGGATGGGCGAAACGCTGCGTCGAGATCGCGCAGGAATATGTGAACCGCCGCGAAGGATTCGGTGTGCGGCTTGCCGACCGCGAAAGCGTGCAGATCAAGCTCGGCGATATCGCGCATCGCGTCCAGATCGGGCGATTGCTGACGATGCATGCGGCGTGGAAGCTCGATCAGGGCGACCGCGCGCGCAAGGAAATCTCGATGGCGAAAATCCATGTCGCCGACACCTTGCATCAGGCCGCCGATGTCGCGATCCAGCTCAACGGCGCGCGTGGCTATTCCAAGGATACAATTGCCGAATGGGTTTACCGCTATGCGCGGTCGGCGCGCCTCGTTGACGGCGCGGACGAAGTTCACAAGATGGTGCTGGCGAATTTTCTGCGTGAGGAAGGCAGCGATTTTTGGAGTTGGAGCGCAGGGAATAAAGTGTAATAAGAGTAGCGATGACTCGCCGCGTGCGAGTTATTCGAAAGCCCGCGCCTCGCGCGGGCTTTGTTGTGTCAGCAACCTATCAACCGGGTGAATGCTTTTGCACCGCACCCATGATGATTGAACGATGGCCGCACGAGAATCCGCAGACCTGATCGATTCAAGCCACGCCTGGCGCAGGCTGGCCATTTCGCTGGTGATCGGCACGATTGGCGGAATCGGGTTGTGGTCGTTCGTCGTTTCGCTTCCCTCGGTGCAGGCCGAGTTCGGCCTCACGCGTGCGGAAGCCTCGCTCCCCTACACATTTTTGTCGCTCGGCTTTGCCTGCGGCGGCATCCTGATGGGGAAGCTCTCGGACCGGCTGGGGATTGTCATTCCGGTGCTGATCGGAATGGCGCTGTCGGCGGCCGGTTACGTTGCGTCCGCCATGTCGGGCAGCCTGTGGCAGTTTGCGCTGGCGCATGGCTTGCTGATCGGGATCGGTGCATCGGCGACGTTCGGGCCGTTGATGGCAGATGTGTCGCACTGGTTTTCGCGCTATCGCGGAATCGCGGTCGCGATTGCGGCGTGTGGAAATTATCTTGCGGGCGCGATCTGGCCGCCGATCGTGCAGCATCTCATCGCGAATTATGGATGGCGGACGGCTCACTACGTCATCGCGATCTCGCTCGTCGTTGTCATTCCGCCGCTCGCCTTGCTGCTGCGCCGACGCGCGCCGGAAGGTCATTCAGCTGCTTCGAATGTCACAGCTTCCGGCAGACTCGCAACGCTCGGGTTGTCGCCGAACGCGCTCACCGCAATTCTCTGTGTCGCCGCGATGACGTGCTGCCTCGCGATGGCGATGCCGCAGGTTCACATCGTCGCTTATTGCGGCGATCTCGGTTATGGCCCCGCGCGCGGCGCGGAAATGCTGTCGCTGATGCTCGGCTTCGGCATCGTCAGCCGCATTGCGTCGGGCTATGTCGCCGACCGGATCGGCGGCGTCTCGACGCTGCTTGTCGGTTCGGTGATGCAGGCGGTCGCGCTGCTGCTCTATGTGTTCTTTGACGGCCTGACATCGCTCTATGTGATCTCGCTTCTGTTCGGTCTCTTTCAGGGCGGCATCATCCCAAGCTACGCCATCATCATCCGCGAATACCTGCCGGCGAAAGAAGCTGCGACCCGCGTCGGTATCATGCTGATGGCAAGCCTGTTCGGCATGGCGCTTGGCGGCCTGCTGTCCGGCTATGTGTTCGACCTCACCGGCTCTTATCGTGCTGCTTTCGCCAGCGGCTTCTTCTGGAACCTGCTCAACATCATGATCGCGCTGTGGCTGCTGATGCGGACCGGCGTACCGAGGCTCGCCCGCGGCTGAAGCCTGCTGCGATGCGCCAAATGTCGTGGCGCTTGCCGCGCAGGACATTTCATTCTTCCCAAACCCTCGCCAACGAAATTGACCGCGCCGCATGGAACTGTCAGCATTGCTGACGTATTCTTGATCGACTGGGCATTGCGATGTTTGTCGCGGCCACTGGCGGCAAGGGCTATGGCGACGCACATTATGTCGTGGAGAAGGATGCCATGACTCTTCGGCAGGTCAGTCTCGAAGACAAATACGACCTGACGAAAAAGACCATTTTCGTCACGGGATACCAGGCGCTGATCCGCCTCTGCATGATGCAGAAGGAGCGGGATCGCCGCGCGGGCCTGAACACCGCCGCTTACATTTCGGGCTATCGTGGCTCGCCGCTTGGCGGGCTCGACCAGCAATTCATCCGCGCCGCGCATCATCTCGTTCCGAAGGACATCAAGTTTCAGGCTGGCCTTAACGAAGATCTCGCCGCAACCGCGCTGTGGGGCACGCAGCAGGCGGAGCTTCGCGGCGAAGGTAAGTTCGATGGCGTGTTCGGCATGTGGTACGGCAAAGGTCCGGGCGTCGACCGTTCGGGCGACGTATTCCGCCACGCCAATCTGGCCGGTACTTCGCCGCACGGCGGCGTGCTCGCGTTGATGGGTGATGACCACACCGCCGAATCCTCGACCACGGCGCATCAATCCGAATTTCATTTCGTCGACGTGATGATGCCGATCCTCAATCCGGCAGGCGTTCAAGAAATCATCGACTACGGAATCTACGGCTGGGCGATGTCGCGTTTCACCTCGACGTGGACCGCGCTGAAATGCATGCACGAGACGGTGGAATCGACCGGCATCGTCGATGGCAGTCTCGATCGCGTCAGCATTGTCACTCCCACCGATTTCATTCAGCCGGACGGCGGATTGCATATCCGCCTGCGCGACACGTTCTTGGAACAGGAAGCGCGCCTGCACGATTACAAGCGCGACGCGATGCTTGCCTTCGTGCGCGCCAACAAGCTCAACAAGATTGTCACATCGGGCGGGCTGAATGCGAAAATCGGCATCATCACGACCGGCAAGCCTTATCTCGATGTGCGTCAGGCATTCGACGAACTCGGCATCGATGAGGTGAAATGCAACGCGCTTGGCATCCGCCTGTTCAAGGTCGGCTGCCCGTGGCCGCTCGACCGCGCAGAACTGCTGGATTTCGCGAAGGGCCTCGAACTCATCATCGTCGTCGAGGAGAAGCGTTCGCTGATCGAAGTGCAGGTGCGCGAGGAGTTGTACGGCACCGCGAACCAGCCAGTCTGCATCGGCAAGAAGGACGAGCGCGGCAACTGGCTGTTCCCGGTCAAGGGCGCGCTCGATCCGAACGATGTCGCAATCACCATCGGCGATCGCGTTCTCAACTACACGCAGGATGCCGAGATCGCGACCAAGGTGTCGCGGCTCAAGCAGGCTCAGCACTCGCTGAGTGAATTGAAGGAAGTGGCCGCCCGCACGCCTTATTTCTGCTCAGGCTGCCCGCACAACACCTCAACCACGGTGCCGGATGGCATGCGCGCCTATGCGGGCATCGGCTGCCATTTCATGGCGCAATGGATGGATCGCGAGACGCTTGGCTACACGCAGATGGGCGGCGAGGGCGCGAACTGGATCGGCGAAGCGCCGTTCTCGAAAACCGGCCACGTTTTCCAGAATCTCGGCGACGGCACCTACAATCATTCCGGCTATCTAGCGATCCGCGCTGCGGTCGCTTCCGGCATCAACATCACCTACAAAATTCTCTACAACGACGCGGTCGCGATGACCGGCGGGCAATCGAATGACGGCGGATTGACCGTTCCGCAGATCGCAAACCAGGTCGCGGCAGAAGGCGTCAGGCGCGTCGTCATCGTCACCGACGAGCCGGTAAAATATCCCGACGGCGTCGAATGGCCGAAGGGCCTGACGATCCATCATCGCGACGAACTCGACGCCATTCAGCGTGAGCTTGCCGAAGTCCCCGGCGTCACTGTTCTTGTTTACGATCAGGCCTGCGCCGCCGAGAAGCGCCGCCGCAGGAAGCGCGGCACATTCCCCGACCCGGACAAGCGCGTCATCATCAACGAGCTGGTGTGCGAAGGCTGCGGCGATTGCGGGGTGAAATCGAATTGCGTCTCGGTGCAGCCGCTCGAAACCGAATGGGGCCGCAAGCGCAAGATCGACCAGTCGAGTTGCAACAAGGACTATTCCTGCGTGAAGGGCTTCTGCCCGTCATTCGTCACCGTACATGGCGGAAAGCCCAAGCGCGGCGCTGCGGTTGCCGAAGGCGAAATCGCGCGCTTGCCCGATCCGGTGTTGCCGCCAACCGTTCAGCCCTATGGCATCATCGTCACCGGCATTGGCGGCACCGGCATCGTCACCATCGGCGGTGTGCTCGGCATGGCGGCGCATCTTGAAGGCAAGGGTGTCGGCATCATCGACATGGCGGGCCTCGCGCAGAAAGGCGGCGCGGTCTACAGCCACATCCGCATCGCGGACAATCCTGACGATATTCACGCGATCCGCATGGCGGCGGGAAGCTGCAATCTTGTTCTTGGCGGCGATATGGTTGTTGCCGGAAACAAGAAAGTGCTCGCGGCGGTGAAGCTCGGCACCACGCGTATCGTCGCCAATACTGCGGAATTCATGCCGGGCGATTTTGCCCGCAACGCCGATTTCTCATTGCCGACCGAGCGGCTGAAGCGTTCGCTCACCGGTGCTGCCGGACAGGAGAATGTCGATTTCATCGACGCCACGCGCCTTGCGATTGCCCTGATGGGCAACTCGATTGCAGCGAACATCTTCCTTGTCGGGTACGCCTTTCAGAAAGGCTGGCTCCCGCTGTCCGCCGAGGCAATCGAAAAAGCTATCGAACTGAATGGCGAAGCGGTCGCGATGAATCATGCGGCTTTCCGCTGGGGCCGTAGAGCCGCGCTCGACATGGCGTCGGTTGACGCCCTCGCAGCACCTGCCGTGAGCGAGCAGGACGATAATCGCCGCCTGTCGCAAACTCTGGACGAAGCCATCGAACGCCGCGTCGCGTTCCTCACCGGCTATCAGAGCGCCCGTTACGCCCGGCGCTATCGCAATCTCGTCGCGCGCGTGCGCGAGGCGGAAAAGTCCAAGACACCCGGCGAGACGTCGCTGACCGACGCGGTCGCGCGTTATCTGTTCAAGCTGATGGCCTATAAGGACGAATACGAGGTCGCGCGGCTTTATACCGATGGCACATTCGCTAAGCAGATCGCGCGGACATTCGAGGGCGAGAACATGCGCCTCGAATTTCATCTCGCGCCGCCGCTTCTTGCCAAAACCAACAGCGCGACCGGTGAGCCGCGCAAGATCAGCCTCGGCGCGTGGATGCTTCCGGCGTTTGGAATGCTCAAGCATTTCAAGGTGCTGCGCGGCACGCCGCTTGATCCTTTTGGGTATACGGCGGAGCGCCGCACCGAGCGCGCTCTGATCGCCGATTACGAAAACCTGCTCGGCGAAATCCTCGTAGCCCTGACCCCGGCCAATCATCACATTGCCGTTGGTCTCGCCGCGATCCCGGAAAAAATCCGGGGCTTCGGCCATGTGAAGGCGCGGCACCTCAAGGCCGCGAAGGCGGATGAGGCAGCCCTGCTGGAGCAATTCCGGGCGGGCACGCCGCCGGTGCTCAAGGCCGCCGAATAACGCGCTGCACAAAATCTGCGTCATCATGGCAAGCTTTGCGGCTTTGGCCGTGAAACTTGGTCCGTGAGGTTGCAGGAAATTCAGATATAAAAGATGCTTCCAGGGACCGACCGCCAATAAGGCGGCGGAAACGAAAGCGCGGTCAACGCGCAAGACAAAAAGGGAGGACGGCGTCGTGGCGAAATACGCCCCCGCTGACGAGGACACGTTTCCGAAACTCCTCATTCACAACGCGCGCGCGCGTGGCAACCGTGCTGCGACGCGGCACAAAGATCTCGGCATCTGGCAAAGCTGGAATTGGGCGCAGACGCTGGATGAAATCCGCGCCTTCTCGGTTGGCCTGTCGGAACTTGGCCTGAAGCGCGGCGACAAGCTCGCGATCATCGGACAGAACAAGCCGCGCCTCTATTGGGCGATGTGCGCCGCGCAGGCGCTTGGTGCCGTGCCGGTTCCGCTCTATGCGGATTCGGTCGCTGACGAGATGGCGTATGTTCTCGAACACGCGGAAATTTCCGTCGCGATTGCGGAGAATCAAGAGCAGGTCGACAAGCTGATCTCGGTGTCGGATCGGCTGCCGAAGCTCACTCATATTGTTTATGACGAGCCGCGCGGGATGCGCGATTACGATGCGTCGAAACTGACATGGATCGACGACGTCCAGAAAAAAGGGCGTGAAGCGCTCAAAGACCCTGCGCGGCTGAAAGCATGGGAGGACGGCGTTGCCGCAACGAAAGGCAGCGATCTTGCGATCATTCTCTACACATCGGGGACGACCGGCCGCCCAAAGGGTGTGATGCTGTCGCATGAGAACGTGCTGGTGTCCGCGCGCAACGGCAATTTGTTCGACGATCTGCGCGAGGATGAGGAAATCATCGCTTATCTTCCGATTGCGTGGGTCGGAGATCACATTTTCTCCTATGCGCAATCCTATGTCGCCGGCTTCTGCGTAAGCTGCCCGGAAGCACCGGAAACGGTGCTGGAAGATCGCCGCGAGATCGGCACGACTTATGCGTTTGCGCCGCCGCGCGTTTACGAAAATCTCCTGACGCTGACGATGGTGCGGATGGAAGATGCGAGCGCGCTCAAGCGCAAGGTGTTCCACTATTTCATCGGCTTCGCGCGCCGCTGGGGCGAAAAAATCCTCAACGGCGAGAAAGTCCCGCTCTATGCGCGCCTGATCTACAAGCTCGGCGATATTCTCGTGTACGGCCCGCTGAAAAACCGCTTCGGCCTCTCGCGCATCCGCGTGGCCTATACGGCGGGCGAAGCGATCGGCCCGGAAATCTTCCGCTTCTATCGTTCGCTCGGTATCAATCTCAAGCAGCTTTACGGATCGACCGAAGCTTCGGTCTATATCACCGCGCAGCCGGACGGCGAGATTTACGCCGACACGGTCGGCAAGCCGAACATCGATGTCGACATCAAGATCGCCGAGAACGGCGAGGTGATGTTCAAGTCGCCCGGCGTGTTCCAGGGTTATTACAAGGATCCTGAGCGCACGAGTGAAACGAAAACCGCCGACGGCTGGGTGCATACCGGCGACGCCGGTTTCATCGACGCGAAAACCGGCCATCTGAAAATCATCGACCGCGCCAAGGATGTCGGCAAGCTGAAGGACGGCACGCTGTTCGCGCCGAAATACATCGAGAACAAGCTGAAATTCTATCCGAACATCAAGGAAGCGGTCGCCTATGGCGACGGGCGCGATCGCGTCTGCGTGATGCTGAACATCGATCTTGTTGCGGTCGGCTCGTGGGCCGAGCGCAACAACGTGATCTATGGTTCGTATCAGGAACTCGCAAACAATCCGGTCGTCTATGACACCATCGCCGCGCATGTCGAGGAGGTGAATGCCTCGCTCGCAGAAGAAGGCGCGCTCGCGGGTGCGCAGATCAGCCGCTTTCTGATATTGCATAAAGAACTCGATGCCGACGACGGCGAACTCACGCGCACGCAGAAAGTGCGCCGCGGTTTCATTGCCGAGCGTTACGGCCCGCTCGTTACCGCGCTCTATAACGGTGCGAAGGAAGCCGACATCTCGACCGAAGTGACGTTCGAAGATGGCCGCAAGGGCAAGATCGACGCGCGTGTGAAAATCCGCGACGTTTCGATCAAGCCCGCGCTCGCGTCAGAAAGACAAGCCGCATGAGAGCGCCGGCCGATCTGAAAATCGCCGCGGGCGACGTTCTGCTTGCGGTCGAGAATGTGTCGCTGTCCTTCGGCGGCGTGAAAGCGATCCGCGATATTTCCTTCGACATCCGCAAAGGCGAAATCCGCGCGATCATCGGCCCGAACGGCGCGGGCAAGACCTCGATGCTGAATGTCATCAACGGCTTCTACACCCCGCAGCAGGGCCGCATCACGTTCAAGGGCAAGACCCGTGCGAAGATGCGCCCGCATGACGCGGCGGCAGGTGGCATTGCGCGCACCTTCCAGAACGTCGCGCTGTTTCGCGGCATGACCGCGCTCGACAACATCATGGCGGGCCGCACGCTCTGCATGAAACGTGGCCTGTTCTGGCAGGCGCTGCGTTTTGGGCCTGCGATGAAAGAGGAAGTCGAGCATCGGCGTTATGTCGAAGAGATCATCGACTTCCTGCACATCCAGCATATTCGCAAGACGCAGGTCGGCCGCTTGCCTTACGGGTTGCAAAAGCGCGTCGAGCTTGGCCGCGCGCTCGCGATGGAGCCCGATCTTTTGCTGCTCGATGAGCCGATGGCCGGCATGAATCTGGAAGAAAAAGAGGACATGTCGCGTTTCATCCTCGACGTGAACCAGCATTTCGGAACGACCATCGCGCTGATTGAGCACGACATGGGCGTGGTGATGGATTTGTCGGATCGCGTGGTCGTTCTCGACTACGGGCGCAAGATCGCCGACGGCACACCCGATGAAGTGAAACGAAATCAGGATGTGATCGACGCTTATCTCGGTGTGGCGCATTAGGGCGGAGCGATGGACCTTCTCTACAAAATCTTTGCCGACCCGTTCATCCAGATGGGGCATGCACCAGATCTCCTGCTGCAAACGCTGTGGGAAGGTCTTGTCGGCGGAATGCTTTATGCGCTGATCGCGCTTGGCTTCGTACTGATCTTCAAAGCGTCCGGTGTGTTCAATTTCGCGCAGGGCATCATGGTGGTGTTCGCAGCGCTCACGCTGGTCGGCCTTCATGCCAAAGGCGTCCCGGCCTTTCTCGCGCTTGGCCTCACCATCGGCGTGATGTTCGTTCTCGCCGTCGCGGTCGAGCGCCTCGTTCTGCGGCCGCTGGTGAACCAGCCCGACATCATCCTGTTCATGGCGACGTTCGGGCTGACTTACTTTCTCATTGGCCTTGGCGAACTCGTGTTCGGCGGCGATCCGAAGGTGATGATCGCGAGCGAGCTTTATCTGCCCAAGGGCGCGATCGACTGGAAAGTGTTTGGTGGCTTCGTTTCGTTCCAGAAGATCGACATCGCCGCTGCGGTCATCGCCTCGGTGATGGTCGCGACGCTGGCAGTGTTCTTCCAGAAGACGCGCATCGGCCGCGCGCTGCGCGCGGTCGCCGACAGTCATAAGGCCGCGCTCTCGGTTGGCATCTCACTCAATCAGATCTGGGTCGTGGTGTGGTTCACCGCGGGCATCGTCGCACTAGCGACCGGCATCATGTGGGGCGCGCGCTCCAATGTGTCCTTCGCGCTCGAAATCATCGCACTCAAGGCGCTGCCGGTGCTGATCCTTGGCGGGTTCACGTCGATCCCCGGCGCCATCGTCGGCGGCCTCATCATCGGGATCGGCGAGAAGATCGGCGAATTCTACTGGGGGCCGCTGTTTGGCTCCGGCATCGAGAGCTGGCTCGCCTACATGATCGCGCTCGTGTTTCTGCTGTTCAGGCCACAAGGCCTGTTCGGCGAGCGCATCATCGAACGGATTTAGCGCATGATCCCGAAAAGTGTGCAGCGGTTTTCGGGCAAGATCATGCGCGAGCAAGGATAACCGATGTTTTACCGCGAGGCCGGACAATACAAGACAACTTACTCTGCCGATCAGGCGGTGTTTCCGATCCTGCAGGATCGCATCGGAATTTTCGTCATCCTGCTGCTCGCCTTTGTCGTCGTGCCGATGACGGTGTCGGGATTTGTGCTGTCGTCGGTCTTGATCCCGATCATGGTGTTCGCGCTTGCGGCAATCGGACTCAATCTGCTCACCGGCTATACCGGCTTGTTGTCGCTCGGCACCGGCGGCTTCATGGGGGTCGGCGCCTATGCCTGCTACAAGCTGACGACATTTTTCCCGGATGTGAACATCATCGTTCTCATTCTCGCGTCGGGATTGTTCTCTGCGGCGATCGGCGCGCTGTTTGGTTTGCCGTCGCTGCGTATCAAAGGCTTCTATCTCGCGGTTGCGACGCTGGCCGCGCAATTTTTCCTGTCATGGTGCTTCGTGCGCGTGCCGTGGCTGTACAATTACAATGTGTCGTCCGCGATTGAAGTGCCGACCCGCACCGCATTCGGCGTCCATGTCACCGGACCGAACGCAACGCCGGTCACGCGCTATCTCGTGGTGCTTAGTATCGTCGTGCTGCTGACATGGATCGCGTCGAATCTTGTTCGTGGGCGGATCGGGCGCATGTGGATGGCGGTGCGCGACATGGACATCGCAGCCGAGCTGATCGGCATTAAGCTCTATCAGACCAAGCTGATCGCCTTTGCGATCTCTTCTTATTTTTGCGGCGTTGCTGGCGCCATGATGATCTTCCTGTGGTTCGGCTCGGCCGAGGCCGACAGCTTCAGCATCACGCAATCGTTTCTCGTGCTGTTCATGGTGATCATCGGCGGATTGGGCAGCTTGCTCGGCTCTTTCTTTGGCGCGATCTTCATTCTCGGCTTGCCGATCATGTTGCGCACGCTGCCCGAATTGTTCGGCCTGACCATTCGCGCTGCGACTGTCGAGCATTTGCAATTCATGATCACCGGCGCGCTGATTATCGTCTTTCTGGTCATCGAGCCGCATGGCCTCGCGCGGCTGTGGCAGATCGGAAAGCAGAAACTCCGGGTGTGGCCTTTCCCTTATTGAAGGGGCACAATCCGACCAGTTCCGCGCGGACCCAAGGTTCGGGTTCGCAACAGGATGCCCCAATGGTGGGGATAAAAACGAAACCGGCCGCTCGCGCGGACCGGCTCAAAAGGGAGAAAGCGATGCGCCTCAAGTATCTAGCGATTGGCGCTGCCGTTGCCGCAATGACGGGTGGTTCCGTCATTGCCGCGAACGCGCAAGCGCAGGAAATCTACGTGCCGCTGGCGACCTACCGGACCGGACCTTTCGCAGGTTCCGGCATCCATATCGCGAACGGCATGCACGACTATCTCGACATGCTGAATGCGCGCGATGGCGGCATCGGCGGTGTGAAGCTCAACATCGAAGAATGCGAAACCGGCTACGACACCAAGAAAGGTCTTGAGTGCTACGAGCAGGTGAAGGCGAAGAAGCCCGTTATCTTCAATCCGTGGTCGACCGGCATCACACTCGGCGTGATCCCGAAGGCTTCGGTCGACAAGATTCCGATTTTGTCGATGGCTTATGGCCTGTCTGCGTCGGCGGTCGGCAATGACTTCCCGTGGATCTTCAATCCGCCCGCGACTTATTGGGACGGACTGTCGATGATCTTCCGCTATATCGGCGGCAAGGAAGGCGGCCTCGACAAGCTCAAGGGCAAGACGATTGGCTTCATCTTCCTCGATGCGGGTTATGGCCGTGAGCCGATTCCGCTGCTCGACCAGCTTGCGAAGGATTACGGCTTCACCGTGAAGCAATATCCTGTGCCGGGCGCGGAAATGCAGAACCAGTCGGCCCAGTGGCTCAACGTGCGCCGCGACAAGCCGGACTACATGATCATGTGGGGTTGGGGCGCGATGAACCCGACCGCGGTGAAGGAAGCCGCCAAGATCAGCTATCCGATGGATCACTTCATCAGCGTCTGGTGGGGCGGTTCGGAAGATGACGCTTTGCCGGCCGGTGCCGATGCCAAGGGTTATCTCGCGCTGAACTTCTCGGCCGTTGGCCCGAACTTCCCGGCGATCAAGGACATCCAGAAGCTCGTCGTGGACGCGGGCAAGAGCCAGACCGCGAAGGATAAGGTCGGGACCTCGCACTACAACAAGGGTGTCTACAATTCCGTGCTGATCGCGGAAGCGATCCGTAACGCGCAGAAGATCACCGGCAAGAAGGTGGTCGATGGCGCGGATGTGCGGCGCGGACTTGAGACGCTCAACATCACCGCTGCGCGCTGGAAGGAACTCGGCCTGCCGGAATTCGGCTCGCCGCTGACCGGCGTGTCGTGCACCGACCATAACGGCCATCAATCGGCTTACATGCAGCAATGGGACGGCGCCAAGTGGGTGAAGGTCTCGGACTGGATCGCGCCGATGAAAGACAAGGTGCGTCCGCTGCTCGAAGCTGCGGCGAAGGATTACGTGTCGAAAGACGCGGCCTGGCCGAAGCGCACCGAGCCTTGCGACAAGTCGTCGTAAGTCTCTAGCGACAAAAAAACCTCTCCCCGCGATGCGGGGAGAGGTGATCTTTTGGAGCATGTCATGAGCATTGCTGCGCAGGACAAGACAGCGCCCGCACTGTCGAAGAACATCCTGTCGATCAACAATATCGAGGTGATCTACGATCACGTCATTCTGGTGCTGAAGGGCGTCTCGCTCGATGTGCCGCGCCAAGGCATTGTGGCGCTGCTGGGTGCCAATGGTGCCGGCAAGACCACGACGCTGAAAGCGATCTCCAACCTGCTTCATTCCGAGCGCGGCGAAGTCACTAAGGGCTATGTCGAATTCGACGGCGAGAAGGTGCAGAACCTCTCTCCCAGCGAACTCGTGCGCCGCGGCTGCATTCAGGTGATGGAAGGCCGCCATTGTTTCGGCCATCTCACCATCGAGGAAAACCTGCTCACCGGCGCATTCACCCGCCGCGACGGCCGCGAGGCCATCGCCGCCGATCTTGAGCGCGTCTATGGCTATTTCCCGCGCCTGCGCGAACGCCGTCATTCAATGTCCGGCTATACCTCCGGCGGCGAGCAGCAGATGTGCGCGATCGGACGCGCGCTGATGTCGCGCCCGAAAATGATTCTGCTCGACGAGCCGTCGATGGGCCTTGCGCCGCAGATCGTGGAAGAAATCTTCGACATCGTGACCGCGCTGAACGAAAAGGAAGGCGTGTCGTTTTTGCTTGCCGAACAGAACACCTTCATGGCGCTGAAATTCTCCCGCTACGGCTACATCCTTGAAAATGGCCGCGTGGTGATGGATGGCGACGCAAAATCGCTCGCCGAGAACGAGGACGTGAAGGAATTTTATCTCGGCATCGCCGAGGGCAAGCGCAAATCCTTCCGCGACGGCAAGCATTACAAGCGGCGCAAGCGCTGGCTGGCGTAACCGCTACGATGCAAGATCATTACGACATCCTCGAAACCCGCACCCATCAGGATCGCGACAGCGATCAGTTCGGCAGCCTGCCGCAATTCATCGCGCGCGCGATGACCGCGTCCGGCTGGGCGGCCCATCTCAAGGGCATCGACGCAAAGTCCGTCACGTCGCGCGCGGCGCTCGCCAAACTTCCAGTCTTACGAAAATCCGATCTGCCCGCGCTGCAAAAGGACAATCCGCCATTCGGCGGCTTCAATGTCACGCCGCCCGCAAAGGCGCGGCGGCTGCTGATGTCGCCAGGTCCTATCTTTGAGCCGGAAGGCGATGTTCCCGATTTCGCGGGCGTCGCGCGCGCGATGTTTGCGGTCGGCATCCGCGCGGGCGACATCGTGCACAATTCGTTTTCGTATCATCTCACGCCCGGCGCATGGATGTTCGATTCCGCCTGCGAGGCGCTCGGATGCGCGGTCATTCCCGGTGGCGTCGGCAACACCGAACAGCAGATCGACGCGATCGCGCATTTCCGCGCCTCTGCCTATGTCGGCACGCCGGACTTCCTCAAGGTCCTGCTCGATACCGCGGAAAAATCCGGCAAGGATCTCTCGTCGCTGAAGCGCGGACTTGTCTCGGGCGCGGCATTGCCCGCTTCGCTGCGCGATGAACTGCGCGGACGCGGCGTCGATGTGCTGCAATGCTACGCCAATGCCGAAGCAGGCGTGATCGCTTATGAGACTCCCGCGCGCGAAGGCTTGATCGTCAACGAGAGCGTGATCGTGGAGATCGTGCGTCCCGGCACAGGCGACCCCGTCACGGACGGCGATGTCGGCGAGGTCGTCGTCACGTCCTTCAATCCCGATTACCCGATGATCCGGCTCGCGACCGGCGATCTCTCCGCGATCATGCCGGGCGCTTCGCCGTGCGGCCGCACTAACAGCCGCATCAGGGGCTGGATGGGCCGCGCCGACCAGACGGCGAAAGTGAAGGGCATGTTCGTGCGGCCGGAGCAGGTTGCCGACATCGGAAAGCGCCACCCGGAACTCACGCGCCTTCGCCTTGTGATCGGGCGGCAGGATGAGCAGGACGTGATGGTGCTGCATGCCGAATGTGCTTCGCCCACGCAGGGTCTTTCCGATGCGCTGACGTCGACGTTGCAGGCCGTGACCAAGATCCGCGGCGAGGTGAAAATCATTTCACCGGGGAGCCTGCCCAACGACGGCAAAGTCATCGCGGACGAGCGTCCGGTCGGCTAATAAGAAGCGATGGCCGACACGCTCAAGCCGCGCGACGCGAAAGAAGTCGAGGACGTCATCGTCTGGGCGCTCGCCGAAGGCAAGCCGCTTGAGCTTCTGAGCCACGGCACCAAGCGCACGCTCGGCCGCCCGAGCCAGACCGACATCACGCTCGACCTGTCCAGCCTCACCGGCGTGACGCTCTATGAGCCGCAGGAGCTTGTGCTGTCGGCGCGCGCGGGTACGCCGATTGCCGAAATCGAAAAGCTCGTCGCCGACAACGGGCAGGAGCTTGCCTTCGAACCGATGGATTATGGCCCGCTGCTCGGCACGCCCGCGAAAAGCGGCACGATCGGCGGCGCACTCGCGGCCAATCTTTCAGGCCCCCGCCGCATCAAGGCGGGAGCCGCGCGCGATCATTTTCTCGGCTTCAGTGCGGTGTCGGGGCGCGGCGAGACATTCAAGTCGGGCGGCCGGGTGGTGAAGAACGTCACCGGTTACGACCTGTGCAAGGTGCTCGCAGGTTCTTACGGCACGCTGGGCGCGATGACCGATGTGACGATCAAGACGCTTCCCGCCGCTGAGACCGAGAAAACGCTACTCCTGCACGGACTGGACGACACGGCCGCATCGGCGGCGATGGCGGAGGCGATGGGATCGTCCTGCGACGTTTCAGGCGCGGCGCATATCCCGTCGCATCTCGTGAACCGCTTCGAGCGCATGTCCGGCAACAGGGCTGCGACCGCGCTGCGCATTGAAGGCGTGCTGCCTTCGGTCCTGCATCGCATGTCCATGCTGGCGGACTTGCTGAAACGTCACGGGGACGCCGAGACACTCGAGACTGCGTCCTCGCGTCTGTTCTGGCGCTCCGTGCGCGATGTCGCTGCGTTTTCCGCCGACGGGCCGTCGAAAGACCGGATGATCTGGCGCGTTTCGGTGCCGCCTGCGCGCGGACACGAAATCTCCGAAGCGATCTCAACGGCCGCGCAGATGTTCTATGACTGGGCGGGCGGGCTGATCTGGATCGCGCTGTTGCCGACGGACGACGCGGGCGCAGCGACCTTGCGTAAGGCCGTTGCCGCAACCGGTGGCCATGCGACTTTGGTGCGCGCTCCTGCGGCGGTCCGTGCCAAGGTCGATGTGTTCCAGCCGCAGGATGTGGGGAACGCAGGCTTGTCCAGAAGGGTCAAGGAAAGCTTTGATCCGAAAGGCATTCTCAATCCCGGACGGATGTGGGCGGGGGTCTGATGCAAACCTCTTTCTCCCTCAAGCAACTCGCCAACCCGGACATCGCAGAATCCGACAAAATCCTGCGCGCTTGCGTGCATTGCGGCTTCTGCACCGCGACCTGCCCGACCTACGTGCTGCTCGGCGACGAACTCGATTCGCCGCGCGGGCGCATCTATCTCATCAAGGACATGTTGGAGAGCGGACGGCGCGCCACTCGCGAGGTGGTCAAGCACATCGACCGATGCCTCTCTTGCCTTTCGTGCATGACGACGTGTCCTTCGGGCGTGCATTACATGCACCTCGTCGATCATGGGCGCGCCCACATCGAAAAAACTTATCGCCGGCCGCTGATTCAGAAGGCGATGCGCGCGTTTCTCGCGGCGGTGTTGCCGAATCCGAAGCTTTTGCGGATTTTTTCCTTCGCGGGTTACGTCGCAAAGCCGCTAGCGCCGCTCGCGGCCCTGCTCGGCATGAAGCCTGTTGCCGCGATGCTGAAGCTGGCGCGCCTTCCGGCGAAACCCGAACCGAAAGAGCGCAGGGTTTATCCGGCAACGGGCGAGCGGAAGGGCCGCGTCGCGCTGCTCACCGGCTGCGCCAATCAGGTGCTCGCACCCTCGATCAACGCTGCGACGATTCGCGTGCTGAACCGGCTCGGTATCGAAGTGGTCGTGCCGCAGGACGAAGGCTGCTGCGGTTCGCTCGTGCTGCACATGGGCCGCGAGCACCGCGCGCACATCCAGGCGAAGGCCAATATCGACGCGTGGATTGCCGAAGCCGACGGGGAGGGTCTCGACGCTGTCATCATCAACGCCTCAGGCTGCGGCACGACGGTGAAGGATTACGGCTTCATGCTGCGTTCCGATTCGGCCTATGCGGACAAAGCGAAGAGGATTTCGGCATTGGCGCGAGACATCAGCGAATATCTCGCCACCGTCACCCTGCCGGCGCCAGCGGCCCCGGCGGGTCTCAAGGTCGCCTATCACGGGGCCTGTTCGCTCCAGCACGGCCAGCGAATCGTTCGCCAGCCCAAGGAGTTACTGGCGTCGATGGGATACACGGTGAGCGATATTCCCGAAGGCCATCTGTGTTGCGGCTCGGCAGGCACCTACAACATTCTGCACAGCGACATTGCGCTGAAACTGAGGGACCGTAAGATCGCAAATATCGACCGGCTCGCGCCGGACGTGATAGCGGCGGGTAACATCGGCTGCATCGCGCAGATCGCGAGTGGAACGGGAATACCTGTGATCCATCCGGTCGAACTGATCGACTGGGCGGCGGGAGGCCCCAGACCCGCGGGGGTCAGGGACCGCGTCCGTGCTGAGACGATCGCCACGCGGCAGATCGGCTCCAATGCGGACGCGACGTTGGTAACGAGCAATTAGCGGGCAACGAATCCGGAGGATGATCATGGCGAAGAAGTCGAAGAAGAAATCCAAGAAGTCGAAGAAATCGAAGAAGACGAAAAAAGTCTCGATGATGCGCAAGAAGAAGGGCGCAAAGAAATCCGCGAAGAAGGCGGCGAAAAAGTCAAAGGCGAAGAAGTCTTCCAAGCCAAAGGCGAAGAAGGCTGCGAAGCCGATGGCTTCAAAACCGATGGCTCCGAAGCCAATGGCGCCGATGGCTCCGAAACCGATGGCGCCGATGGCTCCGAAGCCAATGGCACCGATGGCCCCGAAGCCTGCGATGCCTTCCGGCGGCGGAATGGGATCGTCTTCATCCGGCTCAGGTTCGTCGGGCTTTGGCGGCGGCACCTATCGCCCGTTCGGTTCGGGCAGCGGCGGCGGCGACAACAACGGCAATCGCTGACACGTGGCGAAAAAATCAAGGCGTCCGCGCAAGGCGGACGCCCGGAAAAAGAAGGCCCGGGTTTCCAAAACCCGGGCCTTGGCGTCTGTAAAGAAGCGCAAGGCGCGCAAGACGCGCAAGGTCAAGTCGGCGCGTAAGCCAGAGGCGCGCGAGCGAAAGACAACGCCGCGTCCGGCCCCCCAAACGGCCGACCCGATCCCAGAACCAACGAGCATGGTCCGCGCCGGATTGGGGCCGGGCTTTATGATCCCGGTCAAACGCGACTGAGCGTCGAATCGCGCCTAGGCGCGAGACGTCTGTCGTAAGAACGGTCAGAAGTCGCGGCTTGCTTGGCCAGATAAGGCCCCGAATCGTCCGTTTCGGCCAGAATCGGCGATCTTTAAGGAAGCCAAAACACGGCGATGAATAGGACGAAATGCGGCCACGAGCCCGTCAAAGCGTGTCTTTCGCGCCACATCGTCCCGCAATGTGCCAAGTCCTGTGAATCCGAGGCCCTTTTTGGCGTGAATCGCTCAAAAAGGCGGCAGTTGCATCCGCTTTCGCCTTTCGGATCAGGGGTTTCCGTGGATTATTTGCGTCAATTATGTGGACAGGGGTGGCGCGGAAAAATCCAAGCCGGCCGACGTCAAAAAAAGAAGGGGCTATCCATGAAGAAAGTTGCACTCTCGGCGATCGTCGCGCTCGCCGTTTCCGCCTCCGCCGCATCTGCCGCCGATCTCGGCGCCAAGATGGTGACGAAGGCTCCGCCGGCACCCGCGCCGATCTGGGACATCGCCTTCGGCGGCGTCGTCACAACCGATTACAATTTCCGCGGCGTCAGCCAGTCGAACCGTGGCGCTTCGGGCGGCGCGTATTTCGAACCGCAGCTGATGACCTCGATCGGCACGTTCTACGTCGGCCTTGCGGCTTACGCGATCGATTGGCCGTTCAATCTGGGCTTCACCAGCCCTTCAGCCGAAGTTGATATGTACGGCGGCTGGCGCAACACGTGGGGCGCTTTCTCGCTCGACCTCGGCGCGATCAACTATCACTACCCGAAGGAGCAGGACACCGGCGTGACCGGTCAGAGCGACTTCTACGAACTCTATGCGAAGGCCGCTTACGCGATCACTCCCGACCTGACGGTTGGCGGTAACGTGTTCTGGACGCCGGACCTGCTGCACTACAGCGAGACCTTCTTCCGCACCAACGGCACTTCGACCAAGGCTCCTGCGACCTACGCTTCGGGTACCTTGAAGTGGGTCACGCCGTTCAACTACAACGGCCTCGGCGCCTTCATCTCGGGCGAAGTTGGTCACTGGTGGATCGACGATACCGGCTTTATCGCGCTGGGCTTCCTCAATCCGTCCTACACCTACTTCAACGCGGGCTTGGGCCTCACCTACAAGGCCCTCACTCTCGACCTGCGCTATCACGGCACCGATCTCAGCACTGCTGAGTGCGCGAGCTTCCTCCTCGCCGGTACCAACTCTTCGAACAGCTGGTGCAATGACGCTTACATCGCATCGATCAAGTTCGACACTTCGCTCAACGCTCTGAAGTAATCTCGAGCGGACTTAGCTAACTGGCGGG
>CAMBBO010000025.1 GCA_945862935.1 Pseudorhodoplanes sinuspersici | reverse complement strand
TGGCCGGGACAAGCCCGGCCATGACGAAAAACAACGAAGAAATATTCGATGTAGAGCTTACATCGGCCGGACTTCGACCACTTCCGGCACGAAATGCTTGAGCAAATTCTGGATGCCGTGACGCAGCGTCGCTGTCGATGACGGGCAGCCCGAGCAGGCGCCCTTCATCGTGAGAAACACGACGCCGTCTTTGAATCCCTTGAAGGTGATGTCGCCGCCATCGCCCGCAACCGCCGGGCGCACGCGCGTCTCGATCAGATCCTTGATCGTTGCGACCGTCTCGGTGTCTTTCGTGTCGAAGAATTCCTCTTCATCGCTTCCGCTGGCCGTCGCGACCTCTGCATCATGCAGCAGCGGCGCGCCGGACATGAAATGCTCCATGATCGCGCCAAGCACGAGCGGTTTGATCTGCGGCCACTCGCCGTCCGTCTTGGTGACGGAGATGAAGTCCGATCCGAACATCACGCCGCCGACCTGATTGATCGAGAACAGCTTTTCAGCCAAGGGCGATTTCGCGGCTTGGTCGCGGCTCGGAATGTTCACGGTACCCGCTTCGAGAACCGTGCGGCCGGGGAGGAATTTCAGCGTCGCGGGATTGGGCGTCGCTTCGGTCTGGATGAACATGTCTGTTTCCTTGCGTCAGCGCGGGTTCAAGGCCCGCCGTGCATGGGTGTGACTGATAAATGGGCCGTCGCCGCCGCGAGGTCAACCTCCGCTCAGGAGAGCGCGTCGAGTTCTTCGTCGGTCAGGTGCCCCGGCACGATGGCCACGGGGATGGGAAATTCGCCCGCGCTCTTGCCAATCCCGGAGACCAGCGGCCCCGGCCCCTCGGTTTCCGTCCCCGCGGCGAGCACGAGAACCGCAATATCTTCGTCCTCGTCGATCAGCTTGAGGATTTCCTCCGACGGCCCCCCTTCGCGGATCGCGCGTTCGGGCGTGATGCCGGCAACGCCGTTAGCGCGGCCGGATGCGCGGTCGAGGGCTGCATTGGCCGCTTCATGCGCTTCTGCGCGCATGATGTCGGCGACGCCAAGCCATTGCTGCGCGCGGTCCTCGGTGTCGATGACCCGCAGCATAATCATGCCGCCATTGGTGCGCGCTGCGCGCCGCGCCGCGTAATACACCGCGCGGTCGCACTCCGCCGAATCGTCGACGATGACGAGATACTTCGCGTTGTGACCGCTTTCGTAGGAGCGGCGCTTGCGGCTCATTCTGGTCCCCTGCGGAATCGAACTGGTATTGTCGCGGCCAAGCCATGCGATGCTGCCACGATTGGCGCCGCGCCAACAAGCGGGGCTTTGGCTATCGCGTCAGCGGCGCACGAAACCGACGATGTCCTTGACGGCTTTCATCGTCTCGGCGGCAATGATTTGGGCACGGGATGACCCGTCCGCAAGCACCCCGTCGATATAGGCGGCATCGCCGACCATCCGCTTCATCTCGGCGCCGATCGGGCCGAGTTTGGCGACGGCGAGATCGACCAGCGATCCCTTGAACGCCGAGAATTGCGCGCCGCCAAACTCCTTCAGCACGTCGGCTTTGTTCACATCGTTCAGTGCGGCGTAAATGCCGATCAGGTTGTCTGCTTCAGGACGCGCTTCAAGGCCCTTCTGCTCCGAAGGCAAAGGCTCCGCGTCGGTTTTGGCCTTGCGGACTTTCTGCGCGATCGTATCGGAATCGTCGGTGAGATTGATGCGGGAATAATCCGACGCATCAGACTTCGACATCTTCTTCGATCCGTCGCGCAGCGACATCACGCGCGTTGCCGGTCCCTGGATCAGCGGTTCGGGCAGCGGGAAGAAGGCTTCGCCAAAACCGCGCGACTCGATTGATTCTTTGAAGTCGCTGTTGAATTTCTGCGCGATGTCGCGCGACAATTCGAGATGCTGCTTCTGGTCTTCGCCGACCGGCACATGCGTTGCGCGATAAACCAGAATGTCGGCGGCCATCAGGTTCGGATAGGCGTAAAGCCCGACCGAAGCATTCTCGCGATCCTTGCCGGCCTTTTCCTTGAACTGGGTCATGCGGTTGAGCCAGCCCAGCCGCGCGACGCAGTTGAAGATCCAGGCAAGCTCGGCGTGTTCGGCGACCTGACTCTGGTTGAAAATGATGTGCTTCTTCGGGTCGATGCCGCAGGCGAGAAACGCCGCGGTCACTTCCCGGATGTTGCGGGTTAGCTCCGCCGGGTCCTGCCACACCGTGATCGCGTGCAGGTCCACGACGCAATAGATGCAGTCGTGGCTGTTCTGCAGCTCGACGAATTTCTTGATCGCGCCGAGATAATTACCGAGATGCAGGTTTCCGGTCGGCTGGACGCCGGAAAACACCAGTGGCTTGAACGCCATATCCAAATCCTCGCGAAGTCGGCGCGTGAATGCCACGCAAGGCCACCCCGGGGCAAGGGCCGCGCCGGTTGCCCGCGAGGCATCGGTGGTTATAGTGCGCCGCGCCAACCACCAAGGAATCAAAAATGTCCGAACCCCGCTACGACGTTCTCGGCATCGGGAACGCCATCGTCGATGTGATCGCGCGCGCCGACGAGGATTTCCTCGTGGCGCATGGCATGAACAAAGGCGGTATGGCGTTGATCGACGAGGATCGTGCGGAAGCCATTTATCGCGCGATGGGGTCCGGAGTCGAAATTTCCGGCGGGTCGGCGGCCAATACGATTGTCGGTTGCGCGAGTTTTGGCGCGCGCGCGGCGTTCGTCGGCAAGGTGAAGAATGACGAACTCGGCAATATCTTTGCGCGCGACATTCGCGCGGCGAAAGTCGCGTTCGAGACACCGGCGGCGAAAGACGGGCCGTCCACCGCGCGCTCCTACATTCTGGTGACGCCGGACGGCGAGCGCACGATGAACACTTATCTTGGTGCGGCGCAAAACCTCTATGCCGACGACATCGACCCGAGACTGATTGCGGATGCGGCGATCACCTATCTCGAAGGCTATTTGTGGGACCCAAGCCACGCGAAGGAGGCCTTCAAGAAAGCAGCGAAGGCCGCGCACGACGCCAAGCGCATGGTGGCGTTGACCTTGTCGGACGCATTCTGCGTTGACCGCTACCGCGATGAGTTCATTCAACTCGTGCGTTCGAAGACCGTCGATCTGTTGTTCGCAAACGAAGCCGAATTGCATTCGCTCTATCAGACGTCGGATTTCGACGGCGCCATTGCGGCGCTGCAAAAGGATTGCAGGCTTGCGGTGGTGACGCGCAGCGAGAAAGGTTGCGTCGTGGTCAGCCCGAACGGTATCGAGGCGATCCCGGCATTTCCGGTTGCGCGCGTGGTCGATACTACGGGCGCAGGCGATCTGTTCGCGGCGGGGTTCCTGTTCGGGCTTGCGCGCAACAAGGATCACCATGTCTGCGCACGGCTTGCAGCACTCGCCGCCGCAGAGGTGATCCAGCATATCGGCGCGCGGCCGGAATCGTCGCTTCAGGCGCTCGCAGCACAGCACGGGCTGATCTGAAAGCCCGCGCAAATTCGGCCGATAATGAAGGCTTAACGGAATCGTAAGCGTCTCATGGTTACCGATTGGTGAAAGCCTTTCACCGTGAGGAACGCCATGAGCGAAACGACCGAACCGAAAGTCGACGGCGAAGCGCCTGCGATCACCATCGACGCGCCGAAAGTTGAAGCCCCGGCCGCGGATGCGAAGCCCGCTTTCTGGTCGAAGTTTGCCAAAAAGCCGAACCTGAGCCGCGTCAGTGTGCTTGGCATCGCAATCGCGACATCCGCCGCATTCGGTTCGCTGGTCGGCGCGCTGGCTGGCGCTGCCATCGTGCGCTCTGACGGCTCAAACGTGCCGACCGCGACGGCGACCTTGTCGACAGGAAAACTGTCGCTTCTCTCCGCTGACATCGCTTCATTGAAATCGGGTATCGAGGCCACCAGCAAGGCTGCGAAGGCGCAGGCGGCCCAACTCGCCGAGCGCATCGAGCGCGCGGAGAAGGCGGCCGGCGATCCTGCGAAACTCGCGAAGCTCACCGAGAGCCTCGACCGCATCGAAAAGAAAACCGCCGCTGGCGATGTCACGGGATCGATCGCAACGAAAGACCAGATGAAGCCGCCGGTCGTCGCCGGTTGGGTGCTTCGCGATATCTACGATGGCCGGGCGACGATTGAGAGCCGTGACGGACTCTTCGAAGTCGGTCCGGGTGCCAACATTCCGGGTCTTGGCCGGATCGAAGCCATCAAGCGTCAGGACGGCCGCTGGGTCGTGATGACGCCGCGCGGGATCATTGTCTCGTCGCGCTGAAAAATTCAGCAACGCCCGAACGAAATCAGCGGCGCCTCCGGGCGCCGCTTTTATTGGGGCCGTAGTGCGCTCCCGCAAGCCGTGTCATACTTGCCGCAACAGATGAGCGGCCGATGCACAGCCTTCGCGTTGTCTTAGCCAGTTTCACGATGCTCGCGGCGGGCGGAAGCGCCATGGCGCAATTTGCGCAGGCGCCAGCGCCTAAATCCGCACCCAAGCCGGAAATGACCGAAGGCTGTCCGGGTATGATTTCATACCGGCAGCCGCGCATTATTCCGGCTGCGCTCGGCAGCGACGAAGTCCGTATCACTTACATCGGGCATTCCACGTTCCTGCTGGAAAGTCCGAAGCTCGTCCGCATCGGAACGGACTACAACGACTATGTGAAGCCGCCGGTGCTGCCGGACGTCATCACGATGAACCACGCGCATTCGTCGCATTACACGGACCGGCCGGATCCTTCGATCCCGCATGTGCTGCGCGGTTGGGCCGAGGAGTTCGGCAAGCCGGTGCGCCACGACGCGCAAATTCGTGATGTGCGCGTGCGTACTGTGCCGACCAATATCCGCACGTATGGCGGGGAGGGCACCGAGCGGCACGGCAATTCCATCTTCATCTACGAGATGGGCAATCTCTGCATCGCCCATCTTGGGCATCTGCATCACACACTGACGCAGCAGCAACTCAATGAGATCGGCCGTGTCGATGTCGTGATGTTCCCGGTCGATGGCACCTACACGCTCGATCTCGACGGCATGATCGAGGTGCTGACGTCGCTGAAGGCGCAGGTGATGATCCCGATGCACTATTTCAGTTCGTTCACGCTCGACCGCTTTCTGAGCCGCGTGCGCGATACGTTCGACGTGCAGACGAACGACACCCCCTCGGTGGTGCTGTCGAAGGCGAGTTTGCCGGCAAAGCCGCAAATTCTGGTCCTGCCGGGCCGTTAAACCCTCCGCCGTTTATGGATCAGTTACCACGGTGACAGGCTGCGGCCTCGTATCGCGGTTTTACGATGAACCTTTCGGCCTGCTGACGGAACCAACAGGGACATTTCGCGTTCGCGATTGGACCCGCGCGTGGCTGTCACGCGATCAGCAGGAATTCCCATGACTTCGACCTGGACCGACTGGCAGAATTTCCCCGATCCGCGCTCAGGCGGACGGCTCGACGCTCCGATCGGCCCCGGTGTTTACGAGGTGCGCGACAACACGACCAACGCGATGGTGGCCTTCGGTTCATCCAGCAGCGTCGCTCGCGATCTGTCGAAGCTTCTGCCCGGCGCGCCGCGCAGCCTGTTCGGCGGATTGTTCAGCAAGATGCCGTCGGTGCCGTTGGAAAATCTCGAATACCGGACATGGGCTGCGGCGACACTCGCCGATGCACACGGCAATGCTGCGCGCCTGCGCGGCCGCCGCGAGGTCTATATGCGTCGCCGGAGTGCTGCATGGGGCGTGGCGTAAGCCCTACGCGTCCACGCTCGCGTTCAGCGCGTTTTCCTGGATGAAGTCGCGGCGCGGCTCGACCAGTTCGCCCATCAGCTTCGAGAAGATGTCGTCGGCATCATCGCCTTCCTTCACCTTCACCTGCAGCAGCGAGCGCACGTTGGTGTCGAGTGTCGTTTCCCAAAGCTGTTCGGGATTCATTTCGCCGAGGCCCTTGTAGCGTTGCAGCGTCACGCCCTTACGTCCCGTCCCGGTCACCGCGTCGAACAACCCGACCGGCCCATGGATGGCAATGGTCTCTTCCTTGCGGCGGAGCGTGCCGGGCTTGGCGTAAACTTCTTGCAGCGAGCCTGCGTATTCGTCGAGCTTGCGCGCATCGGCCGACGCAAGCAGCGCCTGATCGATCATCGCCATTTCCTTCACGCCACGCACCATGCGCTCGAAATGGAATCCGGTCTCGTCGAAGCGGCCGGACCAGCCGCGCTCGGTTTCGTCGGCGAGCGCGTCGAGGCGCTTGGCGATATATTCGGCAGCCTGTGCCGCAGCTTTTGCGTCGCTCGTCACTTTCGGGGTGAGCACGCCGGCAATCGCTGCCTGCTCGACCACCGTGCGGTTATAGCGGCTGTGCAGCCCTTGAAGCAGATTGCGTACCGAACGCGCTTCCTCGGCAACTTTACGCAGATCCGGCCCGGCGCGCTCCGCGCCGTTCGCTGCCTTGAACACGGCTTCGTCGAGGCCCGTGCCGATCAGATAATCTTCCAGCGCGCGCTCGTCTTTCAGGTATTGCTCGGACTTGCCGCGGTTCACTTTGTAAAGCGGCGGCTGCGCGATGTAGAGATGGCCGCGCTCGATGATCTCGCGCATCTGCCGATAGAAGAACGTCAGCAGCAGCGTGCGGATATGCGAGCCGTCAACGTCGGCGTCCGTCATGATGATGATCTTGTGATAGCGCAGCTTGTCGGGGTTGAATTCTTCCCGCCCGATACTGGTGCCAAGTGCAGTGATCAGCGTACCGATCTCCTGCGAGCCGAGCATCTTGTCGAAACGCGCGCGCTCGACGTTCAGGATTTTACCGCGCAACGGTAGCACCGCCTGGAATTCGCGGTTGCGGCCCTGTTTCGCAGAGCCGCCTGCCGAGTCACCCTCGACGATGAACAATTCGGATTTGGCCGGATCGCGCTCCTGACAATCGGCGAGCTTGCCGGGCAGCGACGACACGTCGAGCGCGCCCTTGCGCCGCGTCAGTTCGCGCGCCTTGCGTGCGGCTTCGCGCGCGGCGGCGGCTTCCACCACCTTGCCGACGATTGATTTTGCTTCGCCCGGATGAACCTCGAACCAGTCCTGCAGGGCCTGATTAACGACGTTTTCCACCACCGGACGCACTTCGGACGAAACGAGCTTGTCTTTCGTTTGCGACGAGAATTTCGGATCGGCGACTTTCACCGAGAGAACGGCGGTCAAACCTTCGCGGCAATCGTCGCCGGTGAGATCGACCTTTTCCTTACGCGCCGCGCCCATCTTCTCCGCGTATTGCGTCACTTGCCGCGTCAGCGCGCCGCGAAAGCCCGCGAGATGCGTGCCGCCGTCGCGCTGGGGAATGTTGTTGGTGAAGCACAGCACGTTCTCGTGGTAGCTGTCGTTCCACCACAACGCCGCTTCGACGCCGATGCCGTCGCGGTCGATCTTGATGTAGACGGGCGCCGGGATCAGGGCGGTCTTGTTGCGGTCGAGATATTTCACGAATGCCTCGACGCCGCCCTCGTAGCGCATCTCCTCGCGCTTCTCGACCGCGTGGCGCATGTCGGAGAGGATGATCGTCACGCCGGAATTGAGGAAGGCGAGTTCGCGCAGGCGATGCTCGAGCGTCGCGAAATCGTACTCGACCATGGTGAAGGTCTTGGTCGAGGCAAGGAAAGAAACTTCCGTGCCCTTTTTTCCTTCGGGCGCCTTGCCTCTTTCGGCGAGCGGCTTCACCGCGACGCCGTCGGCGAATTCCATGAAATGTTCTTTGCCGTCGCGCCAGATCGTGAGCTTCAACCAGGTCGAGAGCGCGTTGACCACCGAGACGCCGACGCCGTGCAGGCCGCCGGAAACCTTGTAGGAATTCTGGTCGAATTTTCCGCCGGCATGGAGCTGGGTCATGATGACCTCGGCCGCCGACACGCCTTCGCCCTTGTGGATGTCGACCGGGATGCCGCGGCCGTTGTCGCGCACCGTCACCGAGCCGTCCGCATTGAGCGAGACGTTGACCTCCGTGGCATGCCCCGCGAGCGCCTCGTCGATGGCGTTATCGACGACCTCGTAAACCATGTGATGCAGGCCCGAGCCGTCGTCGGTGTCGCCGATATACATGCCCGGACGCTTTCGCACCGCGTCGAGGCCCTTCAGGACCTTGATTGATTCCGCGTCGTAATCGGACGGAATGGGGGCATTCGGGCGGGCTGATTCAGCCATGAGACGCCTTTCGAATCACTTCAGAAATGGAATGTGAAATTGCGTTTGGTGTGACACGAAAAATCAATGTCGTACAGCGCAATTTGATTACGCATAAGTAGTTGGATTCGAAGGATTTTCAAGCGCCGTTCGAAGCCGGAATCGCGATGATTTTGAGGGTGTTTGGGAAGGCGATTTCCCCCGCCTCTTGCAAGCCTAGCGGCGCTCGGCCCTGTCGCGGCTCTTTTGCGGCAAAAGGTGATGATCGGGCCGATAGTCCGGCACCGGGTTCGAAAAGCCCTCCAGCGCCATGGCCCACATTTCCACGCGCGTCATGTCGAGGCGCAACTGCTCCATCGCAGCCTTCAGCCGCTCGACGATCTTGTCTCGTCCTGAATCGCTGTTGGTCACTGTTACGGTCTCCTCCGTGCCTTGACGGGCGTCCTGCGCCGTTAGTCAAAGGCTCATATTCTTCAAAAGACTAAGAGCCGGCGGGAGCAATCGTTCCCCCTGAACGCTGCATCCTTACGGAGCGGGTTTGTTTTGGAACTCGTGCGCTTGCGCGCCGTTGTCGTTCAAGGCTGCGGGCGCTAGCGCCGCGCGACCTGCCCCCCCGCCACTTCGAACACCTGCGCCCGGTCCGCAATCTCTGCGAACGGGAGAGGGTCTGCACCGGTCATCCAGACCTGCGTGCCAAGTTCCTCGAGTTCGCGAAACAAGGCCGCGCGGCGCACCGGATCGAGATGGGCAACGATCTCGTCGAGCAGCAGCAAGGGCGCATAGCCGGTCATGTCCGCGAGCAGCGCGGCATGGGCCAGCACCAGCCGGATCAGCAATGCTTTCTGTTCGCCAGTGGAAGCGTCTGCCGCCGGGATTCCTTTCGGGCCATGCACCACGGCAAGGTCCGACAAATGTGGCCCTTCCAGCGTGCGGCCTGCGGCAGCGTCGCGTGCGCGGTTGCCACGCAAGATCGCGCGATAACGATCCTCGGCTTCGCTCGCAGGCAGATCGTTCATCATCGCTTCGACATTGCCCTGTAGTGCGATCTGCGCGAACGGGAACGGCGATTGCACATTCTTGCTCGCGGCCAGTGCGCCCTGCAGCCGCCGCACAGTTTCCACGCGCAAGGCTGCGACCGCGATCGCAAGCTCCGCTGTTTCATGCTCGATGGCGTCGAGCCAGTGCGTATCCGGGCGCGGCTCTTCCAGTAGGCGGTTGCGCGAGCGCAATGCGCGTTCAAGCGCCGAGACGCGGCTGCGATGCTCGGCATCGACCGCGACCACGAGCCGATCGAGGAAGCGCCGCCGCTCAGACGCGGGGCCTGCGAACAATCCATCCATCGACGGCACCAGCCAGATCGCGCGCAGATGATCGGCAAAGGCCGCAGCCGACCCCACAGGTTCGCGGTCGATGCGGCATTGGCGCGAATTCGCGCTCTGCCCTTCGGCTGGCGCCTCGATGCCGGTGCCGAGTGTCGCAAGGCCGAGCGCGCCTTCCACTTCGGCGGAGATTGCCCACGATCCGTCGCCTTCGGTGAAAGCGGCTTCGTCGAGCGTGGCGCGGCGCAGGCCGCGTCCCGGCACAAGGAAAGAGATCGCCTCGATCAGATTGGTTTTGCCCGCGCCGTTCTGCCCGGTCAGCACCACAGGCCCGTCGCCGATCTCGATCTGCGCCGCGCGATAGCTGCGAAAATTAGTGAGCGTCAGGCGTCGAATGCGCGCTGGGGTCATGGCGGACAGTTATTCCCTCGCCCCGCAAACGGGGAGAGGGAAAAACAAATCACACCCGCATCGGCATCAGGACATACAGCGCGCCCTTGGCGTCCTTGTCCTGAATGAGCGTCGGGGAGCCGGGATCGGCGAGTTTCAGCACCGCGACCTCGCCTTCGATCTGCTGGGCAATGTCGAGCAGGTAGCGGGAATTGAATCCGATATCGAGGGCGTCGGAATCGTAATCGACCTCGATTTCCTCCGTGGCGCTGCCGGAATCCGGGTTTGTCACCGAGAGCGTCAGCTTGCCGCCGGAGAGCGCAAGCTTCACCGCGCGCCCGCGCTCGCTCGACACGGTCGAGACGCGATCCACCGCAGCCTCGAATTCCTTCTTGTCGACCTTCAGTTCCTTGTCGTTGCCGACCGGAATGACGCGGCCGTAATCGGGGAACGTGCCGTCGATCAGCTTGGAGGTCAGCACCACGTCGCCGAGCGTGAAGCGGATCTTCGAGGCCGACAATTCGATTGCGACCTCGCCTTCGTTGTCGTCAATCAGGCGGCGGATTTCGCCGACCGTTTTGCGCGGCACGATCACGCCGGGCATGCCCTTCGCGCCTTTCGGCAGGTCGATCTCAAATTGCGCGAGGCGATGCCCGTCGGTTGCGACCGCGCGCAGCTTCTCGGCTTTGCCGGCTGCTGCCGCGTGTAGATAGATGCCGTTCAGGTAATAGCGCGTCTCTTCGGTCGAGATCGCAAATTGCGTCTTGTCGATCATGCGCTTCAGGTCGGCCGAGGCGACAGTGAACGAATGCGTCATCTCGCCGGCATTCAGATCGGGAAAATCGCTCTCGGGCAATGTCTGCAGCGTGAAGCGCGATCGCCCGGCGCGGATCGTGAGCACGGCGCGGTCGCCGGTCGCTTCGAGCACGATCTGCGAACCTTCGGGCAGCTTGCGCACGATGTCGTAGATCATGTGCGCTGGAACGGTGGCGGAACCGCCCGGTGAGACTTCCGCCGCGATGGTCTCGTTCACTTCAAGATCGAGGTCGGTCGCCTTCAGGCCGAGCTTGGATCGCTCCGCGCGGATCAGCACGTTGGCGAGAATGGGAATGGTATTGCGCCGTTCGACCACGCGATGAACGTGGCCGAGCGATTTGAGGAGCTGCGCGCGCTCGACGGTGACCTTCATTTATCCGCTCCTCGTCGACCGGGCATCCAGCGCCGTGCGGGGCCGGCTGACGATAATCCGGCCGTCCGCACAGGGCGGGCGGCCGGACACCTCAAAATTGACGCGCTGCACTCCGAAGAGCAAGCCCCGATTGCGTCTCATCCCAAGGATGGATGCTTCGCGGGATACCGCTATTCCTGAAGTTGTCGCTTCAGCAATTCGATTTCCTCGGCGAGAGCCAGATCGTTGCCGACAAGGCCCTCAATCTTGCGAACCGCATGCAGAACGGTGGTGTGGTCGCGCCCGCCGAAGCGCCGTCCGATTTCGGGCAGCGAACGCAGCGTCAGGGTCTTGGCGAGATACATCGCGACCTGACGCGGACGGACGACGTTCGCCGTGCGGCGCGACGAGAGCAGATCGGAGCGGCTGACATTGTATTGCCGCGCGACCACGCGCTGGATGTCCTCAATCTTGACGCGCTTGGGTTCCTGCGGACGGATCAGGTCGCGCACTTCGCGCTCGGCCATTTCCAGCGTCACGGTCTGGCCGGCAAGCTTGGAATGCGCGAGCAAACGATTGAGCGCGCCTTCGAGATCGCGTCCGTTATGCGTCACCGACTTCGCGATATAGGAGAGCACCGCCTCCGGCACGCTGAAGCCCGGATGATGCTGCTTTGCCGCTTCGATGCGGCTCTTCAGAATTTCCAGCCGCAATTCTTCGCCGAGCGGGCCCATCTCGACCACGAGCCCGCCCGCGAGACGCGAGCGCACGCGGTCGTCGAGCGTTTCCAGTTCGGTCGGCGGACGGTCGGCCGCGATCACGACCTGACGGCCGGCGTCGATCAGCGCGTTCAGCGTGTGGCAGAACTCCGCCTGGATATTCTTGCCTTGCAGGAATTGCAGATCGTCGATCACGAGTACGTCGATGCCGCGCAGCGCTTCCTTGAAGGCGAGCGCTGTCTGCGTCTTCAGCGCTGAGACGAAGCCGTACATGAACTTCTCGGCGGTGAGATAAAGCACCTTGCGCTCGCCGCGCGCGTTGCCCGCCCACGTCACTGCATGAAGAAGATGTGTCTTGCCGAGGCCAACGCTCGCATGAATGTAGAGCGGGTTGAACATCACGAGGTCGCCACGGCGCGCTTCCGCGACCTGACGGGCGGCGGCATGAGCCAGCGTATTCGAGCGCCCGACGACGAAGGATTCAAACGTGAAGCGCGGATCGAGCGGCGAGCCGCCAAGCGCCTCATGCGCGGCCGAAACCGGCGCGCTGGCGCGGCGATGCTCGGGGCCGATCAGAGGATTTGTTCGGGCCTCGCGCGGCAATTCCGCCGCCTCGGCAGCACGCGTCTTCGGCGCATTGGTGCGCAGCACGCCGGAGCGCACGGTGATGTCGATGCGCTGCACGGAGGCTTCTTCGGCCTGCCAGCAGTTCAGCACGCGATCGCTATAGTGAGAATGGATCCAGCTCTTCAGGAAGCGCGTCGGCACCGAGAGCCGCACCGTTTCCTTTTCGACCGCCTCCAGGTTCATCCGCGCAAACCAGCTGGAGAAAATGTCGTCGCCGACTTCAGCCTTCAGCCTGTCCTGAACGCGTGACCATTGTTCTTGTCCGGAATTCGTCATAATCGGTCGCCTCTTCCCGATTTTAATTTTTATTCGGACCGGAATGAGAGCGCCTGTCGCGCCGGCATTCCGGGAACATCGGGTTCGGGCCTTTCGGAGCGGGCGCGCGATGCGCGATCTGTCCTGCTTTATGAAAGGCGCCGAGCCGATGCGTCGGGGTCAGAGCGTGGGAGGCGAAACGGCTCCAAGCGACCCGATCATGACGTCACACGCCAAACATTCCTGACCGCGCGAAAAGACATCCCAGGCAGACGTCGCGCGGAGCGCGTGATGAATTGTCGTCATAAATCCCACTCCCATCCGCGCGCAGGCGCGTGGTGGACAATCACTGCCCAGTTTTCAAAGTTTAGTGCCGGGAGCTTTCTTCGCAGGACCTACACAATACAAAAGGTCGCGAAGAACAGCGGCAGGTTTAACTCAACACAATTTCAGCCTTAGGAATTCTCGAAATCGAGGAAGCCAGAGACATCTCGCCCGCTCTCACTCTCGATGAGTTCGAATGAAGACCGTTTACTGAATACTTCCGCTTGCGCGGCAAGCAGGAAAAGAAAGCCATAGCTGCCGCTCTTCTGCAACGAAATTTAAACCTTCGCCGGGCGCGCACGAGATTTTGTGGCGCGCCAACCACACCCGTGTCGTGAAAGCGTCATCCCAACGTCTTGAATCATCGCGCAGTTTTTTTGGCAGCAGGCGTTATTACAGCACGTCGAATGTGATTGGGCCGGAGCGGTCGCTGGCCGCGCGGCGAGCAATTTGAAGCTAATTTTCAGGTCCCCGCGCTGCTTTCCCTTTAAGCTCTTCCAACGCTTTCGATTTTTTGGTTCGATTTTCAGACTAGTCCGAGCCTTCGCATCCGAAAAAATTCGCTGGCGTATTGAATCGAGGCGCTCGGTCGCTCAGGAACGATCACAACGAGGATCGGCAGCGCGATTTTACCAGCCGGCGAGGCGAACGGCGGAAAATTTCCCGGAACTTTCAATCGCGGCGATTAAAAAGACGCCGCGCGCCTTTGGCGTTCGGCCGGACCGAGACTAAAACGGAAAAAGCCCGGCGTGATAGCCGGGCTTTCCAAAAAAATGATGCAGCAGAGGAAATTATTTCCCGAGCTTGGCGACCTGATGCGCGAGACGCGAGACTTTTCGGCTCGCGGTCTTGTGATGGATCACGCCTTTGCGCGCTGCGCGCATCAGATGCGGCTCGGCGGCCTTCAGCGCGGCAAGCGCCGCGTTGCGGTCACCCGAGGCGATGGCCTCGTCAACGCCGCGCAGTTCACTACGCATGCGCGTGCGGCGCGATTTGTTGATCTCGGTGCGGCGTGCGATCACGCGCGTCTTCTTCTTGGCGGACTTCGTGTTGGCCATTCTAACGGATCCTGAATGAAAGAAGGGCGGCGGGGTTCCCGCCGCCTCATTTGGCCCCGCTTATAGTGAGGGGGCTCCGTTGCGTCAACGCCGCAAGGCCCCTTGGAACCCTGGATCAGGCCACCCGCTTGGCGCGGACGGCGTCATGACCGGCAATGGCCTGGGCGCGGTCGGCCGCACTGAAAGGGGCCATCGGTGGTTTAACGCGCGAAATCGCAGGGTCGTTGTGAATGTGCGCCAGCAGCGCCTTCACACCTGCAACCAGCGCCTTGCCGTCGAACAATTTGCGGATCGTCACTGCCTGATCGAGCGCGGTCTGGTCCCCATCGCGCCACGCGCGCCCGCACAGATCGGGGTTGCAATTCGCGGTCGCGGAAATGCAGCCGGCAAACTCGCCGCCTCGCGCTTCGAGGAGTGTCGCCTCGTTTGAGGGGAACACATGGAAGTCGGGCGAGATCTTCGCAGCCTCGCGCGCGTAAGCCATGTCGCCGGAGGAATCCTTCAAACCCGCGATGCGCCTGCCATGCGTGTCGAGGAGCCGCTTCACCAGCGCCAAGTGCCACGGCAATCCGGAGAGCGCCGGGAAATGATAAAGATAAATCGGCAGCGCGCTGTCGGCCTTTACGATCTGGTCGACATAAGCGGCAAGTCCGTCATCCGGCGCCTGCACGCCCTTGTAATAGAACGGCGGGAGAATGAGCGCGCCGGCAAATCCAAGTTGTGCGGCGTGCTTGGTCAGCGCGACGGCGTCGGAGACAGCAGCGGCGCCAGTACCAACCATCAGCCGATCCATCGGCATTCCGGCTTCCTTGTAGGCGCTCATCAGGCTCATGCGCTCGGCGAGCGAGAACGACGTCGCTTCGCCGGTCGTGCCGAGCACATTCAGCCCGTCACAACCATTGTCGAGAAGAAAGCGCGCAAGCTTCAGCGCGCGTTGCTGGTCGGGCGCGCCATTCTCGGCAATCGGAGTGGCAATAGCGGCGATGACGCCGCTGAGTTTGGTTTGGGGCATGCTGTTATTCTTTCGGAAGTTGAAACTTACCCGCTCACGTTGAACGCGGCGAGCGCTGCCATGTTGACGAGATTGGAATCCTTCGCGCCGAGCTGGACGATCTGAACCGGCTTGTCGAGGCCTACAAGCAGCGGGCCGATTACGGTCGCGCCGCCGAGTTCCTGCAGCATCTTGGTGGAGATGGATGCGGAGTGGAACGCTGGCATCACCAGCACGTTCGCAGGCCCGGTCAGACGGCAGAACGGATAGACCTGCGCGAGTTCGGGATTGAGCGCGACGTCCGCCGCCATCTCGCCGTCATACTCAAAATCGACGCGGCGGTGATCGAGGATGCGGACCGCTTCCTGCACTTTCAGCGAGCGTTCGCCCGCCGGATGCCCGAATGTCGAGAAGGCAAGCATCGCCACCCGCGGCTCGTAACCGAGCCTGCGCGCAACGCCTGCGACCTCGATGGCGATGTCCGCCAGGTCCTCAGCATTCGGCATTTCGGTGACGGCGGTATCGGCGACGATCACGGTGCGCCCGCGCGGGGCGATCACCAACGAAACGCCGATCACGCGATGGCCCGGCTTGTCGTCGATGACGCGGCGGGCGTCTTCGAGCGCGACCGAGAAATTGCGGGTCACGCCGGTCACCATCGCGTCGGCGTCGCCGAGCGCGACCATGCAGGCCGCGAAATGGTTGCGGTCCTGGTTCACCATGCGCTGGCAATCGCGGATCAGATAGCCTTTGCGCTGAAGCCGTTCGTACAAATACCCCGCATAGTCCATGTTGCGGCGCGACAGCCGCGCGTTGACGATCTCGATATTGTCGCCAAGCTCGATGCCGAGATTTTTCGCGGTGGCGCGCACGCGGTCCTCGCGCGCGCACAGGAGCGCAGTGCCGAGACCCTGCTGCACGAAACTCGCCGCCGCGCGGATGACCTGTTCTTCTTCGCCTTCGGCGAAGACGACCCGCTTCGGTGAACGGCGCAGCCGCTCATAGACCCGCTGCAGCACGCCAGCGACCGGATCGCGCCGCGACTGGAGCTGAACCTTGTAGTCATCGAACGAAACAATCGGCTTTCGCGCAACGCCGGTATCCATCGCCGCTTTCGCGACCGCCGGCGGCACGTATGAAATGAGCCGCGGATCGAACGGCACCGGAATGATGTAATCCGGCCCGAATTTCGGCCGCGCGCCATAAGCCGCCGCGACATCGTCCGGCACGTCTTCGCGCGCCAGATCCGCCAGCGCCTTCGCCGCCGCGATCTTCATTTCCATGTTGATCGTGGTTGCACGCACGTCGAGCGCGCCGCGGAAGATGTAGGGGAAGCCGAGCACGTTGTTGACCTGGTTCGGATAGTCCGAACGCCCGGTCGCCATGATGACGTCGTCGCGGATTTGAGCGACTTCCTCCACCGTGATTTCAGGATCGGGATTGGCCATCGCGAACAGGATCGGGTTCTTCGCCATCGACTTGATCATCTCGGCGGTGAACGATCCCTTCTGCGAGAGGCCGAACGCTACGTCCGCGCCTTCAAACGCTTCAGCTAGCGTGCGCGCCTTGGTGTCGACCGCGTGCGCCGACTTCCACTGGTTCATGCCCTCGGTGCGGCCCTGATAGATGACGCCCTTGGTGTCGCACAGAATCACGTTTTTCGGCTGCAGGCCGAGCGCCTTCAATAATTCAGTGCAGGCGATGCCGCTCGCGCCCGCGCCATTCACCACGAGCTTGGTCGTCTTGATGTCGCGGCCGGTGATATGCAGCGCGTTGAGAAGGCCAGCGGCCGCGATGATCGCGGTGCCGTGCTGGTCGTCATGGAAAACCGGAATGTCCATGAGTTCGCGCAGGCGCTGCTCGATGATGAAGCATTCCGGCGCCTTGATGTCTTCGAGGTTGATGCCGCCCCAGCCTGCGCCGAGCAGCTTCACGCAATTGATGATCTCGTCGGGGTCTTCGCTCGATACTTCGAGGTCGATGGAATCGATGTCGGCAAAGCGCTTGAACAGAACCGACTTGCCTTCCATCACGGGCTTCGCCGCGAGCGCGCCGCGATTGCCGAGGCCCAAAATCGCGGTGCCGTTGGTGATGACGGCTACGAAATTGCCTTTGACGGTGTAGTCGTAAGCCTTGCTCGGGTCTTCCGCGATGGCGAGGACCGGCACGGCGACGCCCGGAGAATAGGCCAGCGACAAATCTCGTTGCGTCGCCATCGGCTTGGTGGCGACGACTTCGAGCTTGCCGGGCCGTCCGACCGAGTGGAAATCCAGCGCCTCTTTATCGGTGAAGGTCGGGCGCTTGCCGCGGGCCTGGCCCGGAGCCTTGGTTTTGTCGAGCATTTTACTCCCCACGCAACGCTTACCGGCTCTTACGGTCGGTTCCCCAAACTAGCGGAAAAAAGGCCTATTGCCAAAGGCGGCGTTCCCGCTGCGTGCGGCGGGTCGCCCCTGCGTCAGGCTGGCAACGCTTTTAATTTGAACCTCGCGCGGGGTCAGAGTAACCAATGCAGCGTCACCCGCACATTTGACGGCTCCCATGATCCGCTTCCTGTTTCGCTTTTTCGGCCTGTGGTTTCTCGCCGCGGGCTTCATCTTCCTGATCTACGACGGCATGAAGTCGATCGCGGACCAGAGGATTTACATCACCAAGGCAGGCGACGTGTGGATCGCGGTCAATCAGGCGAGCTATGCCAAAGCTGGCCCGGCGCTCGCGGGCTATGGCCTGAACTGGCTGTGGGACCCGGCGCTCTTGCGTGTGCTCGATCAGCCGACTTGGGCGATCCTCGGCGTCATCGGCATTGCGTTCATCCTGATCGGCCGCCGGAAGAAGCCGCTCATTGGGTATGCGAGGTAGGGCCAGAGTGGTGCTATAATTGAGCATGACCAAACTTGAAGACATTGAAAGCGCAGTCGCAAAACTTGCCCCCGGTGAGCTCGACCGGTTTCGCGCGTGGTTCGAGGACTTCGAAGCCGACCGTTTCGACACGAAGATCGAAAGGCATGTGCGAGAAGGCAAACTCGACGCGCTTGCGGACCATGCTTTATCGGAATTGCGTAAAGGCAACGTCCGCGACCTATGAGGCACCGGGCCAGCCCCGATTTTTGGGCAAGTTACCAAAAGCTGCCAGCCGCTATCCGCGAAGTGGCCGACAAGAATTACACGCTTCTGAAATCCGATCCGCGCCACCCATCTTTGCATTTTAAACAGATCGGCCGGTTTTGGTCGGTCCGCATTGGGTTGCGGTATCGCGCGCTCGCCGTCGAAGCAGGCGACGACCTACTCTGGTTCTGGATCGGCTCGCACTCGGATTACGATGCGTTTGTTCGGTGAACCGCCGAAATCGCTTTCAAAATAACTTATCCCCGCGCTCCCAATCGCCCTTATCTTTGCCCGACCCAACCACGAGGGGACGCTTCATGAGGCGTTCGCGAAGCGGGATGGGTGCGGCGCCTGCGGCTGTGGTTCGCACCCACAGACTCGGGCGGCGCCGGGGCTCCGCCCGGGACCAATAAGAGTCCCTGCAAGGAGCTTGCTGACGATCCGGGGAAACGTCCCGGACGAAAGCGCGGCCCGGCGTCGTTAGGAAAACGCCGCCATGGAGCGCCGCAAGGCGTGCGCCTCGCTTCCTGTTTGCGCGAACTGCGTAAACTTGAGCGCGCGAGGCGCGCCGTCGCAAGACGGCCGCTGATTGGATGCGCCTTGCGGCGCTCCATCTCCCCTCACTTGAAGTGAGGGCGCGGAATGAAGGCGCACCCGGCGCCTTTCAAACAACACGGGCGCACAAGTGCGCCCTATGCAAAAAATGCGGGTGATGACGCTTGGCTGTTTGAAAGTGAGAGGGGGCGAGATGTTACTTCGCCACGCCCTCGATGCCCGCGCGCGCGATCTGCGAATTCTGCCCGGACAATCCGCCCGAGACGCCAATCGCGCCGACGATCTTGCCGTCGATCAGGATCGGAATGCCGCCTTCCACCGCGAACACGCCCTTGATGCCGACAAGACGAAGGCCCGGTCCGCCTGCGGTCACGGCATCTTCCAGCGCCTTGGACGGCAGCTTGAAGGCAAGCGCGGTCTGCGCCTTGGCAACCGACGCGTCGATTGCGGCAAGCTGCGCGTTGTCGAGCTTGTGCAGCATCACCTGGTTGCCGCCGGAATCGATGATCGCGATGGCAACGATGAAGCCGTTGCGGGTGGCCTCGTTCTCGGCTGCGGCCATCGCCTTCTTGGCCTGTTCGAGGGTGATCGAAGGCCCATAGACCGGCGGGGTCTGGCCGAACGAGGGGCTGGCACCGATGAGCGCAACAAAAAGCGCAGCGGCAAGCGGCATGAAACGCATGAAGGCCTCCGAAATTCCAACAACCCGCTTGCGCGGGTCCGCATCTGTTCGCAGCATAGGCCGCGCGTCCCTTGGACGGAAGCGCCCGCCTCGCGCCGTCGTGATCGCACCTTGAGCGGGCTTTTCCAAGACGTGATCGCGCCGCACGATGCGAAGGCGCTCCGGCGCCATTATATTGGCGGCAACAAAGGGAGATGAAAAAGCATGTTCATGTTCAAGAAATCCTCCATGCCCGCCGCCGGCGAGGCGCTGCCGGGCCGCTCCAGCCCGATCCCGACCGCGACCCGCAATGCCGTCCTCGGCAATCCGCTGAAGGGGCCGTATCCCGCAGGGCTTGAGACCGCGATGTTCGGGATGGGCTGCTTCTGGGGCGTGGAGCGGAAGTTCTGGGAATTGGGCGAAGGCATCTACACCACCGCCGTGGGCTACGCCGCGGGCCAGACCCCGAACCCGACCTATGAGGAAGTCTGCTCCGGCCGCACCGGCCACAACGAAGTGGCGTTCGTGGTCTATGACCCGAAGAAGATTTCCTACGAGCAGCTTCTGAAGACGTTCTGGGAAAATCACGATCCGACGCAGGGCATGCGGCAGGGTAACGATGCCGGCACGCAATATCGCTCCGGCATCTACACTTACTCGCCCGCGCAGAAAAAGGCCGCCGAGGAATCCAAGGCGATGTTCGGCAAGGCTTTGGCCGCGAAGCGTTACGGCGCGATCACCACGGAAATTCTCGACGCGCCGGAGTTTTATTTTGCCGAGGATTATCACCAGCAATATCTGGCGAAAAATCCGCGCGGTTATTGCGGGCTTGGCGGCACCGGCGTCTCGTGCCCGATTGGAACCGGCGTCGCGGCCTAACCGCAAGCGACAGGCGAATGTTACGGCGCGGCCTTGAGCCGCGCCGTTTTGTTTTGGAGGTGCGATTGCGCGGCAGGTGAGTGCGTGTCAGCGTGCGTCATCACGCCGGGGAGGGGCCAATGCGCCGGATTGAATTTCTGCTTGAGACGTTGCTCTTTTCCAGCCGCTGGATTCTCGCGCCGTTTTATTTGGGCCTCGTCGTCAGCCTTCTTCTGCTGGCGTATCACTTCTTTCAGCAGCTTTTCGGGTTCGTCACGAAAATTCACGGTGCGAACGAAGCCGACGTCATTCTCGGTGTACTGTC
>CAMBBO010000024.1 GCA_945862935.1 Pseudorhodoplanes sinuspersici | reverse complement strand
GTCAGGTTCAACGGATAAGTGTAAGGCGACCAGTTGATCCACTCATCGCCAAAGCGCCCATCCGCCGGCGTGATGCGTCCGGCTTCGATTGCACCTGTCGGCATTTGCGGTGTCAGCAGCAAGTCGTAACGCTCGTGGAATTGCATCATGTGACGCGCCAGATCAGTGCGCGCGGTCATCGCCGTAAGATATTGCGCGAGCGTGACCGTGCGGCCGTCGTCGGCAACGCGCGCGAAACCCGGATCGACCTTGCCGCGAAGCTGCGCCGGAACTGCATCGACAATCGTGGACGACACCGCGCCCCAGATGGCGCGGATGATTTCCAGCGGTTCGGCAAATCCCGGATCGACCGTTTCGACATGCGCGCCGAGACTTTCGAATGCGTGCGCGGCTTTTTCCGTTGCGCGTTCGACGTCGGTGTCGAGTTCCTTCACATAGCCAAGCCGTGGCGACCACGCGATGCGAAGCCCGCGCACGCCATCGTTCAAGTCGCGCGAGAAATCAGGCGCGGGTGAATTCCATGCCGTCATGTCGCGCAGATCGGGTTTCGAGATCGCGCTCAGCATCAGGGCTGCGTCGGACACATTGCGCGTCAGCGGGCCTTGATGCGCGAGCACGGTAAAGGGTGACGCAGGATACGTGGGCACGCGGCCATAGCTCGGCTTGATCCCAAACACGCCGGTGAATGCCGCCGGAATGCGAACCGAACCCGCGCCATCCGTGCCAAGATGCAGAAGGCCCATATTGAGCAATGCTGCGGCCGCAGCGCCTCCCGACGATCCGCCGGTGGTGCGATCGAGCTTCCATGGGTTGCGCGTGACGCCCGTGAGCGGGGAGTGACACGCGCCGATCCATCCGTATTCCGGCAGCGTGGTCTTGCCGAGAAACACCGCGCCCTGTTCGCGCATCCGCGCGACCGCAGGCGCATCTTCCGGCGCGGGTGTTTCGTCGGTCGTCGCCGAGCCTTTTCGCGTCGGCCAGCCTTTCGCCGGGACATTGTCCTTGATCGTCGCCGGAATGCCGTCGAGCGTGCCGAGCGGCGCGCCCTTCATGAAACGGTCTTCGGACGCGCGCGCGGCAGCGAGCGCGCCGCCTGCGTCTGTCAGGACAAAGGCATTGACCGGGGGATTCAAAGTCTCGATGCGGGCGAGCGCTGCTTGCGCGATCTCGACAGGCGAGACCTTGCGCGCGCGATAAAGTGCGACGAGTTCGGTGGCGGTCGGGGAAGTGTTCATCGTGGCGTTCCGGCGATAGCCGAGCTTACGATGGAAAACGCGCGCAGCGAAGCCGCGCGCGTAAGAGATAGAAACGGAAAACGCCTCAGCGTATGGCGGTCGGCGCGGGCGGTTTCGGCCTTTGCGGAGCGGTGCCGCCGGGACGGGCGGGCGCCTGCGCGTTGGTGGTCGGCGTGATCTTGGCGAGCACCGACGGATCGAGCTTGGCCAGTTCGGTGTCCGGCAGACGCTGCCACACTTCGTCCATGCCGAGGATCGGAATGCCGAGATAGCCGCGAACGGTGATCTCCTTGCCGTCCGGGCTCACTTCCATCTTGGCGCGATAGATCTTGCCGTCGCGCGGATCGAGGATCGTGCCGTTGTCGTATTCCAGACCCTTGCGCTTCATGCCGCGCACGAGCGGCAGGCCGAGGATCGGCATGTCCTTGCGGTCGTCCACGCATTTGACGCAGGTTTTGTAAACCGGGTCCTGCGGACGCGGAAACACCTTCGCGATCATCCCCTCATAAACTCCGGGCACGGCGGTTTCCTGAAACAGGAACCAGCTGACGATGGCGCCGTCGTCGTCGACCTTTTGCCACAAGCCGGTCGCACTCGGTTCGGCGGCGGACGCCGGCTGGGACGCAAGAACCGAGGAGAACAGCGCTGCGGCGATCATGATGCTTCGCATTTTCAAATCAAATGCCTTTATGAGGTCCAATCGGAACACGAATATGAATCGCTATAGGTTGACAATATGGCCAAACCATAAACGGCGAGGAAATTATCGAAGTCTCAGATCGGGGCTGGAAATGGCCCGAATAACGGTGCCGTTGCGGGGTGACCGGCCAAGGTGAGGTTGGGTATAGTTTGGGCAGGGCCGGGACGATTGCAGCGTTCTTTTACGCGCGTTCCGGCTGCTGGATGGACCGATGCCGGGACCGAGCCTTGCCTTGAGCAATATGCGGGCAGTGACGATCCTGCTCGTGCTCAGCTTTCATTCGTCGCTAGCCTATCTCGATTTCCTTCCGCCCGTGCCCTATCGCTTCGACGCTCCGCCCTACACCTGGCAGGCCTTTCCGATCATCGACAGCCGGCGCTTTGTGCCCTTCGACCTGATTTGCGCGTGGCAGGACGTTTGCCTGATGTCGATTTTCTTTTTTCTGTCGGGCCTGTTCGTCTGGCCAAGCCTGTCGCGCAAGGGCATCGCTATCTTCGTCACGGATCGCATCAAGCGGATCGCGCTGCCCTGCATCGCGGTCGTGCTGCTGCTGACGCCGATAGCGTATTACCCAAGCTACGCCGTCGGTGCGGCCGACTCATCGCTCGAAGGATATTGGCAGGCGTGGCTTGCGCTGCCGTTCTGGCCATGCGGGCCGCAATGGTTCCTGTGGGAATTAATTGCGCTCAATTTGATCGCGGGCGCGTTGTGCCTGGTCGCGCCGCATTGGGGTGACCGGCTGGCAATGCTCGCATCGAAGGCGCGCGAGCATCCGCTGAAATTTCTCGTGGGACTAATGGCCGTGTCCGCGCTCGCCTATTTGCCGCCCGCCTTGCTCTACACGCCATGGGAATGGACGCATTACGGTCCGGTGGCGTGGCAGGTTTCCCGGCCGTTTCATTACGCCGTGTTTTTCTTCGCAGGCATCGCGGTCGGGGCTCACGGCATCGAGCGCGGGCTTTTGTCGATCGACGGGCCGCTTTCGAAGAATCTCTGGGTGTGGACCGGCGCAGCGGTTGCCGGGTTCACGGCGTGGATCGTACCGACCTCGTTCGTGGTCGATAACGCCGATGCGCCGCTATGGCTTCAGACGGCGGCCGCGCTCGGTTTCGTGTTCGGATGCGCGAGCGGCTGTTTCGCATTCATCGCGGCATTCCTGCGCTATGCGCGCGAACGAAATGGCATCCTCGATAGCCTGTCGTCCAATGCCTATGGCATGTATCTGGGCCATTACGTTTTCGTGGTCTGGCTTCAATTCGCCTTGTTGAGCGTGCCACTACCGGGCGCGGCAAAGGCCCTCATCGTGTTCGGGCTGACGCTTGCGTTAAGCTGGTCGCTGGCGGTCGCCCTGTCCGGCTTTGCGCCGGCCTTGCGCGCGGTGCGGGCGCAGCGATGAAAACAAGGTGTGTGCGTCGAATGTCTGCGTTGCCGCGATGTCGCTGATCCAGAAACTCGCCTTCCGCAATCTCTTTCACGACCGGCTGCGGCTGATCGCGACCGTGATTGGCATCGTATTTTCCATCGTGCTGGTAACGGTGCAGATGGGTCTCTATCTCGGTTTCGGCCGCATGGTCACGACCATGATCGACAGGGCCGATGCTGATCTCTGGATCATGCCGCAGGGCACGAAATGTTTTGAAGACCCGGCGTTGCTCGATGTCCGCAAACGCTTCCGCGCGCTATCCATCGAAGGTGTCGCACAGGTGAACCCGGTGGTGATCGGCTTCGCCGACTGGCGCACGCCCGCAGGAACCACGACGCCAGTTTTCGTAGTCGGTTCGGACGTGAAGAATGGCGGCCTGCATCCGTGGAATGTGATCGAGGGGCAGGTCGAGTCGCTGTCGATCCCCGACGCGGTCGCAGCCGATCAATCCTATTTCGACCGCCTTGGTGTCGAGGGCCTCGGTTCGACCGCGGAAATCCGCCAGCAGAAAGTTCGTATCGCAGTGGTGACGAGCGGCATTCGCTCGTTCACGACCACGCCCTATGTGTTCACGACCACGGAGCGCGCGCGGCAATATGCTGGCCTGCCATCCGCCAAGGCGACGTATTTTCTCGTGCGCGTCGCGCCGAACGCGGACATCGAGCAGACGCGGCGGCGGCTTGCCGCCAATATCGACGAAGTGGAAGTGCTGACCACGGCGGAATTTCGCGAACGCAGCCGCTCGTTCTGGCTGTTCGATACCGGAGCCGGCATGGCGCTGTTCGCGGGCGCGCTGCTCGGCATTATCGTCGGCACTGTGATCGTCGCGCAGACGCTTTATTCCAGTACCAAGGATCATCTCGACGAATTCGCGACCTTGCGCGCGATCGGTTCGTCGGGAAGTTACATTTATCAGGTCATCATCTGGCAGGCGATGATCAGCGCGATCATCGGCTTTTGCCTCGCCGCAATCGCCGGATTTGCGATTACAGCACTCACTGCGGGCAGCGCGTTGCCGATCCTGATGACGCCGCTTCTTCTCGCGGGACTGTTCGCGCTCACCGTCGCGATGTGCGTGGCCTCCGCCATTGCCGCCATCGTCAAGGTGATGCGGGTCGATCCGGCGATGGTGTTCTCGCGATGACCGCGGTTTTGCAAGCGGAGAACATCGTCAAGGTGCTCGGCCAAGGCGCTGCCGAAGTTCACGCGCTGAAGGGCGTCAACGTCTCGCTGGGCACAGGCGAATTGACCTTGCTGATGGGGCCATCGGGCAGCGGCAAGACCACTTTGCTGTCGATCCTTGGCTGCATTCTTTCGCCGACCGAGGGCGCTGTGAGTGTCGGCGGACAATCGACCGAAGGCGCGGAACCGGAGGAGCTTGCCGATCTGCGCCGCCGCAACATCGGTTTTGTGTTCCAGTCCTATCATCTGTTCCCGACGCTGACCGCGACCGACAATGTGCGCCTTGCGCTCGATGTGCGCGGCGAGCGCGGAAGAAAAGCCGTTTCGCGCGCGCGCGATGCGCTTGCGATGGTCGGCCTCGCACACAAGCTGACTTCGTTTCCCGGCCAGATGAGCGGCGGTGAGCAGCAGCGCGTCGCAATCGCCCGCGCGATTGTCGGCGATGCGTCCGCGATCCTCGCCGACGAGCCGACCGCGGCATTGGATAGCGAGAACGGCCATGCCATCATGACGATCCTGTCGGAGATCGCGAGCGATGCTGCGCGCGGTGTATTGGTTGTGACGCACGATCCGCGGCTGCTGCCATTCGCGACACGCATTGTCCGCATCGAGGACGGGCGCATTGTCAGCGAGGAGCAGGGGCAGGCAAAACGCAAGGTCAAGGCGAATGCATAAGGTCGGGCAGGCATCGTGAACACAAAACGGACATTCGGGGCGATCCTGCTTGCGGCGGTGGGCGTGGCGCTTGCGGTCGCAGCATTCCTGTTCGTCTCGCCGAAGCTTACCAGCGAAGCGCGCCGCACCGGCTTGCCGGAGGACAAAAGCTGGCAGGCGGTCGCGCCGGGCCGGGTCGAGGCATGGTCGGGCGAAATCAAGCTCGTTCCGGCAACGGTTGCGCCGGTCGGTGAAATTCTGGTCAACCCGAACGAGCGCGCGGTGGAAGGCGAGCCGCTGATCCGGCTGCGCGACGACGAGTTGCGCTCGCGGCTCGCCATCGCGGAAACGCAGGTTGCGTTGCGCCTGCGCGCGCGCGGCGACCAGTCCGCGAGCGGCCGCGCTGCGGATCGGCGCCGTGCCGAGGATGCCGTTTTCGACGCCGAGACGGCCGTGACCGACGCGCGCAATGCCTTCGATCGCGCGGTTGCCGACCGGCGCAGCAATCCCAAGGTCGAGGCCGACCTGCATGCCTTGCGCTCGTCCTGGACACAGGCGCAGGACCGCGTTCGCCAGCGCCGTGCCGACCTGAAAAAGCTCGAAGCCGACAAGGACATTCCACTGCCGAGCCAGCTCGAAGGCCAGCTCAGCATCGCGCGCAACGAATTGTCTGCGATCGAAGCCTCGATCGAGAAGCTGACGATCCGCGCGCCGATCACCGGATCGGTGCTGCAGGTGAATGCGCGCGCGGGCGAATTGGCGTCGCCGCAATCGGCGCAGCCGCTGGTGCTGATCGGTGACGTGTCAGCCTTGCGCGTTCGTGCGGAGATCGACGAACGCGATCTCGGAGACGTGAAAATCGGACAGACAGTGACGGTGCGCGCGAGCGCGTTCGCGGGGCGAGAATTCGCGGGCAAGGTTTCGTTCGTGTCGCCTCTGGTCGGGCCAGCGCGCAACGCCCCGCGCGGGCCGCGCACGCTGAACGATATCGATGTTGCGGAAGTGGTGATCGACCTTGCCGAACGCGGAACGCTGGCGGTCGGCATGAAGGTGGACGTTTATTTCTATGGCGCCGCCGGCGGCGAAAAGCTGCGCGGCTCGCGTGGCTAAAAAGTTCCGCCTTCGCCCGATATTGTTCCGCCCGAAATGATTTTTTCAGCTGCTTAAACGCGGAACCCGCGCGCGCTCGCGCACGTTGACTCGTACATTCCACATTCATTGGAGGCGACGATGAAAAAGCTTGTTCTCGTTTCGCTGCTTGCGGCTGCGGCGTTTGCTTTGCCCGCACCGGCGAGTGCTGAAGATCCTGCGGCGAGTGCCGCGACCGGCGCTGCGGTTGGCGCGGGCGTTGGTTTTGTTGTCGGCGGTCCGGTTGGCGCGGCTGTTGGCGCAGGCGTCGGCGGTACCGTGGGTGCAGGTTCGGCGGAAGAGCGCAATCGCGAGCGCTATGAAGAACGCCGTCCGGTGGTCGAACGCGAATGCGTTCGCGATTCCTACGGCAACGAGTCCTGCACTGAAGTTCGCCGCTAACGCGGTGAAAGCGCGGGCCGGCGCTTAAAGACTGCGACGGTTCAGCGACGAAAAGTCCCCGCTCAGGCGGGGATTTTTTGTTTTGTGCCCAACGCCGGCGCGGTGGAAGTGCGTCGGGGGTCCCACAGCAGTTGCATCCGCCTTGAGGGCGTTCCGAAATCGCTCTATGACGGCGCTGAGGGGAGCATCGCTTCTTTCGCGGTCCCGTAGCTCAGCCGGATAGAGCAGCGGTTTCCTAAACCGAAGGTCGGAAGTTCGAGTCTTCCCGGGACCACCAATGTTGCCTTCCGACGCGCGCGTGCCGCGCCACGCTGAAATAGAACGAACAGGACGCGGATGAATACCTATCCTGCGAACGGTCCGGTCACGCTGCGGACCAATCTTGCGGATTATCCCGGCACGCGCGCGCTCAAGAGCGGCGCCGTGCGCTCTCAGCTTGTGACTTTCGATTTCTGCGGATCGAAGGTCGCGAATGAGGGCTTCAAGCCGATGGTGCGGCAGGGTGAGTTCGATGCGGGCGAACTTGCAATCGTGACGTTCCTGCAGGCGAAGGTTTACGGCAAGCCGCTCTCGCTTTTGCCCGCGGCCATCATGGCGCGTCCGCAACATCACACGATTTGCTACAACGCGGCGCGCGGTACGCTTGCCCCGAAGGACATCGAAGGCAAGCGCTTCGGGACGCGCGCTTATGCGGTAACAACCGGCGCGTGGGTTCGCGGAATTTTGTCCGATGAATACGGCGTCGATTTGAGCCGCGTGACCTGGTGCGTGACCGACGACGGGCATCTGGCCGAATACCGCGATCCGCCGAATGTCGAGCGGCTGCCGGCCGGATCGAAAATCGAGCCGATGCTGATCGAGGGACAACTGGACGGCGCAATTCTCGGTGGCGAACCGCCAGCCGATCCGAACGTGCGGCCGCTCTTTCCCGATCCGCATGATGTTGCGAAAAAATGGTCGGAGCGCCACGGGATGGTGCCGGTCAACCATCTGTTCGTGGTCAGGAGCGAACTCGCCAAGGCGCGGCCAGATGTCGTGGCTGAGATTTTCCGTATGCTGAAAGAGAGCAAGGCGGCAATGGGTTCTCCGGCCGGAGCGCTCGACCCCTTGCCGTTCGGCGTCGAAGCCAACCGCAAGGGGCTGGATATGATTATCCGCTATTCGTTCGAGCAGAATCTCATTCCGCGCAAATTCAGCGTCGATGAATTGTTCGACGACGGGACCCGCGATCTGGTCTGAGCAGCGATCGCCGCCCGCCCGCCCGCGTCCGGCGGTACTGGTCTGCGGCCCAGTGATTTATCTGGGGAGATTTGACGTTCCGACGGAAAGCCGGGGGCTCGTATTTTCTCTGAAATCACTAGCATTTTCAGCGATTTTTGAATTTTACGGAAGGCGGGCGCGGGTAACGAGAATAATTGCGTAATTCTTTCGTTCATCCGCCTTGTGCCTGCCCCCGCATCTACGCAACAATGCCTCTGGGACGAGTGGATTGAGGCGGGGAGTATCGTATGGACATAACGAAGCGGAGCGAGGTGAACTCGTTCGCGTCGAAACTAATGGGTGCGGTGGGAACGCGGGAGCGGCCTGCTGAGAAACAGCCACAGCAACAGCAACCGATAATTTCAGGGGCTTCGAATAAAATGGCAGCAGCGTCGACTATCGCTTCCGACTTGACGGTCACCGGAAATATCCTGTCCGACGAAGGCGCGGTGCAGGTTCTCGGCACCGTCGTCGGTGAAATGCGCGTCGCAGACCTCGTGATTGGCGCCAGCGGCCATGTCGAAGGCGACATCTACGCTCTGGAACTGACCGTCGAAGGCAGCGTGACCGGTACGATCCACGCCAACAACGTCAACCTCGTCGGCAGCGCGAAGGTGAAGGGTGACGTCTATCACTCGTCGCTCAAGATTGAACGCGATGCCCTGTTCGAAGGCCTGTCGCGCCGCATGCAGACCGAAATGGGTTCGGTGAAGATGCAGTCGCTGAAGGCTCCCGAGGAATCGGCGCCCGCGCCGTCACGCTTCGAAGCGCCGATGTCGACCGGCCCGGTTCTCGCCCACAGCGAAGAGCGGCCGAGCGGCACTGACCGCCCGCTGATTTTCCCGGTGCAGGCGGCGCATACCTAATCGCGCAAGCTTAATCGGACTTCAAATAACCGGCCGCCGGCAAGCGATTGTCAGCGGCCGATTGATTCCCACGCCCCCGATTGCCCGGATCGTACGGCAGCGTCGATCACGCGCATGTTGGCGACCGAATCCTCCAGCGTCATTTCGACGGGAATTTCACCGCGGATCGCGCGCGAGACCGCCTCGCCCTGCTGGGTGAAGAAATTTGCGGCGGGAAACTCGATCGTCTCGACGCCCGAACCGAAGCTGTCGCGCCCGTCGTCGATGCGTACACGCATCGGCCGATCATCCGGGATGTTGATCGGAATATCCACTTCGAGCGAGCCTTTGGTTCCGAAGATGCGAAGGCGCTGCGCGCGCGCAAGCTGGGTCGAGATGAACAGGCTCGCCTGACCGTTCGGGAAATCGAGGATCAGCGAATTGCGCCGGTCGGTCTTCATCGCCGGATCGCGGTCGATCAGGCTGACGACGCGTTTTGGCTCCGTGCCGAAGATCATCCGCGAGAACAGGATGACATAGCAGCCAATATCCATCATCGCGCCGCCGCCGGTTTCCATCTTGTTGCGGATATTCTGCGGATCGAGATTGGCGTAAGTCGCGTGCGCCTGCAGGCCCTGCACGTCTCCGATGCGCCCCTCCGCCAGAAGTTTGCGGATGCCCGTCCACAGTGACGCGTAACGCACCATGAAGCCTTCGACGATGACTTTGCCGCTTTTGTCGCGCGCGGCGATGAGGCGCGAGGCTTCGTTAGCGTCCATCGCGAGCGGCTTTTCGACCAGCACATGTTTGCCGGCAGCCGCTGCGCGCTCGGCCCATTCGACATGCAGGTGGTTCGGGACGGGAATGTAGATCGCCTCGATCGCCTTGTCGGCGAGAAGCTCCTCGTAGCTTGCATAGGCGCGCGCGATGCCGAATTGTTTTGCCGCGGCCTGCGCCTTGGCGAGATCGCGCGAAGCGATGGCGTCGATGGTGAGGTTCGGCGCCATCTGCATCGGCGCGATCACGCGGTCGAGGCCAATCTTTGCGGTGCTCAGGACACCCCATGTTACTTTGGTCATGATGTGATTTTCCGGTTTGAAATTATTGCGCGGCGCGCGCCGCGCCCGAGGAATCGAAGAAACCATCCCACAAGGCGTCGAGATGGGCGACCGCTTCATCGAGCGGCAGCACCGACAGCGCGCCGCCATTGCGCTTGAGCAAGCCGAGCCGTTGGAGCTTGCCGAGTGCGTCATCCACCTCGAAGTCGGTATCGATGCCGAAGGTCTCGTTCAGCCATTGCTCGATGCCGGAATCGAGATCGTCCTGCGACGGCGGCGTCTTTGCGGTCAGGATGAAATGATAGGCGAGGAAGGCTTCCTTGCATTCCTGTTCCTCCGCCATGCCGATCAGGTAATCGAAAATTCCGGCATTGTTATTGACGTTGCGGAAATAGACATTGTCGCTGAGCAGCTTCTGGTATTTGAGCGACTGGCGCTGATACTTGATCCATTGCTGCAACAGGAAACCACCGAGGGCTGCGAGGCCGCTCAATGCGGCGAGCGCCTTGCGCGTATCGTCCTCGTGCACGGCGCCTGACAGGCCAAGATAGAATCCGGCGACGAGAAAAAGAACGCTCAAGGCAGGAATAAGATTGAGCAGGATCGGAATGCCGCCCGCGATGGCAGGAACACCAAGCATCAGGCGGTCGGTCATGCTCATGACCACGCGCACATTGGGATAGAGCGCATTCAGGTCCGCGCTCGGGATATGGCGAAAATATTTTATCAGGATGGAGCCGGGGCGAAGCTGGCTGCGTACGAAATGCTTGCGGTCGTTTTTCTTCTGCACATCCTTGTCGGGCTTCATCGCGACGAACAGGATCACGTCGTCATAAACGTCGCATTCGATCTTCTGCTTGCGCAGACCGAACCACGCGGGAATGTCGAAGGACTGCCGGTGATGCCCGCGCCGGAAGAAACGGACATCGCGGAAATCGCCGAGAGGGGCGTGGGTTTGCACCTGGATGAGCGCGTGCTCGCTGTGCGCGCGTTCGATCTCGTCGCGGCTGATCTCGACAAAGTTTGCAGCCTTGAGAACGCCTTCGAAGGCCTGCGTGAGGTCTTTGTAGGACAGTTCAAGCTCAGCAGGGTCGCAGCGCGCATGCGGATCGAGCTGCGGATTGAAATAGAAATAATCCGTCCGCAGGCGTTCCAGTTGCTCGAAATAATTGAAATGGAAGATCGCGCCGAGCATCTGGCACAGCACGCGGAATTGCTTGGCACCGGCAGGTCCGCCGGGAAGCCCGCGCGCTTCAAGCTGCGCCAGCAGGTCTTTCTTGCGGACCGGGATGAATTGATCGCGTGTGTCCATCGGGGGATGATGCCAAGGGCGGGCGTCGCGATCCAGCATTACGACGCAACCTTGAGCGCCTCCTGCGCGACTTTGAAATGCTTTGCGTATTGGCAGTATTGGCCAACGATCATGTCGATCATATCAAGCCTGCCAGCGTCGAGCGCGGAGAGCTTTCGCGCGGGGCTTCCTGCATAGAGAAAGCCCGATTCCAGCACTTGTCCGGGTGCGGTGACGGCACTCGCGGCGAGCAGCACGCGATCCTGCACGACGGTGCCCCTGGAGACGGTCGATCCGATGCCGATCAGGCAATTATCGCCGATCACGCAATCCTCGATCAGCACGTTATGGCCGACGGTCGAATCCTGCCCGATGCGCATGCCTTGCGTCGTCGTGCAGCGGATCGTGGTGTTGTCCTGGATGTTGGCGCGAAGGCCGATGACGATTTCGCCGGGGCCTGCGTCGAGCTGGTTGGAGAACCAGATCGAGGAATTTGCTGCGGCGCGGATTTTTCCGCGCACGGTCGCGGTGTCGGCGATAAACACGGATGGATGCACGTCCGATCCGGCGCTAAGCGCATGAACGGGTGCGGGCGCATCCGGCAGGCTTGCACGCGCTTTCGCAATAGCCGCGCGGCGCTTTTCGATTTCGCCGGGTTCGACAGGTCGCACGGCTTTGGCCGGCGCACCTGCGTAAACGTGGCCGCCCGGCAGGCGCTTGCCGGGATATACGGTGGTGCCGGATTCAAGGATCGTCTTGTTCTCGATCACCGCGCCGTCGAGCACCACGACATTGTCGCCGATCACGACATCGTCGCCGACCGTGCAGGCATGGACGCAGCAATTCTCGCCGACGGAAACGCGGTCGCCGATTAGGTCGGCGAAAATTTCGTGCGCGATGTGCAACGTCGAGCGCGCACCGATGTGAAAATCATCGCCCGCTGTCACAACGTGGCCGTCGGCGCGGATCAGCACCAGCGGACCGACCCAGGCATTCTTGCCGAGGGTTGCGCGGCCCAAAATGGCAGAGCCTATGCCCGCATGCGCAAGCGGCGTGGCAAGGCTCGGAACGATGTTGGAATAGGGAAGAATGAGCGGCGTCATGCCCGTTAGCTAGACGCCCGCGTGCTGCTTGGCAATGCGAGACGGCCGGTGTTCGGCCGGCCGTCTCTGCAGCCTTACGCCATCTTGTTCTTGATGAGACCGATCACGGCCGTCACAACCGCGCCGGCAACGCCGCCACCGACTGCGTTGCTCGCGATCGTCGCGATGTCGACGCTGCTCGCAGCGCTTGCCATCATCGGCAGGAGCGCCGCAAGAATCTGTCCGCCAACGCCGCCGCCGACTGCGCCGACGATGGTGTTGCCGAGTGTGCCAAGGCTCATGTCCTTGGCCGCTGCGCCCGCCGCGTTGCCGCCGATGGCGCCTGCAATAAGTTGAATAATGAGATTGATGATTGTCGCTGACATGAATGCCTCCCGATGCCCGCTTCAAACTGACGGCCGGGCCGATACCGCCGGCGCGGACATTATCGGTTCCGTGTGACGGGTGTCCCATGTGCGGGCCAAACCGCCGGGGGACAAGTCGGTGTTATTGCAGCGCGGCAGGAGCATCAAAATACCGGTGTTTGGAGGTGAAACGGGAGAAATTTGGGCTGAACGTCTTTGGAACCCAAGCCCGGCCAAGGAGTTAGGTGGAGGGGGAGTTTCCATGTTCGCCGCGTCTGCTGGAGAACCAAGCCTAGGATCCAATGTGCCTACGATCCTCCTGGTCGAGGACGAAGTTCTGATCCGCATGGCAATGGCGGACGCCCTGCGCGCGGAAGGCTTTATCGTGGTCGAAGCCGCACATGCGGACGAGGCGCTGTCCATCCTCACAGCCTCCGTGCCGATCGACCTCGTGATGACCGACGTGCGCATGCCCGGCAGCATCGACGGCCTCGGCCTCGCCATCAAGCTGCGGGAATCCCGGCCCGAATTGAAAATTGTGATCATTTCCGGCGAATGGTCGTCGGCGCGTGCGCGTGAAACTGCCGACCTGTTTTTTTCCAAGCCTTGCAACATGACCAATGTGATTCAGGAAGTCGCCAAGCTGTTGGAGGACCGAAAATGATTGCCACGCATTCCGCCGAAACCAACACCGTGCTCGTCGTCGAGGACGAAGTTTTGATCCGCATGGTGATTTCCGAATATCTGCGCGAATGCGGGTATCGCGTGATTGAAGCTGCGCATGCGGAAGAAGCCATTTCGCTGCTGCAGGAGCCGGACGTGGATGTCGATATCGTATTCAGTGACATCGAATTGACGGGTGCGATGGACGGGTTTGCGCTGGCGCAATGGATTCGCGAGAATCGGCCGGAACTGAAGGTCATCATGGCCGGCAGCCCGCGCCGCGCTGCGGATGCCGCAGGCGATTTGTGTGAATCTGGTCCGCTTCTGTCGAAGCCCTACGATCCGCAATTCGCGCTCGATCGTATCCGCCGGCTATTGGCCGAGCGCAAGGCGCCGAAAAATGCGTTGCGCCGCACGCAGGCCGGCGCGATGTTTTATCGCCGCGAGTGGCTTGGCTTCCCCAAAAGCTGATTGCGCGCGCGCCGGACTCTCGCCTTGTTTCGCCGCTAGCACGGAAATCCCTGCGCCCTTGCGCGCAATGGCTCCTGCCTGAAAACTGCTAGCATTCGCCGCGATGCCGATTCGCTTCGTCCGCCAACTTTTTATCCTGCTTCTACTTGCCACGGCCATCGGCAGCGGCGGCGTTGCCTATGCGCAAAACCAGTCCGATGTGCCTGCGCCCGCGCCGGTTCCCGCGACCTCCGCATTGGCGCGGCTTGAGCCGATCCGCCTTCAGCTCGATCAGATCGAATTGTCGTCGCGGCGAGACCGTGCGACCGACGATGCGCTCGCCCAGTTGCGCTCCGGCCTCGATCCGCTGCGCGAAAGCCTGCGCGCGGAGAACGTGCTGCTGCAACAGGAATTGTCCGAGGCCGATGCGCGGCTCGGCCAACTTGGCACAATGCCGGCTGCGGGCGCTGGCCCGGAAAATGAGACCATCGCCGCCGATCGCAGGCGCATCACCGACCGGCGTAACGATGTCGATGCGGCGTTGAAGCAGACGCGCCTCCTTGCGGTTCGCGCCGATGCACTTGCAGAACGCATCACCGAGACGCGCCGCTCCCTGTTCGCGCGCCAGTTATTCGTGCGCACATCGGGCGCACTCGATCCCTCATTCTGGCAGCAGGCAGTGACCGCGGTGCCGGGGCAGGCGCGCGGGATCGTCTTCTTGATGCGGTCATGGGCGAGCTTCGCTTTCGAAACCGGCGGCATTGCAAGCGTTGTCGGCGCATTGCTCGCTTTGATCGTGCTGTTTGGAGCGGCGATTGGCGCGCTGCGCTGGGTACGTGAGCGGGATATCCGGCCGCTGGTCAGTGGGACGCGATTTGCCAACGCATTCTATTCGCTCGTGGCACTTGTCCGCATTGCGGCCAGCGCGCCCGCGGTCGTTGTTGTCGTTCTGCTGGTGCTTGATTCATTTTCGCTGATGCGGCCGCAGATCCTCGAAATCGGCCTTGGTCTCGTGGGCGCGATTGCGATTGCAAGTTTCGGCCGCGCGGTCGCGGTCGGACTGTTTGCGCCCGCGGAGCCGGAGCGGCGCCTTCCGCGGCTCGACGATCAGCGCGCCAAGCTCCTCGCCGATCATTTAACTTTTGCGACGCGTGTTCTCGGCGTCATCGTCTTCATCAACATGCTGCATCGCGCGACCGTTGCGCCAGTCGTATCCACGATTGCGACCAGTGCCCTGATGGCGATGCTGCTGCTCGCGGCACTCGTGCATCTGCTCTGGTGGCTCGGGCGGATGGAAAGCGTTTCGGAAGCGCGCGGCCAATGGATGCGCGGCGCAGGATGGATTGCGGTTGCTGCGATAGGGATCGCGCTCGCCACCGGCTATATCGGGTTCGCGGCGTTTCTCACCGCGCGGATCGTCATTATTCTCGGTGCGCTCGGCGCGCTGTATGTCGTGATCGCCTTTATCGACACGCTGTTCAGCGAGGTGCTGACCGGCGACACCGACAAGGGCCGCGCTGTCGCTTCGTTCTTCGGCGTCAAACCGCGCAGCGTCGAACTGATCGGCACGCTTGTGTCCGCGGTGATCCGCATTCTCCTGGTACTCTTGGTGATCGTCCCGCTGCTCGGGCCGTGGGGCATTCTCGCTACCGATTTTCTGGACGCGATGCGCGAGGCCGTTTTCGGTTTCCGCGTTGGCGACATCACGATTTCGCTCGGCGCGATTGTCAGCGCGCTGATGATGATGCTCGTCGGCATCTTCCTCACCCGCGCCGCGCAACGCTGGCTGCAGGCGCGCTTTTTGCCGCGCACGGGCCTCGAACCGAGCTTGCAGCATTCTGTTTCGGTGATCTTCGGTTATGTCGGGGTGGTGGTTGCGCTTGGCATTGCGCTTGGCGTTCTCGGCATCGACTTGCAGAAAATCACGCTCGTCGCAGGTGCGCTTTCCATCGGCATCGGCTTTGGCCTGCAATCGATCGTGTCGAATTTCGTCTCTGGGCTGATCCTTTTGACCGAACGACCGATCCGCGTCGGCGACATGATCGTGGTGAAGGGCGAGGAAGGCTTCGTGCGCCGTATCCGCGTGCGCGCGACCGAGATTGAGACCTTCGAGCGTGCCAGCGTGATCGTGCCGAATTCCGAACTGATTACGAACATCGTCAAAAATTGGACCCATGCCAACACGCTCGGCCGCATCATCGTCAACGTGAACGTCTCCTACGATTGCGATCACGAGAAAGCGCGAGACATCCTGCTCGACATCGCGCGCGAGCACGCGCAGGTGTTGCAGAGCCCGCCACCGGTGGCGCTGCTGACCGGGTTCAGCGATTTCGCGGTGAAGCTCGAACTCATCGGCGTGGTCGGCAACGTGGCCCATTCCGGTGGCGTGAAAAGCGATATTTATTTCAAGATTCTGAGCCGTTTTCGCGAGTCAGGCATCGAAATCCCCTATCCACAGCAGGAAACGCACGCCCGCGACTCCCGAAAGGCGAATGGCTGATGTATTCACCCTTCAGCCACCTTTTTCAGCCAAACGTGACCCGCGGCGAACGGGATTCGGGGACGACGATGCGGTGTTCTTTCTGGGTGAGTGTTCTCGCGGCAGTGTCGCTTGCGGCCTGCGCGGACCAGCCGTCCACTCAGCAGCCGTCCTTCTATCGCAGCATGGCGCAGCCCGGCGCTGAACTCGACGCTGCCACGGCGTCGTCGATGATCTCCGGCTATCGGCAGAATAACGGGCTCGATGCGCTGACACTCGATCCTGAGCTGATGAGGCTTGCGACCGTGCAGGCGCAGGCGATGGCCAAGCGCGACAAGCTCGACCACAACATCGCAGGCCCGTTCAAGGACCGCATGAAGAAGTCGGGCTTCGACGCGAAGCTTGGTGCTGAGAATATCTCGGCGGGCTATCACACATTCGCGGAAGCGTTTTCCGGCTGGCGCGATTCCCCGCCGCACAAGGCGAACATGCTGCTGAAAGGCGCAACCCGCATGGGGATAGCGGCGGTGTATGTTCCGAGTTCGAAATACAAGGTTTACTGGACACTGATCGTCGCTGCGCCAGACGGGGCACGGCCTTCGTCCTAGAGGGATTGAGCTTCACGCCGTCTCTGACTAGTGTCCGCCCCGCCGGACCATGCTTCCATTCATCAAAGACTATGACGCGCTCTACGCCAAATTCCGCTGGGACATTCCGGCGGATTACAATATGGGCGTCGATGTTTGCGACAAATGGGCGGATCGCGAGCCGGATCGCGTAGCGATCATCAACGTGCATGCCGACGGGCGCGCGGACACGATCACATTCGGCTGGCTGAAAGAGACTTCGAACCGTCTCGCCAACGCCTTGCGCGCGCATGGCGTAAAGCGCGGTGATCGCGTTGCGATCCTTCTTCCACAGGCGCCGGAAGTCGCGGCCGCGCATGTTGCGATCTACAAGCTTGCCGCGATCGCATTGCCGACAGCGATGTTGTTTGGACCGGACGCTATTTCGTATCGCCTGCAGAATTCGGGCGCGAAAGCCCTCATCACCAACGCGCAGGGGCTTGAAAAAATTTCCTCAATTCGTGCCGACGCGCCGGAATTGAAACTTGTGATCTCCGTCGACGGTGCAGGTGAATACGCGCAAGATTTTCACGCGCTTCTCGCACGTGCGTCGTCCGATTTCACGCCCGAAGCCACAACGCCCGATACACCGGGCATGATGATCTACACCTCCGGCACGACGGGAAATCCGAAAGGCGCATTGCACGGCCATCGCGTATTGCCGGGTCATATTCCGGGCGTGGAAATGCCGCATGATTTTTTCCCGCAACCCGGCGACCGTTTCTGGACGCCGGCCGACTGGGCCTGGGCGGGTGGATTGCTCGACGCGCTCTTGCCGTCGCTGCATCACGGCGTCGCGGTGGTGGCACGGCCGATCACCAAGTTCGATCCCGAAGAAGCCTACGCGCTGATGGCAAAGCACGCCGTGCGCAACACGTTCATTCCGCCGACGGCGTTGCGGATGCTGCGCTCGGCGAAAAATCCGAAAGGCCGCCATGACGTGCGGCTGCGCACGCTCGGTTCTGGCGGGGAGTCGCTTGGTGCGGAAACTTACGAATGGGGCAAGGATGTTTTCGGGCTGACGATCAATGAATTTTACGGCCAGACCGAATGCAATCTCGTGCTTGCCTCCTGCGCAGTGATGGGGGTGTCGCGGCCGGGCGCAATCGGCAAGCCGGTGCCGGGGCATCGTGTTGCCGTCATCGACGAGAGCGGCAATGTCGTTACACCCGGCACGCTCGGGCAGATCGCGGTGAAGCGGCCGGACCCGGTGATGTTCCTCGAATATTGGGGTAACCCGGATGCAACGCGCGATAAATTCGTCGGTGACTGGATGCTGACTGGCGATCAGGGAATGATCGACGACGAGGGCTATGTCCATTTCGTCGGGCGCGACGACGATGTGATTACGTCGTCGGGCTATCGTATCGGGCCGGGCGAAATCGAAGATTGTCTGATCCGTCATCCCGCCGTGGCGCTGGCCGCGGTGATCGGCAAGCCCGATCCGGTCCGCACCGAGATCGTGAAGGCGTTTGTCGTGCTGAAGCCGGGGCAGGTTGCGGGAGATGCGCTCGCCGCGCAGTTGCAGGATTTCGTCAAGACGCGGCTCGCCGCGCACGAATATCCGCGCGAGATTTCTTTCATCGAGCAGATGCCGATGACGACGACCGGCAAGATCATTCGCCGGTTGCTACGCGATCAGGCCTGACGGCTCAGCGTTCGCAGAACGGATTTGGCGAGGGAACGAGATTTCCGGCGAAGGGCTTCCAGCAGGAAGGTCGGCTCGAACGACAGCGTGCTGCCGGGGCGAACCCCGATCATCCGGTCGGTGAGCGAAAGCCGCTCGTGCCACAGATGATCGATCACGTGCGGGCCGGGAGCGGTGCAGGAATCGGTGCGGGCGATTGATGTGTCTGCGAGCAATGTCTGCGTTGCGTCGAACGCAACCTGAATCCCCGGCGAGTGTGACGCGAAGCGTTCGTCGTAGGCAATTTTCCACGCCCATGCGGTTTCGCCGCTGCGCAGGACTACGATTACCGCGATCGGCTCGCCATCGAGCGTGAGCAGGTCGCCTTGCGCCTTGCCCTCAGCGGCCAGCGCCAAAACGGCGCTGCGGAAAAACTTTGACATGGCCGGATCGCGCCCGGCGGCGGTGCCTGCCTCGCCCTTCCAGCCCGACGCTTCGATTTTCAGGAACGCATCGACCAGCGACTGAACCGACGCTGTGTCGTGCGCGCTGCTGTGCCGTAAATCGCCTAGCTCGGCGAGACGGCGGCGATGGCGCAGGAGATTCTTACGCCGCCGCGATGCCGAAGACTGGCCCAGATATCCGGCGCGATGAGTTCCCGGTGCGAGCAGCGCGCGGTCGTGACTGTCGAAATTGTGTCCGGGCAAATTGCGCATCGCGCAGGCGAGCGTGAGAGCTTCGCTGAAGGGGCCTTGCGAAAGGCATGGCATCGCGATGGTGCGGTGGCGCTTCGCCAGATGATCGAGCCACGCGCCAACGATCCCGACGGAGTCGTCGCGATCCACCAGCGGCACGCCGAGCGGTGCGTATGGATGGACGAAGCCGCTGAAAATCAGAAACGGCCCGCGATTCATTGGAAACAATCCGACAAGGCGGCCACCTGCCGAGCGCACGCATATCGCACCGGCATCGCTGTCGAAAACCTTCAGCGCCGGAAGCACGAATGACGGCTCGTAAAAGACGTTCGGCTCGATCGCACGCGCGGCGAGATCGCGCCATTCGCCCGCAATTCCTTCGAGTTCAGTGAAGGAATGCCATGCCACCCGGTATGTCATGGTGAGCGGCGCATGCATTTTTATCGCCCGCGCCATGCGAACAGATGGAAACCGACGCGCCGCTTGGCGAGCACGAACAACAAAACCGATTCAACGAGGAATGCCGAACTTGTTGCGATGGCCGCCCCGATGATGCCGTAACGCGGAATGAGCAGCATGCAGAGCGCAAGGTTTGCAACGACCGCCCAGCCGGCAATGAAGATGCAAGTACGCTGTTCGCCGAGCATGGTGAGGAAACGCTCGCCCGGCCCGACGGCGGCGCGCGCAAGCATTCCGAGGGAAAGAATGAACATCACCGGATAGCCGGCGACATATTTCTCGCCGAACAGCCATAGCATCGGCCAGCCGCAGGCAAGAATGAGCAAGGTTGCCGCGAGCGATGGCCAGAACGTCCAGCGGATCGATTCTGCGAGAAAGCGCGCCAGCTTCTCGCGGTCGCCGGACACATGATATTGCGTGTAGCGGTGCGCGGTCGCGGCGGTCACCGCAAAATGTACGAACGAGACAAGCGCCAGTGTTTTGGCGGCGGCGAAATAGATTGCGATTTCTTCCGGCGGGCGAAACTGTTTCAGCATGATGACGTCGACATAGAGCAGCATCAGATAAAGTGCGTCGATGAAGAACAATGGAAATGCCGCGGTGAGCCAGCGGCGCCATTCGTAGGCGCGCTTGCCGGGACGGTGCGCTTTGGCGAGATTGCGATTGAGCATGATCATTTGCCCCAGGCCGGTCAGCCACAGCGACAGCCCAGCCGCCGCGATGGCGGTCGCGGCGTTCGCCGCGTAACCGATCCATACTGCGAGCGCCATGACTGCGATCAGGAGGAGTTGCCGCACGATATAGGGCGGCAGCAATGCGATCTGTACCCAGTTATAGGAACGCGCAATGTTGTCCTGCATGTTCATCACGCCCCAGATCGGCAGCATGACGCAGCCAAGATAGAGCGGCGCGACGGTATAATCGTCGAGCCATGGTTCGAT
>CAMBBO010000023.1 GCA_945862935.1 Pseudorhodoplanes sinuspersici | reverse complement strand
ATCGGGAAGCCCGAGCTGCCGCAGGCATGCTAGCGATTGCGAGGCAAAGGCTTCGTTGATCTCGATCAAGTCGAACTGGTCAATCTTGAACCCAAGCCGCGCCATCAGCTTCTGCGTCGCGGGCACCGGGCCGATCCCCATGATGCGCGGCGGCACGGCAGCAGACGCCATCCCAAGAATGCGCGCGCGTGGCGTCAGCCCGTAGGCCTTCACCGCAGCTTCTGAGGCAAGGATCATCGCGGCCGCGCCGTCATTCACGCCGGACGCATTGCCAGCCGTCACCGTGCCGTTGTTGCGGAACGGTGTTTTGAGTTTTGCGAGCGCTTCAATCGTCGTATCGGGCCGCGGATGCTCGTCCTTGTCGACGATGATCGGCCCGGCCTTGCCGCCCGGCGTTTCGACCGCGACGATTTCCTCGGCGAAATAACCCGACGCGATTGCCTTGCCCGCGCGCTGCTGCGAGCGGATGGCAAATTCGTCCTGATCCTTACGTGCGACCTGAAATTCCTCGGCGACGTTCTCGCCTGTCTCCGGCATTGAATCGACGCCGTACTGCGCCTTCATCAGCGGGTTGACGAAACGCCAGCCGATTGTGGTGTCGTAGATTTCCGCGCTGCGCTGAAATGCCTCGCTCGCCTTGCCCATCACGAGAGGCGCGCGCGTCATCGATTCGACGCCGCCTGCGATAGCAAATTCAATTTCACCCGACTTGATCGCACGCGCGGCAGCGCCAACCGCGTCCAGTCCCGACGCGCAAAGCCTGTTCAGCGTCACGCCCGGCACGCTGTCGGGAATGCCTGCGAGCAAAAGCGCCATGCGTGCGACGTTGCGATTGTCCTCGCCCGCCTGATTGGCGCAGCCGAAATAAACCTCGTCGAGCTTGCTCCAGTCGATCTTCGGATTGCGCTTCATCAGCGCCTTGATCGGGGTCGCGGCAAGGTCGTCGGCGCGCACCTTCGCGAGTGCTCCACCGTAGCGGCCGATAGGAGTTCGAATTGCATCACACAGGAAAACGTCACGCATCATCTGTTCCTTATGCCGCTTCGCCGTGCGCGCGTTTGGTTCGCGCATGCAGGTCGCGCAGCACTTCGAGTTCTTTTGCAGTCGGCGGTGCCGTCTCAGCGACAGTGTTAGCGTAGCGAACCGTCCAGCCGGTGTTTTCCTGAATCTGGTCGCACGTCACGCCGGGATGGATCGACGTTACCGTCATTTCCTTCGTGGCGGGATCGGGCTCGAAAATGCACAGATCGGTGATGAGGCGGGTCGGCCCTTTGGTCTTAACACCGAGACGCTGGCGATGATCGTCGCCTTCGCCGTGTCCAAGCGACGTTATAAAATCGAGCTTTTTCACAAAGCCGCGGCCCTGCGGCATGATGATGAAAATTTCCGCGCACGAGTTGGAAATTTCCGGTGCGCCGCCACCACCCGGCAGCCGCACCTTCGGCGCATCGTATGAGCCGACCACCGTGGTGTTGAGGTTGGCGTATTTGTCGATCTGCGCGCCACCGAGGAAACCGACGGTGATGCGCCCGCCCTGCAGCCAATAGCGAAACATTTCCGGCACCGCGACCGTCGTAAGTGCAGTGTCGCAGAGTTCGCCGTCGCCGATGGAAAGCGGAAGAACGGAAGGCTTGGTTTCGATTGTGCCGGATTCGTAGATCAGAGTGATGTTGGGCGCATGCGTCAGCCGCGCGAGGTTCGATGCCGCCGACGGCGCACCGATGCCGACAAACAGCACGTCGCTGTTCTTCAGTGCGCGCGCGGCCACGACCGTCATTATTTCGTTCGGCGTATATGTTGCGGTCATTGTCTTACTCCGCCGCGACGCGCGAAGGGCGCGCATATTTTGCGTATTCGGACTCGTTCTTTTTCAGCACGTTTGCTTTCATCCACGCCTGGAACGTGTCGCGCTCGCGCGCGATCTTGTCCCATTCGATATAGAAGGCGTTGTGTCGCTTGTAATAGCCCTGCGCGTAGGACGGAAACGCGCCGCCCGGCACATGCGCGATCATACCGATGGTCCAGCTTGGCAGGATGCAGGCATTCAGATTGCGCGGCCCGAAATCGTCCACGATCTCTTCTACCGTGACGAGCGATCGCTTCGAGGCGAGCACCGCTTCCTTCTGCACACCGAGAATGCCTTCGAGCAGCACATTGCCGGCGCGGTCGGCCTTCAGGCCGTGGATGATTGCAACGTCCGGCCGATGCGATGGAATCGCTGCAAGCGTTTCGCCGGTGAACGGGCAAACGATGCTTTTGATTTTTGGATTCACCTTCGCAAGGTCGGCGCCGATATAGCCACGGAAGATCGCGCACGGCAGCCCGGCCGCGCCCGCTTCATAAGCATTCGCCATCGCGGCGTGCGAATGTTCTTCAATCTCAAGCTTGTTCGGCCAGCCCTTTTCGACCGCGTCGCGCAGCCGATGCAGCGAGCCGACGCCGGGATTGCCGCCCCATGAAAAGACGAGCTTGTCCGCGCAGCCCATGCCGATGAGCTGGTCGTAGATCAGATCCGGCGTCATGCGGATCAGCGTGAGATGCTTGCGCTTCTGGCGCACAACTTCGTGGCCGGCCGCGAACGGGATGAGATGGGTGAAACCTTCCATCGCCACGGTATCGCCGTCGCGCACGACGGCTTCGATGCCTTCGGACAGGCTTGCAAATGTTGCCACTAAGCGTTCCTCACAGCCGTGAGTTTATCGCACATAATTTTCTTTGATTATCGTGCGGGCGCACGCCGATTGGGTCAAGTGCGAAAACGTTGACATCGTGCGGTATCCGAACGACCATTCGAGGATGGAAGCTGTCGAGGGCGATCGCGATTTCATGGCCGGTTTCGGCAAGGGCCTTGCCGTCATCGAATGCTTTGACGACAGCCATCCTCATCTGACGATCGCGCAGGTCGCAGCGCGCACGGGACTGAGCCGTGCGGCCGCGCGGCGTTGCCTGCTCACGCTGCAGCGGCTCGGCTACGCAAGCTTCAACAACAAATTCTTCGCTCTGACTCCGCGCGTGCTGCGGCTCGGCTACGCTTATTTGTCGGCAACCGACCTGCCGCAGCTTCTGCAACCGTTCCTCGAGCGCCTAAGCGAACAACTCGAGGAATCCTGTTCGGCAACTGTGCTCGACGGACATGAGATCGTGTACATCGCGCGCTCCGCGAAAAAACGCGTCATGTCGGTGTCGCTTGGCGTCGGCTCGCGCTTGCCCGCTTACTGCACGTCGATGGGACGCGTATTGCTCGCATCACTCGAACCGGACGAAGCGAGCAAACGTCTTTCCGCGACAGAACGCCCGCGCCTGACACAGAAAACACGCACGCGTCTCGATGAGCTGAGCGCCATTCTTCTTGAGGTGCGCGCGCAAGGCTACTGCGTGACCGATCAGGAACTCGAAATCGGTCTGGTTTCGATGGCTGTGCCGGTAACCGACTCGCGCGGCGTAACGGTTGCGGCGATCAATGTCGGCGCGCAATCGGCGCGCATTGTAGCGGCTGAAATGCCGGCGCGCTTTCTTGCCAGCTTCCATGAAACGCAAAAAGCAATCACCCCTCTGCTGAAGGGCCGGAATTTCTCATGGACGTGAGAGGCGTTGCGGCAATCGTCACCGGCGGTGCCTCAGGTCTTGGGGCTGCAACAGCGAATGCGCTTGCGAAAGCAGGCGCGAAGGTCGCGGTGTTCGACGTCAACGAAGACGGTGCGAGCGCGACCGCAAGGATATTCGGCGGGATCGGGTTTCGTTGCGATGTCACCGACGACGCGAGTGCGACGCAGGCGTTCGAAGCCGCAGCGAAGGCGCATGGTGCTGCGCGCATTCTGGTGAATTGCGCGGGCATTGCTCCGGGCAAGCGCATCGTCGGGCGCGACGGGCCGATGCCGCTCGCCGAATTCAAGCGCGTGATCGACATCAATCTGATCGGCACGTTCAACATGATGCGGCTTGCCGCGGCCGGTGCATCGAAACTCGATCCGATTGACGGCGAGCGCGGCGTGATCGTCTCGACTGCCTCGATCGCAGCCTTCGAAGGACAGATCGGGCAGACCGCTTATGCCGCCTCCAAGGGCGGCGTTGCCGCGCTGACAATACCGGCGGCACGGGAATTGGCGCAGTTCGGAATCAGGGTGATGGGAATTGCACCGGGAATTTTCGGAACGCCGATGCTGACGGGATTGCCGCAGGAAACACAGGAAAGCCTCGGTGCTTCTGTGCCGTTTCCGGCGCGGCTTGGTGATCCGCAAGAATTCGCAGAACTCGTCCTGTTCATCGTCAGAAATCGCTATTTGAACGGCGAAGTCATCCGCCTCGACGGAGCACTTCGGATGGCCCCGCGCTAAGCCTGTGCATGGACGCAATTGCGCCGCATGAAAGGCTGCCCCCATTCTGCTAATGTTTGCAGATGGATGCTGCTCATCCCGAAAATTTGCCCGAACCGGAGGTGACGCCCTCGCCCGCGGACAATCGCGTCACGCCAGTGATGGAGCAATTCATCGAAATCAAGCAGAACAACCCGAATTACCTGTTGTTCTACCGAATGGGCGACTTCTACGAGCTGTTCTTCGAAGATGCGGAGATCGCGTCGCGCGCGCTCGGCATCGTCCTGACCAAACGCGGCAAACACCGTGGTCAGGATATTCCAATGTGCGGTGTTCCCATTCATCGCTCCGACGAATATCTCAACAAGCTCATCGCGTTGGGCCATCGTGTCGCGGTTTGCGAGCAGCTTGAAGACCCGGCGGAAGCGAGAAAGCGCGGCAGCAAAGCCGTCGTTCACCGCGATGTCGTCCGGCTTGTGACACCGGGAACACTTACCGAGGACACACTACTAGACGCGGAGCGCAACAACTTCTTGCTTTCTCTGGCGCGGAGCAGGAGTTCTTCTGAAAAGAACAACACGCGGTTCGCGCTCGCCTGGATCGACATCTCGACCGCCGAATTCCGCATCTCCGAATGCGACGGCGCGATGCTCTCTGCCGAAATCGCGCGCCTTGAACCCGGCGAGATCATCGTCTCGGACGCGATCTACGCCGACACTGAACTGGCTCCTTATTTTCGCACGCTGCCGCACGTCATGCCGTTGGCCCGCGACGTGTTCGACGGCGCGACCGCAGAGCGCCGGCTGTCGGATTATTTCGGCGTCGCGACCACGGAAAGCTTCGGCAATTTCAGCCGGCTCGAACTGACCGCAGCCGCAGCCTGCGTCACTTACGTTGAGCGCACGCAGCTTGGCAAAAAGCTGCCGTTGTCCCCGCCAGTTCGAGAGGCCGCCGGCGCAACGCTTGCAATCGATTCAGCAACTCGCGCCAATCTCGAATTGATGCGGACGCTATCGGGCGAGCGGCAAGGCTCGCTGCTGTCGGCGATCGATCATTGCGTGACTTCGGCAGGCTCGCGGCTTTTGGCACAGCGGCTGGCGGCGCCGTTGACCGATCCCGGCGCAATCGCACACAGGCTCGACGCGGTGGAAGGCTTTGTCACCGACCAGCTGGCCCGTACCGAAATGCGGCAAAAGCTTCGTGCCGTTCCCGATCTTGCGCGCGCGCTGTCACGCATCGTGGTGGAGCGTGGCGGCCCGCGCGACCTTTCCGCGATCCGCGACGGGCTTGAAGCGGCGACCGCTCTCGCCAAACGCCTCGATGGCCTTGCAACGATCCCGCAGGACATCGGCGCAGCGATGGGTGCCTTGCGTAAACCCGACACAGCCATCGCGCACGAATTGAGTGCCGCGCTCGGCGATGAATTGCCTTTGCTGAAGCGCGATGGCGGCTTCGTCCGCGCAGGTTATGACGCATCACTCGATGAGGCGCGGAGCTTGCGCGATCAATCGCGTAAGGTGATAGCGGAATTGCAGACGCGCTATGCCGACGAGACCGGCATTCGAACGCTGAAAATCCGTCACAACAACGTCCTCGGTTATTTTGTCGAGGCGACCGCGCAGCAGGGCGAGAAGATGCTCGCGCCGCCGCTGAACGCGCGCTTCATTCATCGGCAGACGCTCGCCGGACAGATCCGTTTCACCACCACCGAGCTCGGCGAACTTGAATCGAAAATCGCGAGCGCCGCAGACCGAGCGCTCGGTGTCGAACTCACAACCTATGACAAGCTCGCAGCGCTCGTTTCCAGCAGCAGCGACGCCATCCGCGGCTGCGCGGAAGCGCTCGCGCAACTCGGCGCGGCGTCTGCGCTTGCTGCGCTTGCCGCCGAACACGATTTCGTTCGCCCGCAGGTCGATACGTCGCTCGCATTCGAGATCGAGGGCGGACGTCATCCGGTCGTGGAAGAAGCGCTCGCCGGATCGTCGCCATTCATCGCGAATGATTGCGATCTGTCCCCGCCCAAGGGCGAAAAGACGGGACGCATCTGGCTTCTCACCGGCCCGAACATGGCGGGCAAGTCGACGTTCCTGCGCCAGAACGCACTGATTGCAATTCTCGCGCAGATGGGAAGTTTCATACCTGCAAAGTCCGCGCATATCGGCGTCGTCGATAGGCTGTTCTCGCGCGTCGGCGCCGCCGACGATCTCGCGCGCGGCCGCTCGACCTTCATGGTCGAGATGGTAGAGACCGCTGCGATCCTCAATCAGGCGGGCGAACGCTCGCTTGTGATCCTCGACGAGATCGGACGCGGCACCGCGACCTTCGACGGACTTTCGATTGCATGGGCGAGCATCGAACACTTGCACGAGATCAATCGCTGCCGCGCGTTGTTCGCAACGCATTATCACGAGCTGACCGCGCTCGCGGGCAAACTCAAGCGCCTGCACAACGCCACCATGCGAGTGAAGGAATGGCAGGGCGAGGTCGTGTTCCTGCACGAAGTCATGCCAGGTGCTGCGGATCGTTCCTACGGCATTCAGGTGGCGAAACTTGCGGGACTTCCCTCCCCGGTCATCGAACGCGCGAAGATCATCCTTGCCGAACTCGAAGCCGACCAGCGCGGCAAGCCGCTCACCGGCTTCGACGATCTTCCGCTGTTTCAGGCGATGCAGCCCGCGACGCCCGCACAAGCGCACGAGCCTTCGCCAGCCGAGCGCGTCATTGCAACGCTCGAAGCGATCCATCCCGACGAAATGTCGCCGCGCGAAGCGATGGATGCGTTGTATGCTTTGAAGGCCGGGCTGAACGCCACAAAAGGCAAGTAAGTCTATTTGAGCGGGGGCAATTCCGCAGACGGCACCAGATCGTTCAGCCCCTTGCTAAAATCACTGTCTGAAATGGGAGCAGCGCGCGTGCTCGCCGCTTTATTTTCACCGACATGCGTGAGCTGCGGCACAAGCAGAACCAATAGCAGCACCAGCCATTGCGCGATCAGGAACGGAACGAGCGCCCGCACGAACGGCCGGAACGCGACATGCTCTTTCAGCGTACCGCGCACCATCATCAAAGCGTATCCGAACGGCGGCAGCAGGAAGCTTGCCTGCAAGGTCAAGAGAACCAGCGCAGACACCCAGCGCGCATCGGCAATGCGGATCAGCAAAGGCGGAATCACGATCGGAATGACGACGAAGATGATCTCAAAAGCATCGAGCACGAACGCACACAGGCCGATGACGGCGAGCACCACGGCAACGGCAAAAGCATCGCTGCCGGGAATTGACGTGATGAGATCGTTTACGAGGTTATGCGTGCCGAGAAGCCGCAGCACCAGCGTGAACGTGGTCGCTGCAAGCAGCAGCGAGAACAGCGCACCCGTGGTCGCCATCGCATCGCGCAGAAGATCGCGCAACGCCATACCGCGCAGGCGGCCGGTCACGAGGCCTGCCGTCAGCAGCGTGAACGCGCCAACGGCCGCGGCCTCCACCGCGAAGAAGTATCCCGCGGCGACACCGCCGAGCAGGACAAGCAGCGCGGCAAGCGAAATGCCCGCGAGCAATCCCTGATTGAACGTCAGGCGTTCGCGGTTCGGCAGCCGCTTTGCGCTGCGCCCGCCAAACCACGCGAGAACAAGGCAGAGCAGAACGAAGATAGCGCCGGGCACCAGTGCGGCGTGGAAAATATCCTGCGTGTTGACGACGCGATCGTTTCGCCCCGTTTGCGTGACCGCGATGGTGTGCGCCGACAGCATTGCGTCGCTCAACAGAATGAGTACGAGCGACGGCGGCACCAGCACGCCAAGTGTTGACGCAACCGCGATGGCGGCGTGGCGCGCCGGCGCGGGCACGCCTTCGGCTTCAAGCTTTGGCGCGACGACGCGCGACAGCGCAAGCACGCTTGCGCCGACCGATCCGTTCATCGGCCCGAGCACGGCACCGAGCGCCATGCCGGAAACGATGGGAGCGGCGGGGCTGCGCGGCAGCAATGCGTTGCTCGCGCGATAGAGCGCGTCGGCGACCGGCAGCCGGTTCAGCAACAAGCCCATGGCGACATAGAGCGGCAGCGCCTGTAGAAGATCGTTTTCCAAAAGGCCGACCAGCCGCCCCGGCAACGCGCCAAGCAACGAAAGCGGAATCGTGCCGCTGATAATTCCCGCGACCGCGCCGAGCGCCGCCGCCGCTATCAGGATAAACGCTGCGGGCAAGCCGGTCAAAACAATGCCTGCGCCGACCAGAACAAGAAGAACGAGGCCGGTCCATTCCATTATCGTTCGTCCTTCCCGCGGAAGCGAACGATGTCGAGCGCGACCTGCGCGAGGATCAGGAATGCCATCAGCGCGAGTGCAAACTTGACGAGAAAATATCCCGCATTGCTGGTGTCGGGAAATCTCTCTAGCCCCAGCACGGATTGCAGGACGGTCGACCAATACGCGATCAGGATAAACAGCGCCCACGGTGCGAGGCCTAACACCGCGCCCGCGAGACTGAGCCAGCGGCGTGTCCGCACGGAGTAATTTCGAGCCAGTAGATCGGCTGCGAGATGCGTTCCGGCGCGCGTAGCCGCGGTCACGCTGATCGCGACATAAAGCGCAAACATCACCTGGCCGAGATCGTTCGCATCACGCGAATAGGCGCGAACAAGGTCGCGCAGCGGCCATTGCAGAAACAGCAGCACCATCAACGGCAGGACCAGCCATTGGCCAGCCGCGACTATTCCCCTGACGACGCCATCGAGACCGCGCCATATCCCCATCGCCGCAACATATCCCGCTCCCGACGGAGGCGTCGAGTTGCGGCGGCGTATATTGCAAGCTCAAAATCTGAGCGCGCCGGACACGCGCCGGTTTGCTACTTCACCTATTGCCGGATTGACGCGAGCGATGGCGTGGCCTCAATGACCGCGCAGATCGAAGCGTACGCGGAAGGGCATCGTCGATGGATCGTTATCTTGAAGGGCGCAGCGCGCTCATCACCGGTTCGGTGCAGGGCATCGGAATGGCGGTCGCGAAATCGCTGGCTTCGGCGGGCGCGCGCATCGGCGTGCATGGCCTTGCCACGCCGCAGCAGGCTGCGGAGGCGGTCGCTGCGATGAAAGCCGCGGGCGCGCCGGAGGCAAAGTTCTTTGAAGGCGACGTGCGAAAGCCCGACGCCATCGAAGCGATGATGGCTGCGGTTGCCGCATGGGGCGGACCGGACATTCTCGTCAACAATGCGGGCGTCCAGCACACGGTGAGCCTTGCGGACGCAACGCGCGCGATCTGGGATAACGTGATCGCGATCAACCTGTCCGCGGCGTTCGACACGATGCGCCTCGCGCTGCCCGGCATGGCGAAGCGCGGTTACGGGCGCGTGGTGAATATTGCCTCAGTGCATGGACTCGTCGCGTCGGTGAACAAGGCGCCGTATGTCGCATCGAAATTCGGGCTTGTCGGCATGTCGAAAGTGGCCGCGCTGGAATATGCCGCCTCCGGTTCGCGCGAGAGCGGCGGCGTCACCATCAACTGCATCTGTCCGGGCTTCATCGAGACGTCGCTGATCGAACCGCAGATCATGGAACGCGCGGCGAAATTCGGCGGCGATCGCGCCAAAGGCGCTGCGGATCTGCTCTCGGACAAGCAGCCGAGCAAGCGCACCGCGATGCCGGAAGAAATCGGCGCGCTTGCGCTGTGGCTGTGCCATCCGGTCGCGCATAACGTCACCGGCGCGGCAATTCCGGTCGATGGGGGATGGACCGCGCAATAGACCACGCCCCGGCCCGATCCTTGCATGAAAATCAGGCGCGAATTTTCCCATCAACCGACCACATTGCATGAACATCCATTTGAACGCCGCCGATCACGCAGACGCGCTCCTCGCCAATCCGCTGACGCAATTTCTCGCGCGGACCCATGCCGCGCTCGCGGGTAACGATGCGGGCGCGCCCGCCGATTACATCCCCGAACTGACCAAGGCCAACCGAAAGCATTTCGGCATCGCACTGGCGACCCTCGACGGGCACGTCTACGAAATCGGCGAAAGCGGCGTCGAATTCACCATTCAGTCGATCTCCAAGGCGTTCGTCTTTGCGCTCGCGCTCGAAACCCTCGGAGCGGAGCGCCTCGAAGCGACGATTGGCGTGGAGCCTTCGGGCGACGCTTTCAACTCGATCCGGCTGCGCCCGGACAACCGGCCGTTCAACCCGATGGTGAATGCCGGCGCGATTGCCTGTTCCGGCCTGATGCAGGAAGCCGCCGGCGAAAATGCATTCGAACATGTGCGCGCCGCAATGAGCCGTTTCGCCGGACGCGATCTCGACGTAGACGAATCCGTGTTCGCGTCGGAGCGCCTGACTGGCGACCGCAATCGCGCAATCGCCTACCTGCTGCACAATTACGGGATCATCAAGGGCGATGTCGACGATGTGCTCGACGTTTACTTTCGCCAATGCTCGATCCTCGTCACCGCGCGCGATCTCGCAATGATGTCGGCAACTCTCGCCAATGGCGGCATCAATCCAATGACTGGCGAACGGGTCATCACGCCGTATGCCGTTGCGCGGACCTTGTCGGTGATGACAAGCTCCGGCATGTACGATTTCGCCGGAGAATGGGTGTACCGCGTCGGCCTTCCTGCGAAGAGCGGCGTCGGTGGCGGCATCATCGCAGCGTTGCCCGCGCAATTTGGCCTCGGCACGTTTTCGCCGCTTCTAGACGAGCACGGCAATTCCGTGCGCGGCCTTAAAGTTTGCGAAGCGGTGTCGGAAACCTTCAACCTGCACATGCTCAACCGCACCGCGGATGTTCGCACCTGCGTCGTTGCCGATTACGATTTTGCGCGCGTCTCGCCGCGCGGACGCCAACCGCACGAACAGAAAATCCTCTCCGAACACGAAAATGCGGTGCGCGTCCTCGAACTGACCGGCACGCTGACCTTCGGTAATGCCGACCTGATCGCGCGGCGAGTTTATTCAAAGCCGCTCCCGAACGTGCTCATCCTCGATTTCGGACGGGTGCCGATGGTGAGCGCGGGCGCGGCAAAGCTTGTCGGCGAAATGATCGAAGCGCTGAACGCCGCAGGCACGACTCCGGTCATATGCGGGAGCGAGCGCGACGCGCCGACCTATTCCGCGATCAGCGCAGCGACCGCGAAAGCAGTGCAGCCGCGCGATTTCTCATTGCTGGATGAAGCAATTGAATGGGCCGAAGATCAGATCATTTTCCGGTTCGGCGGTTTCACCCATCTGCTCGACACCACCAATCTTGCCGAACAGGAATTGCTGATCGGGTTGCCGGGCGACTTGATTGAGGAGATCGGCAAGCTCGGCATGCAGCGCAAATTCCACACCGGCGAGCGGATCATCGAGGTCGGTGCTGTTTCGAGATCCATCTTCTTCCTGCAAAGCGGGATGGTAAGCGTGAAGCTCGCCGATGGCGTGCGGCTGGCAACGCTCGTTCCCGGTATGGCGTTCGGAGAGATGGCGCTGGTGGACGGCCATCGCGCGGCCGACGTTTGGGCGGATACCGCGGTCCAGTGCATCGAATTACCGCTTGAGCAATTCTACGCGTTCCGCGAACTCCACCCGCAAGTCGGCGAGCGTATCATGCGTAATCTTGCGGGATTGCTCGCGCGCCGGCTTGGCCGGGCCAATACGCGCATCGCGATGCTAAGCGCGAACTGATTTTCAATTCGCGCCCGGCACCGCAAGGCGTCAATTGGAAAGAATGAAGGTCACCTTTAGGTTGACCCGGTATTCGGAAATCTTGCCGTTTTTGACGACGCATTTCTGATTGGCAACCCAGACGCCTTCGACGTTCTTCAGCGTCTTGACCGCGCGAGAAACGCCAACCTGGATCGCGTCCTCGAAACTTTTCTTCGATGCCGAGATCAGCTCTGTAACGCGTGCAACTGCCATCGCTCTCTCCTTCACGGCACCGATCGGCCGGACAGAAAGTTTAGGCGCATGACAGGAGGGGTCAAGGCGAGGACGACACGATGCGCCTACGCGGCGCGGCTCACCGGCGTCTCGTTCAATATCTGTTCGGCTTCAATGCGTGACCGGCCACCCGATTTGGCGCGATAAAGCGCCCGGTCTGCGGCTGCGAAAAGATCGGATTTTTCAGAACCGACCAGAGGCTTTGCGCTGCCGATTCCCAGGCTGATCGAGCCATCGGAAATGCCTTGCGCGCGGCACTCGTCAGCAAAAAATTGAAGGACTTTGTCGGCGACCTTTCTGGCGCCCTCCACGGCCGTTCCGGGCAGGAGAACAACGAATTCGTCGCCGCCATAACGCGCCGCAAGATCGGTGCCGCGCGACATCGCGGTCATGATCGCGCCGCCGATGATTTGAAGCAACAGATCACCAGCCTGATGGCCATGCGTATCGTTGTAATCCTTGAACCGGTCAGTATCGATCATCAGCATCGACAGTGAGGACTGGTCGCGAATGGCGCGGCCCCATTCGCGGTCGAAGATCGTATCGAAGTGGCGGCGGTTGGCGAGTTTGGTCAAACCGTCTTTCGTCGCAAGCGTTGCAAGCTGCAATTCGACAGCCTTTCGGCGCGCCAATTCCCTGACAAAATAGAGCGCCAGCGCGATCGTGATAGCGCAGAGTATCGCTATCATGACGGCAACCGTCGTCGCGAATTGATGCCATTGCGCGTAGATTTCGGCGGTGGATTGGCCGACCCCGATCACAAGCGGCAAATTTCCGATGCGGCTGTAGACAACGAGTCGATACATTCCGTCGGTCTTTGAATAGCTTTCGAAACGCCCGGCTCGCGCCCGAGTCAGATGCTCGTACAATTTCGCGTTGCTCATATTCATGCCGGCGTATTCGGACTTCCATGGCCAGCGAACAAGCAAGAAGCCATCGTCACTGGAAAGCGTGACGTTGCCGTCGTCGCCTAATGAGACGGTCTTGAATATTTCCTCGAAATACGAGAGCCGCAGACTTGCGATGGCTACGCCTGCAAAAGACCCGTCGGCATGCGATATGCGCCGGCTGATTCCCAAGATCGATTGCCCGTTAAAGCGCGATACAATCGGCCTTCCGATATAAGTCCCTGCATTCGGATTGATCTTGTGAACCTGAAAATATTCACGGTCCGCGATGTTCATCGGCTCCGGGTGAAGCGAACGCGAGTCGAGCTGCACATCGCCATTTTCGTCGGTGACAAGGATCTTTCCGAGGTGATGCGCCGTGGTCGAGCGATCGAACAGAATAAGGTTGCGAATTTCAGGGCTGAGGTCCGCGATATCAGGACGGCCGATGTTTTCGATGACGGCATCAAGCGAGAGGTTGATCGTCGCGATGTTGCGCGCGACATCCGCTTCGATTGCGCGCACGAGGCTTTCCGCGCTTTCGGCGGCCCGTTCCCACGCAGCAACGCGCGACTCGTACAATACCCACGCGCAGATCGTGCTGAACGCGATCGCTATCCCGAAGATCGGAACGAGCAGGCGTTTCGCCGGGCGGCTATCGGCGCCTTCGCGCCGTAGTTCTGAGAGCAGCATCGGTGCAATTGTCCCTGCACCGATTTAACAACCGCTTCTGCAGGACGCGTTAATTTACAATCTCAATGTTGGGAATAGTTGATGGTCTGTTAACTGCGTCTTGTTTCAGCGTCGGCCGCTAATAAGTCGCCCGGCCGCCGGAAAGGTCAAAAACGGCGCCGGTCGAAAAGCTGCACGCCTCCGAACAGAGCCACAGCGTCAATTCCGCGACTTCTTCAACGGTCCCAAGGCGCTTCAGCGGGCTTTTACCGATCATCGCCGCGACCACGTCGGGCGCCATCTGCTTCAGGATTTCCGTTTCGACTGCGGCTGGTGCAATCGCGTTTACCCGCACGCTGGTATCGGCGAGTTCCTTGGCCAGCGATTTGGTGAAGGCAATGACGCCGGCTTTCGCTGCCGAATAGGCGGAAAGATTCGGAGTTCCTTCTTTTCCCGCCAGCGAAGCAATGTTGACGATACGGCCGGCGGACGCGCGCGTCAGCAGAGGCGCGACCTGACGCGAAACTTCGAACACGCCAGTCAGATTGATGTCGATGATCCGCCGCCAATCGTCGCGCGGCAGATCGACAACGCGCGACGAGCCGCCGGCAATGCCCGCGTTGTTGACCACGATGTCGAGAGATTTGAGTTGCGCCAGCGCCGCTTCGATCTGCCCGGCATTGGTGACGTCGACCTTGTGATAGCGAACGCCGTCGAGCGATCCCGTCGCGAGATCCCACACGGTCACGTCCGCGCCAGCTTGCTTCAAGCGCCGCGCGATTGCTTCACCAATCCCCTTCGCACCGCCGGTGACGACGGCAACGCGTCCGGTGAAGTCGTAAGAGACCTGCATTGTGTCACACGGTGGCGAAGCGGCGCGCCACGAACACCGTGCCGTTCCACATCATCGCGACAAGCAACGCGACCGCCAATGCCGCCGGATTGCCAAGCGGAATCGCCGCAGCGTGCAGCACGAATGTCGCCATCCCAAACCCCAGAAGACCCGGATAGCCATGAGCGATCACGGCCGCGGTCGCCGCCGCACCGACACGCCGATTCAGAATCAGGAAGATGCTGGTGTAAACCACAGGGAACGCCGCGAGCAGCCCGGTCGCCGAGGGTCCGATCGTGAAGCTTAGTGTAACAACCAGCGCAACGATGGTTGCCACAAGTGCCGCACGAAGAAGAATGTCAGCAAAGCGCAGCGGCACGCGCGGCATCGGTGCATCGGCATATCGCCGCGTCGCATAGAAGCACACGAAGAAGACCGCGATATTGGCGAGAACAGCGGTCATGCCCATCCACGGAATCGACTGAACCACAAGAGTCGATGCGGCCCACACTACGAGCGACAGCAGCACGCTGGTGTAAGTATGGAAGCGCCGCGCAAAGAAAAAGAACGCTAGCGTGTAAAGGAAAACCGAGACGTTGTTGGCAACGCTCGCCAGCGCACTCTGCGAAATGAACGCCGCGTCGTGATCGAGCGACAAAAAGACGTATGCCGGGCCGGCCGACACCGGCAGCGTCAGCACGAGGGCGCCGACGAACGGACCCGCGCGCTCTGCAATGATCGTCGCTGAAATCACGAACAGGCCGGCGACGGCCATCTTGATAACGAGCGTGATGAGAAAAAAAAGTTCGGTGGACATTGCGCCTGTCATCGCCGGGCTTGTCCCGGCGATCCCGTTCAGGAGGATTATTGCCCGCCTAAGCGAGATGGCCGGGTCAAGCCCAGCCATGACGAAGGAAGGAAAGGATTGCGCTTATCGCGCTCGCAATCTCCTGCCGCAAGCGGGGCGAGGGAACACCTCACATGCGTTTCATGCTCACCTCGACCGGAGGGCCGCTCTTGATGGTCTGATAGACCACACAATAGCGCTCGGTGAGTTTGAGCAACTGATCGAGCTTGTCCTGCGGTGCGTCGGTGTCGACTTCGAATGTCAGCCGCACGTCGCGGAACCCAACCGGCGCGTCCTTGGCAACGCCAAGCGTACCGCGAAAATCGAGATCGCCCTCGGCGTAAACAGTGCCGGACTTCAGTGGAATTTCCAGCGCGGTCGAGACGGCCTTCAGCGTTACGCCGGCACAGGCAACCAGTGCCTCAAGCAGCATGTCGCCGGAGCAAAGCTCCATGCCCGAACCGCCGGTCGCCGGATGAAGGCCCGCGATCGCGAGCGCCTTCCCGGTTTCCACCTTGCAGGCGATGTTCTGGTCGTCGAGCGTGCCTTTCGCCTTGAGCGTTATCATCGCCGAGTCGGCGTCGCTCTTGTACTTGTTCTTGATCGGGGCCTGCATTGCGCGAAGGGCTGCAGCGTCCATGTGAAGTATCCTTTTTGATTTCAGTCGTCGGCGTATATGGGTTTATTGCGGTGTCAGCACAACGCGGCCGATCACCTTGCCGTTACGAAGGTCGTTCAGAGCGCCGTTGACGTTGGCTACGCTCATTGGCCGCGTGGCGAGCGGAATTTCCGGCAAACCCTTTTTCTGCACGATGTCGAGCAATTCGCGCATTTCCGGCAGCGAACCGACATACGAGCCTTGAATCGTCATCGCGCGCATCGGGAAGAACGGCGTCGAGATGGTGATGTCGCCGCCGAACAGGCCGACCACGACGATGTGCCCGCCCTTGGGCACAAGGGAATCCATCGCAAGTTTCACGGTATTGCCCGCGCCGACGAAATCGACCACGGCCCATGCGCCGCCGCCGGTCGCATCTTGAATCTGCCTCGCGGCGTCTACGGCCTTGCCGTCAACCACCGCGAGCGCACCCGCTTTCTTTGCAGCGTCGCGCTTCACCGGGTCGATATCGACCATCACAACGCCCTTGCCACCCATCGACTTCACCAGCGCCTGCGCCGCAAGGCCGACACCGCCAGCGCCGATGATGACGACTGGCTGCTCTTTCAAAACGTGGCTGACTTTCTTCAGCGCGCCATAAGCGGTGATGCCCGAACAAGCCAGCGGCGCTGCCTTCTCCGGCGGAAGATTTCCGATCTCGAAGAGGTAACGCGGATGCGGCACCATCAGGTGCGTCGAATATCCGCCATTGGAAAATACGCCGAGATTGCGCGGTGTGCGGCAGAGATTTTCTTCACCGCGTTTACACACCATGCATTCGCCGCAACCCATCCACGGATGGGCGAGGCGCAAATCGCCAACTTTCACGCCCTTAGCGTCAGGACCGGCCGCGACGACTTCGCCGACATTCTCGTGGCCCATGGTCAGCGGAAGCTTGATACCGCGCTCAAGCAATTGCAGGCGTTTGCCGCCGCCGAGTTCGTAATAGCCATCCCAGATGTGCAGGTCGCTATGGCAGACGCCCGAAGCCTTGACCGCAAGCAGCACCTGCGAGCCGACCGGCTCCGGCGTTGGCCGCTCGATCGCCTGCAAGGGCTTGCCGCATTCGCACACGTCGAAACTGAGCATGTTCTCTCCCTGCGTCTCTTTGCAGGAAACCTATAAAGACGTGGACGCCCGGCACAAGGCTTGTACGCGAGGCCGCTACCACCACATGGCGGCGCCGGTCTCGGCTTTTTCCTGGCCTTCGTTGACGCTGACCGTCCGGTCGAGCGAACGGTCGAGCGCCGCCAGCACGCGCCGCTTGACGAAATCGAACGCCGCCGATTGCCGGTCGCGCGGGCGCGGAAGGTCGGCTTCGATCTCCTCGAACACACGGCCGGGGCGCGGGCGCATTACGAGAATACGGTCCGCGAGCACCACGGCTTCATCGACGTCGTGCGTGACAAGAACGAGCGTGGGCTTCAGATCGCTCCACAATTTGAGCAGATGATCCTGCAAATCCGCGCGCGTGAATGCGTCGAGCGCGGAGAACGGTTCGTCGAGCAGCAATACTTCCGGGCGCGGCACGAGAGCGCGCGCGATCGCGACGCGTTGCGCCTGCCCGCCGGACAACTCGCGTGGCCAAGCGCCCGCTTTCTCCGGCATACCGACACGTTCAAGAGCGCGCGCGACACGCTCCTTGCGCTCGCTTGACGGACGGTCATGCAGGCCGAAGCCGACATTGTCCGCGACAGTGAGCCACGGCAGCAGCCGCGGTTCCTGAAAAATGATGCCTATTTTCTCGTGCGGCTTTTCGATTTTCTCGTTGTCGAGCGTGACCTGCCCTTGCGTCGGCCGGTCGAGGCCGGACACTGCGCGCAGCAATGTTGACTTGCCGCAACCTGAGCCGCCGACGATGGCAAGGATTTCGCCCGGCTTGATGGCGAGCGTCACGCCATCGAGCGCGCGCACACCATTGGGGTAAGTCTTGCCGACGCGATCGAGGGCGAGCATGTCAGTTGCCCTCCGTGCGTGCGCTGGTGTCTTCCCAACGCAATAAGGGCGCAGTCGCCAGAACAATGATCCAGTCGGTGATCTTGCCGATGATCGCGAACGCAACGATTGCAGCAACAATCTGCGCGGGCTTGCCGAGTTGCTGCCCGTCGATCAGCAAATAGCCAAGACCTTCGGACGCACCGAGCAATTCGGCGGCAACCACGAACATCCATCCAAGACCCAAACCGGTGCGCAGCGAAATCACGTATGCCGGCAACACGGCGGGCAGCAAAATTCGCCGCACCATCGCAAGAGGCGATAATCGGAATGCGCGTCCGACTTCGACCAGCTTGCGGTCGACCGAGCGGATCGCACCCATGACGCCGAGATAGACCGGGAAGAATACGCCGACCGAGATCAAGATGATCTTGGAGGCTTCGTAAATACCGAACCAGAGAATGAAAAGCGGCACCCAGGCGATCGAGGGAATCGCGCGCAGCGCCTGCAAGCTTGGGTCGATGAGGCGGCGCGTCAGTGCCGAATAGCCGGTGATCGCACCGAAGACAGTCCCCGACACGACGCCGACGCCAAAGCCAGCGGCAACGCGCATCGATGTCGCGAAGGCGTGCTTCTGCAATTCGCCGCTTTGCCAAAGTTCTTTGAAGGTCGCAAAAATAACCGAAGGCGGCGGCACTAGGCGGCCGTTCGAAAACCCGGCGCGCACGGCGAATTCCCAGGCGACGGCAAGACCGATCGGCAGAATCAGCCCAAGAACGGGACGCGTCCAGCGCGACCACGCACTGCGCGGCGCGCGGACCGGGACGTCATCTGTCGGGGTCGCGATACTCATTTGCACAAGAGACATGGGGATGCCGGGAAGCGCAAGATGTCAGTACAGGTGTCGTAAAGACGCGTGCACATGGGGCTGGGGAAAAACGGGGCGCGACCAAAGCCGCGCCCCGCAATGCATCAGTTCGTCAGCGGGACCTGATCGTAGATCAGATCGCTGAGGACCTTCTTCACGTCCACGTCCGCCTTGATGACGCCAGCTTCCTGCAGCGCCACACCAGCCGCGAGGATGGAATCATACTGCGGCTTGCCGATCTTCGAGTGGGTCAGTTCGGTGCGTTCCTTGAGCTGCTTGTCGACGACATTCTCAGGCAGCTTGGTCACGGCGGTGAATACGCGCTTCTCTTCCGCATAATTTGCGAGCGAGAATTTGCGCGCTTCCTCGTAAACCTTCAGCACGCGCTTCACGAGATCCGGCTGATCCTTGAGGAATTCCTCACGCACATTGAGGATACCCCAGGTGTTGGCCTCGGCGTTGCGATAGAACAGCTTCGCGCCGTCCTCGATTTCCGCCGCCGCCATCATCGGATCGAGCCCCGCCCATGCATCGACGTCACCACGGGTCAGCGCGGTTTTGCCATCAGCGTGCTGCAACAGGACCGGCGTGATGTCCTTTTCGGTCAGACCGGCCTTCTGCAGCGCACGCACGAGAAAGATGTGCGGATCGGTGCCGCGCGTCACGGCGACGCGTTTGCCCTTCAGATCCTCGACCTTCGTGATCTTGGAATCCTTGCCGGTCACGAGCGCGGTCCATTCGGGACGCGAATAGACGTAGATCGACTTGATCGGGTTGCCGTTGATCTTGGCAACGAGCGCTGCCGAACCCGCGGTCGAACCAAAATCGATCGAACCGGCATTCAGGAATTCAAGCGCCTTGTTGGAGCCCGCCGATTGAACCCAAACGATCTTGATGCCGTCCTTCTCGAATTCCTTTTCGAGCAGGCCCTTTTCTTTCAGCACCATCGAGACCGGATTGTAGGTCGCCCAGTCGATACGGATTTCCTTCGGCTTGTCGGCGGCAAAGGCATTGGTTGCCAGCGTTCCTGCGAACAAGGCCGACAGAAGAAGCGAACGGCGATTAAGGATAGTCATTACAAACCTCCACACGTTGCGCGGCGAGCGCCTGACGACGCTCGTCCGGATTGATGGAAGCGGGGATTTCTCGCCCGCCCGTCAGCTTTATTGCGACAGGGCTTTTTCGATGGGCGCCCAACCGCTTTAGCTGCATTTATTAAGCGCCCGCAAGCTGATCGCTCAAATCGGCGCTACTGATTGATTTAGAAAGACAATCCGCTCCCGTCAACGAGAAAATAAGCACCAATTTCGGGCCTGAAGGGAAATGCCGATGTCGCCGCGCATGCTTCCAGCAAAATATTTCACCCCTTCGCCCGGATTTGAGACCGTGACAGCGCGCGGAGGGTCCGATAATCGGATGCGTTCATGCTCACCAAGCACCAAGCCCCGCACAAATTCGTCGGCATTCTCGATGCGAATGCGGCTGCGGCCGCGCTCGACAAACTCGCCGAAAAACATCGCGGCAACGAAATCGATTTGCGCCGCGCAGTCGCGCAGCATCTCAAGCTGAAGCTCGCCGAAGGGCGTGTCGTTGCCGAGGAAATGCTGCTGAAGGATCGGCACGGCCGGCGTTGCGCGGAGCATCGGTGCTTCATGCAGGACGAGATTATCCGCGTTCTCTATGAATTCGCGGCGAAGCATCTTTATCCCGCACTCAGCCCGACCGAAGCCGAACGCATGGCGGTCGTCGCGACCGGCGGCTACGGCCGCGGATTGCTCGCGCCCGGCTCCGACATCGACCTGCTTTTTCTGCTGCCCTACAAACAGACCGCGTGGGGCGAGTCCGTCGCCGAAGCGATCCTCTATTGCCTGTGGGACATGGGGCTGAAGGTCGGACACGCAACGCGTTCGGT
>CAMBBO010000022.1 GCA_945862935.1 Pseudorhodoplanes sinuspersici | reverse complement strand
TCGCCGAGAATGTCGGAGAGAACCGCGAAGCGCTCGCCCTCGAGGATGAGGCCCATGGCGATGCCGGCGGTGGCGCGCTTCATCGGCACGCCCGCATCCATCAGCGCCAGCGAGGCGCCGCAGACCGAAGCCATTGAGGACGAACCGTTCGACTCGGTGATCTCGGACACGACGCGGATCGTGTACGGGAAGTCGAGCTTCGACGGCAGCACCGGATGGATCGCGCGCCAGGCGAGCTTGCCGTGGCCGATTTCGCGACGCTTGGTGCCGCCCATGCGGCCGGTTTCGCCGACCGAGTAGGGAGGGAAGTTGTAGTGCAGCAGGAACGATTCCTTGTAGGTGCCCTGCAGCGCGTCGATCCACTGTTCGTCCTCGCCGGTGCCGAGCGTCGTGACCACGAGCGCCTGTGTTTCACCACGAGTGAACAACGCCGAGCCGTGCGCGCGCGGAAGCACGCCGACCTGTGCTTCGATCTGACGGACCGTTTTGGTGTCGCGGCCGTCGATGCGCTTGCCGGTGTCGAGAATGTTCCAGCGAACGATCTTGGCTTCGAGTTCCTTGAACACGCCGCCGACGCGCAGCTTGTCGTATTTCGGCTCAGCACCTTCCGGGAAGAAATGCTTGAGCACTTTTTCCTTCACGGCGCCGACGGCCTTATAGCGGTCTTGCTTCACGGGGATCGAATAGGCTGCGCGCAGATCCTTCTCGGCGAGGCCGAGGATTTCCTTTTCCAGCGCCGCATTGTCGATGGTGGTGAGTTCGCGCGGTTCCTTCGCAGCCTTCTCGGCAAGCTTGATGATCGCTTCGATCACCGGCTGGAAATGCCGATGGCCGAACATCACCGCACCGAGCATGATTTCTTCGGTCAGCTCTTTGGCTTCCGATTCCACCATCAGCACGGCGCTGTTGGTGCCCGCGACCACGAGTTCGAGCTGGCTTTCCGCCATCTCGTCGAGCGTAGGGTTGAGGATGTATTCGCCGTTCGCGAAACCGACACGCGCAGCACCGATCGGGCCCATGAAGGGCGCGCCCGACAGCGTGAGCGCTGCGGACGAGGCCACCAGCGCAAGGATATCGGGATCGTTTTCCAGATCGTGCGACAGCGTCGTCACGATCACCTGCGTTTCATTGCGCCAGCCGTCGGCGAAAAGCGGACGGATCGGACGGTCGATCAGGCGGGAAACCAGCGTTTCCTTTTCGGTCGGACGGCCTTCACGCTTGAAATAGCCGCCGGGGATGCGGCCCGCAGCGTAATATTTTTCCTGGTAATCGACGGTCAGCGGCAGGAAGTCGACGCCTTCGCGCGGCTGCTTCGCAGCGACGACGGTCGCAAGCACGGTGGTTTCGCCATAAGTGGCGAGAACAGCGCCGTCGGCCTGGCGCGCAATCTTGCCGGTCTCGAGGGTCAGCTTGCGCCCACCCCAATCGAGTTCAACTCGGTTGATATCGAACATTTCGTTTTTCTCTCACGGTTCGGACAAGGTCACGAGAACCATGAGCAAGACGGCAAGACGCTGTCGCGCGCGCATGGCGCGCGAAGTGCAACAGCGTCCGGCGATCCTGCCATGGCTCTCATCCCTCAGGGATGTGAATGAGTGATCGTATTCACTTCATTCTCGATACCGGCAGTCTCGCTGCCGGACGAACGGCGGAAGCGGCAAATCCCGCATCCGCTACGCAACGCTATAAAACGCTGCTTCACGTTAGCGGCGGATATTCAGCCGCTCGATCAGGTTCTTGTATCCGCCTTCGTCAGTCCGCTTGATGTAATCGAGCAGCTGACGGCGCGTGGACACGAGCTTCAACAAGCCACGACGCGAATGGTTGTCTTTCGCATGAGTCTTGAAGTGTTCGGTCAGGTTGTTGATGCGCTCCGAAAGGATCGCCACCTGAACTTCCGGCGAACCCGTGTCGCCGGACTTGCGAGCGTAAGTCTTGATGACTTCCGCCTTGCGGTCGGTCGTAATCGACATCGTCAATGGCCTTTTTTGAGAACGCCTCGGCCCACGAGACCGTTCAGGTTGAACACACGCTTGGGGATGATTTCGCCACGGTCGACTTCGGCAAGGGCAATAAGCTGGCCCGAAGCCGTGATGTAAGTCGTGCCACGGAGAATGGGTGCATCCCGTCCGCGCAGGAGAACGGCTTGGCCCCTCTGGAGCCTTGCCGCATCTGCTTCGTTGACAGCCAGCGCCGGGATGTCGTCCAGCGCGGTTTCGACGGGCAGTAGCGCGTCGGCGAGGTTTCCCTCACCGGCGGCGGCTCTATCGCATAAAGCCGTAAGTTGTTCCAGTGAAATCAGTGCAACCTCGCCGAACGGGCCGACCGAGAGCCGCCGCAGCGCGCTAATATGGCCAAAGCAGCCCAGCGCGCGGCCCAAATCGCGAGCAATCGCACGGACATAGGTGCCCTTGCCGCACTCGGCCTCAAGCGCGGCATGGTCCGGGGCGGGCATTTCGAGGAGGGTCAGAGTGTCGATCCGCACCGGGCGGCTTTTCAGCTCCACGTCCTCGCCGTCACGGGCGAGATCGTAGGCGCGCTCGCCCGCGATTTTCACCGCCGAATAGGCCGGCGGCACCTGCTCGATGGTGCCGGTGAATTGCGGAAGGAGCGCGCGGACGTCGTCGGCGCTCGGGCGCTTGTCGCTTTTTTCGGTCACGCGGCCTTCGGCGTCGTCGGTGTCGCGCTGCTCGCCGAACTGGATGGTGAAGCGATAGGTCTTTCGTCCGTCCACGATGAAGGGAACGGTCTTGGTCGCCTCGCCGAGTGCTATAGGAAGGCACCCCGAGGCGAGCGGATCGAGAGTGCCGGCGTGGCCGACACGCTTTGCGCTGAACAGGCGCTTGATCTGCGCGACCGCGTGGGTCGAAGTCATGCCGACCGGTTTGTCGAGCACGACCCAGCCATGCACGTCATTTTTGACGCGGCGGAATTGTTGCTTGCGCGCAGGCAAAACCGGCGCGTCGACCACCTGATCGTCGCTCATGATTCGCTTTCGCCGTCTTCATCGCGTGTCAGGTCGCGATGGACTGCAGGTGTTCTCAATAATTTCTCGATACGTTCTGCTTCGTCGAATCGCTCGTCGATTCGAAATCGGATGTCAGGTGCGAATTTTAAGTTAACGTGATGCGCGATCTCGCCGCGCAGATATTTCTTGTTGTTGTTGAGCGCCTCGACCACGGCGTCCGCGTCCTTTCCGCCGAGCGGCATGACATACACCGTCGCCATACGCAGGTCGGCGGTCATGCGGACTTCCGGGATGGTGATGAGATGCTTCTCGATCACCTCGTCATGAATGTCGCCGCGCGCGAGCATCTCCGCGAGGCCGTGCCGGATCAATTCGCCGACACGCAATTGGCGCTGCGATGGTGCGCGTTCGGATTCGCGATTGGTGTGTTTTTTTCGAGCCATGTCGTCTTGCTTTTTGGCCATCCCGCTTGGGGATGAGTGCGCCCGCTTCAGCGGGGTGCCCGGCACACAGGGCGTTTTAGACGCCGTCTTTTACGACGTATGCCGGGGCATGAACGTGGATTTTGTGGAGCAGCCGATTACGAAGCCGTGAGATTTGGACTCACAGGCTGCGCTGGATCTGCTCCACGCGATAGCATTCGATCACGTCGCCGACGCGCATGTCCTGATACGCTTCGAACGCCATGCCGCATTCCTGGCCGGAGGTGACTTCCTTCGCATCGTCCTTGAAACGCTTAAGCTGCGAAAGCTTGCCTTCGTGCACCACGACGTTGTCGCGGATCAGGCGCACATTCGCGCCGCGTTCCACGATGCCGTCCGTGACCTGACAGCCGGCGATCTTGCCGACCTTGGACACGTTGAAGATTTCGAGGATGCGCGCGTTGCCGAGCATCGTCTCACGCCGTTCGGGCGAGAGCAGGCCGGACATCGCGGCTTTCACGTCATCCACGAGATTGTAGATGATGTTGTAATAGCGGATCTCGATCCCGGCCTGTTCGGCCGCGACGCGGGCTTCCTTGTGCGCGCGCACGTTGAAACCGATGATCGCGGCGCCGGAGGATTCCGCGAGGGTCACGTCCGACTCGCTGATGCCGCCGACACCCGACAGAATAATGCGGGCGCCGACTTCGTCGGTGCCGAGCTTGTCGAGAGCGCCGCCGATCGCTTCCAGCGAACCTTGGACGTCGCCCTTGATCAGCAGCGGGAATTCCTGACGGCCTGCGGTCTTGGCCTGCGCCATCATCTGCTCGAGCGAGCCGCGCATACCGGTGGCGCGCGCAGCCTGCTTTTCGCGCTTCTGGCGCACGCGATAATCGGCAACTTCACGCGCGCGGGCTTCGTTCTCGACCGCAACAAGGCGATCGCCCGCATCAGGCGTTCCATTGAATCCAAGCACCTCGACCGGTACCGACGGACCTGCGGTTTCGACGTTGGCGCCGGTTTCGTTGACGAGGGCGCGTACGCGGCCCCATTCACCGCCGGCGACGACGATGTCGCCGATATGCAGCGTGCCGCGCTGAACCAGTACGGTCGCAACCGGGCCGCGGCCACGGTCGAGTTTCGCTTCGATGACGTGACCTTCGGCCGGACGATCCGGATTGGCCTTGAGAGCGAGCAATTCGGCCTGCAGCCCGATCGATTCGAGCAGCTTGTCGAGATTCGTTTTCTTGGTTGCGGATACCTCGACGTCAAGGATGTCACCGCCCATCGATTCCACCTGAATCTCATGCTGCAGCAATTCGCTACGCACGCGCTCAGGCTTGGCGTCGGTCTTGTCGATCTTGTTGATCGCAACGATCATCGGCACGTTCGCCGACTTGGCATGCTGGATCGCCTCGATCGTCTGCGGCATGACGCCGTCATCCGCGGCGACCACGAGCACGACAAGGTCGGTGACCTTGGCGCCGCGCGCACGCATCGCGGTGAACGCGGCGTGGCCCGGTGTGTCGATGAAGGTGATCTTGCCGTGCGATGGCGAGGTGACCTGATAGGCGCCGATATGCTGCGTGATGCCGCCGGCTTCGCCCGCGGCAACTTCGGTCTGGCGAATGGCATCAAGCAATGACGTTTTGCCGTGGTCGACGTGGCCCATGATGGTCACGACCGGCGCGCGCGGCTGCAGGTTTTCGTCTTCGTCGGCGATATCGAACAGGCCTTCTTCGACGTCGGATTCGGCGACGCGCTTGACCGTGTGGCCCATTTCCTCGGCGATGAGCTGGGCGGTGTCGGCATCGATCGTGTCGTTGATCGTCGCCATGTGGCCCTGTTTCATCAGCAGGCGGACGACGTCCACGCCGCGCTCAGCCATACGGTTGGCGAGATCGGAGATCGTGATCGTTTCCGGGATGATGACTTCGCGAATGATCTTTTCCTTCGGACCATCGTCGTGATGGCCTTTCAGGCGCTGGGTGCGGCGGCGGAACGACGCGACCGAACGTTCGCGAACTTCGTCTGCACGAAGCGCGGTGACGACGGTGAGGCGCCCGCGCTGCTTCGGCGCACCGGCACGCGGTACTTTCGGGGCGACGACAGGGCGCGCGGGCGCGCCACCCGGGCCACGGCGCACGGTGCGCGGGCCGTCATCTTCTTCGGCTTCGGGCGTGACGACGCGTGCGCCGGGACGTCCCGGAGTTGTTGTTTCGCCAAATCGCTTCTTGGCTTCTGTTTCAGCTTTGCGCTTGGCTTCATCTTCGCGGCGATGACGCGCATCTTCCTCGGCCTTGCGGGCTTCGGCAGCTTCGCGCTCGGCTTTTTCAATTCCCTCGCGTGAGTTACGGCGGCGCGCGTCTTCTTCGGCCTGTTTGCGTTCTTCGGCTTCGCGCACGCGCGAATCGGCGAGCGCGATCTTGCGCGCGTCCTGCTCGTCTTGCGTCAGCGTACGAAGGACGACGCCGGACGGCTTCGGTGCCGGGGCTGCGGGCGCTGCTTTGACCTCTGCGACGGGCGCAGGTTTCTTCGGCGCCTCGACCGGCGCAGGTGCTTTGGCCTCGCCGCCGATGACACGGCGCTTCACTTTTTCAACGACGACCTGCTTGCTTCGCCCATGGCTGAAGCTTTGCCGCACGGTGCCCTCAACGCCGCGTTTCAGCGTCAGCGTCTTGGCAGTCAACGGCTTCTTGTCGCCGGGTGTCTTTGTGTCGCTCATTCCGATCCTAGTCCTTGGGCATCCTGATGCCGCGTCTTAGCCTGCCCCGGATTGCCTGCTTTGCCGGTCCGAAAGCGCTCGTAGCGTTGATATCGGGCGAGAAAACCACTGCTCGCATCGCCGGCAAGCAGGGCAGCATGTACCACATTTGACCGCCCCAATGCCAAATCCAATTGGGACGACGCGAACGCGCCTATTTTGGTGATTTCTCGGGGATTTTCCTCCTCGCGGCGGCGCACCAAAGCGTCGATCTTGCGAATGCCGTCGGCGGCGCCATCCCGTGCGTGCAGGATGGCCGTGACCTTTTCGCTGCCCAGCGCAGCCTCGACGCGGGTGAAGCCGGACAACACTTGGCCAGCCTTGCCCGCGATCGCAAGAGCATCGAGTACGGATCGTTCAAGGAGTTTTTCGGTTTGCGCCACGAGATCCTCGCCGGCGCGGACCTCTTTCTTGAAATTCTTGGCAAACAGATTTCGTTTCACCGCCTGCGCCAGCGTGTCCTGATCTGCCGTCAGCCACAGGCCGCGTCCGGGAAGCTTGCGCTTCACGTCGGGCACGATGGAGCCGTCCGGCCCGACCACAAAACGGATCAATTCGCCGACAGGCTTCACTTCCCGCGACAGCGCACAGAAACGCTCGGCCGCGGCGCCCTTCGGGCCGCGATCGATTACGTCAATGTCCTGCTGCGCGAGCATCGTATGGCTTTGTCCTGTCAGGCCGGCGCGGTTTCTTCAGCCGTCGCTTCTTCCGCCGCAGGCTGCGCGAGATCGGATTCGCTGATCCATCCGGCCATGACGCGGGCCTGCATGATCATCGATTCCGCTTCGTCGCGCGTAATCTCAAGACCGTCGAGAATGCCCGGATGACGAACCGACTCGCCGTCCTTGCGCTCGGTCCAGCCGACAAGATCGTCGGTCGCAGCACCTGCGAGATCTTCGACCGACTTGATCTCGTTCTCACCGAACTTGACCAGCATCGGCGTCATCACGCCCGGCACGTCCCGCACCGCGTCCTCAACGCCAAGTTCCTTGCGCCGCGCATCGTGCTCGGCCTCGATATTGGCGAGATGTTCGTTCGCGCGTTCCTGCAATTCCTGCGCGGTTTCGTCATCGAATCCTTCGATGCTCGCGATTTCCTTCGGATCGACCAGCGAAAGCTCCTCGATGGAGGAAAAGCCTTCGGCGGCGAGCAACTGCGCCACGACTTCGTCGACGTTGAGCGCTTCGACGAAAATCTTAGTGCGGTTCGCGAATTCGGCCTGACGGCGTTCGGATTCTTCCGCCTCGGTCAGAATGTCGATGTCCCAGCCGGTAAGCTGCGAGGCAAGGCGCACGTTCTGGCCACGGCGGCCGATCGCGAGCGAAAGCTGCGCGTCCGGCACCACGACCTCGATGCGCTCTTTGTCTTCGTCGAGCACGACCTTGGCGACTTCGGCGGGCGCGAGTGCGTTCACCACGAAGGTCGCGATGTCCTGCGACCACGGGATGATGTCGATCTTCTCGCCCTGTAATTCGTTCACAACGGCCTGCACGCGCGAGCCGCGCATGCCGACGCAGGCACCGACCGGATCGACTGAGGAATCGCGCGAGATCACGGCGATCTTGGCGCGCGAACCGGGGTCGCGGGCGACCGACTTCACTTCAACGATGCCGTCATAGATTTCCGGCACCTCCTGCGCGAACAGCTTGGCCATGAATTGCGGATGCGTGCGAGAGAGGAAAATCTGCGGCCCGCGCGGTTCGCGGCGAACGTCGTAGATATAGGCGCGTACGCGGTCGCCGTTACGGAACACTTCGCGCGGCAGCATCTCGTCGCGGCGCACGATTGCTTCGCCACGTCCCAGATCGACGACGACGTTGCCATATTCCACGCGCTTGACGATACCGTTGACGATATCGCCGATACGATCCTTGTATTCGCTGTATTGGCGGTCGCGCTCGGCTTCGCGCACCTTTTGCACGATCACCTGCTTGGCCGATTGCGCGGCAATGCGGCCGTATTCCAGCGGGGGCAGGGGATCGGAGATGGTGTCGCCGACCTGCGCCGCAGGATTGTGCTTGCGCGCATCGTCGACCAGGATTTGCGTCGAAGAATTTTCCACCGCGTCGACCACCAGCATGTGGCGGGACAGGCGAAGCTCGCCGTTCTTCGAATTGATTTCGGCATGCACGTCGGTTTCCGCGCCATAGCGCGACCGCGCGGCCTTGGCGATCGCGTCTTCCATCGCGCCGATCACGATCGAACGGTCGATCGATTTTTCACGCGCCACCGCGTCCGCGATCTGCAAAAGCTCAATCTTGTTGGCTGAAACAGCCATCGGTCATTCTCCTTCGGAGTGGGCGGTGCGGCGGTTTTTGCCGCGCGCCGGGTTGGAGCGGGCCGCACGGTTGCCGTTGGCCCGGTGCGGACGCATCTCGCGTCCGCGTTGTTCGTCGGTGTCGCGTGACTGATCTTTGCTGCGGCGAAGCGCGTCCGCGATCAGCGCGTCGGTGAGTACAAGCTTGGCTTCTTCCATATCCGCGATTGGCAGGGACACTTCGGATGGCTCATCGGCGGAGACGTCGTCACGCTTGAGCCGCGCGTTGTCGCCGTCGATGCCAAGGATCGTTCCGCGAAAGCGGCGGCGGCCTTCAAACAAAGCCGCCATTTCGATTTTCACGACTTGGCCGGCATTGCGCTCAAAGTCGGAGCGCCGCACCAGCGGCCGATCCAGACCGGGGGAGGAGATTTCAAGGCGGTAGGCGCGGTCGATTGGATCGGCGACGTCGAATACCGGCGACAATGCGCGCGATACCGCTTCGCAATCGTCAACATTCATTGTGCCGTCCGCCCGTTCGGCCATGATCTGCACGGTGCAGCCTTCGGACCCGGACACGCGCACCCGCACGAGGCGATAACCAAGGCCCTCGAGCACAGGTGTCGCGGTCGCGGCGACACGCGCAGCAATTCCGGTCTCCACGACCAGACGCGGTTCGGCGCTCGCATTGGAATCGGCAGTCATCGTCACGAGAAGCGTTTGTCTCCGTGAACTATCGCCCCGCAGGCACGCATGGCCATTTGCTAAACAAAAAAGAGCGGGTCCCGGGGCGGGGCCCACTCTCAAAAACCCATCAGGTATCTGAGATGTCCATTAGCGGACGAACAGGAATATAGCGATTTGGCGAAAAATCGCAAGACATTCGGGGCTAACGCTTCCTTCAGAATCCGGGATTAACCTTCGGGAATTCCCGACCTTTTTTGAGTTTGTTCCGCCCGAATGCCCTACACCGCCGCTTCCCTGATCCCCGAACTGGAGGATGTCGTCCAGCGCGGGACGCCGGAGCGGCGCTCGGACATGCTCAAGCGCGTGACCAGCCTCTTTCTCGAGGGCGCGCCTCGTTACAACGAAGACCATATCCGGCTGTTCGACGATGTGTTCCTGAGCCTGGTCGAGGAGATCGAGGCGAAGGCGCGAGCCGAGCTGTCGCGCCGCATCGCCCCGCTCACTAATGCGCCGCTGGAAATTCTGCGCAGGCTCGCGCACGACGACGACATTGCGGTGGCGGGGCCGGTCCTTGCGGAATCGCCCCGTCTTGAAACCGAGGATCTTCTCCCGGTCGCGCGCTCGAAGGGGCAGGCGCATCTCTTTGCCATATCGAGCCGCAAGGGCCTCGACGAAACGCTGACCGACGTGTTGGTCAATCGCGGCGATAGCGACGTGATCCGTAAAGTTGCCAGCAACAAGGGCGCGCGTTTATCGCCTGCGGGTTATTCGACCGTCATTGAACGCGCACAAAACGATGGCGTCGTCGCCGAGGCCGTCGTGCAGCGCGAGGATCTTCCCGACCACCTGTTTCGTGAATTGCTCATACGCGCGACCGAAGTCGTGCAGCGTCGCCTGCTCGCTGCGGCACGGCCGGAAACCCAGTCCGAGATCCGCAGGGTACTGGCAAGTGTTTCGAACCAGATGAGCGCTGCGGCGGCGCCCGCTCGGGATTTCGGACCGGCGCTGGAAAAAGTGCGCGCGCTACATCAGGCCGGGCAATTGGGCGAGCGCGACATCGCCGAATTTGCCGGTGACAAGCATTACGAGGAGATGGTCGCCGCGCTGTCGGAACTCTGTTCGGTGCCGATAGAGGTCGTCGCTCGATTGATCGCCGGCGAACGGCCCGATCCGGTGCTGATCCTGTGCAAGGCTGCGGGCTTTGCCTGGACCACGACGCGCTCGATCATCCTTGCGCGTCCCGGCGCGAACGGAAAATCCAACCCCACGCTCGAAGCGGCCTATTCGAATTTCGACAAGCTCTCAGCCTCGACCGCGCAGCGCGTTGTGCGCTTCTGGCAGGTGACGCCAGCGCCGATCGCACGCGCGAGCTGATCTTCTAGTTTCGGACAAAAGTCAGGTAACAGGGCGCGCGGCCTTCGCGTTTAGCCTTTGCTTCATAGCGTGTGCCACCGAAACCTGGCCACGGCTCGCGCCAGTCGGCGGCGCGCTCGGCCGTCCAGACAAATGACGATGATTGAGTCACGCGGCGTAGCGTCCATGCCGTGTAATTCGCCCAGTCGCTGGCAAAGCGAAATTCGCCCCCGGTTTTGAGAATGCGCGCGAGACTTTCGATGCTGCGCTCGTTGACGAAGCGGCGCTTCCAGTGCCGGCGCTTCGGCCACGGATCGGGATAAAGCATGTCGATGCGCGCGACCGCCTGATCCGGCAGCCACGCGATGAGGTCCGTCGCGTCGCCGTGATGCAGGCGGATGTTACGCAATCCGTGCCGTTCGATTTCGGCGAGTGCCTTGGCCATTCCATTCACGAACGGCTCGATGCCGATGAACCCGACATTTGGATGCGCCTGTGCTTGCGCGATCAGATGCTCCGCGCCACCAAAGCCGGTTTCCAGACGCACTTCCGTTGCTTGCGCCGGGAACAGCGTGTGCGAATCGGCAGGCGCGGGCTGCGACAGATCGAGTGCGAGTTTCGGCAGCAGATTGCCGATCAGGTCGGCCTGATGCGCGCGCAGCGGCTTGCCCTTGCGACGGCCGAAGAATGCGCCGGTATATCGCTCGCTCTCGCTCATCGGGTTTCGTAACCACAAATAAAAATGGCCGGGAAGGCCCCGGCCATTTTCGTTCGGCTAAAGCCAATGACTCAGAACTGCTTCTTCAGCTGCGCCGCGAGATCGGTCTTTTCCCACGAGAAGCCGCCATCCTTGTCCGGGGCGCGGCCGAAATGGCCGTAGGCAGCGGTGCGCTGATAGATCGGCTTGTTCAGCTTGAGCGAGCGGCGGATGTTGGTCGGCGTCAGCCGGAACATCTGCGGCAGAATTTTCTCAAGCTTGCGCTCGTCGACCTTGCTGGTGCCGTGGGTATCCACGAGAACCGACATCGGATCGGCGACGCCGATCGCATAAGCGACCTGAATGGTGCAGCGATCAGCAAGGCCGGCCGCGACCACGTTCTTTGCGAGATAGCGCGTGGCATAGGCCGCCGAGCGGTCCACCTTGGTCGGGTCCTTGCCGGAGAATGCGCCGCCGCCATGCGGAGCGTAACCGCCGTAAGTATCGACGATGATCTTGCGCCCGGTCAGGCCGCAATCGCCGTCCGGTCCGCCGACGACGAAATTGCCGGTCGGGTTGACGAGGAAGTCGCTCGATTTTTTCGGCATCCAGCCTTTCGGCAACGACGACGCGACCGCGGCCTCGATCAGGTCGCGCACCATGCCCGGCGTGTATTTCTTGCCGTTGCGATTTTGCGCGTTGTGCTGTGTCGAGACGACGACCTTGGTGCAGCCGACGGCCTTGCCGTTTTCGTATTGCACCGTCACCTGACTCTTGGCGTCGGGCTGAAGGTCGAACAGCTTGCCGGAGCGGCGCTGTTCGGACAGCGTGCGCAGGATTTTGTGTGCGAAGAAAATCGGAGCCGGCATGTACGAACCTTTCTCGTACACTTCGCTCTCGTTGCAGGCGTACCCGAACATCATGCCCTGGTCGCCTGCGCCTTCTTCTTCTTCGCCCTTTTTCTTCTTGGCGTTGACGCCCATTGCGATGTCGGGTGACTGCCCATGCAGCAGCACTTCGACATCCGCGCCGCGCCAGGAGAAGCCATCCTGATCGTAGCCGATGTCCTTCACGACACCGCGCGCGATCTGGGTCAGCAATTCGCGGTTCATCACGGTCGAACCGTTGAACTTCTTCAGCAGCGGTTCCTGTCCGCGGCATTCGCCCGCGATGACGATCTTGTTCGTCGTCGTGAGCGTTTCGCAGCCAAGCCGCGTGTTGGTCTGGCTGTCGTCTTCGATGCCAAGCTTGATGTCGTTTGCGAGGAACGCATCAAGGATCGCGTCCGAAATCTGGTCGCAAACCTTGTCTGGATGTCCCTCGGACACGGATTCGCTGGTGAACAGGAAGCTCTTGCGCGACACGGTCTAAAATCCCCTCGTGGTGACGAAGGCCCAAAACCTTGCGTCGGCTAGTTGAGGAGGTGCTTTTTGCAAGGTCCCGGTGCGCGGTCAAGACGTGGGCAGGCGGCCCCGGCGGCGCACGGTGGACATGGGCCGAAACGGGCGCTAGCCCCCGTTTTCGCCAGAAATCTGCTGGACCAGATCGACGATCCTGCGGCGCAGCTTCGGATCGTCGATCCGCATGAACGCCTTGGTGAGGGCAAGACCGTCCGAGGTCGCGAGGAAGTCCGACACGTAGCTCGGTGACGCCGACTCGGAAAACTCGCCGCCGGATTCGGGCGAGCCTTCGAAAAAGAAGGAGACCGGCACCTGCAGGATTTGAGAAATCTGCTGCAAGCGGCTCGCGCCAATGCGGTTCGTGCCCTTCTCGTATTTCTGCACTTGCTGGAATGTCAGATCGAGCGCGTCCCCCAGTTTCTCCTGGCTCATGCTGAGCATCATCCGACGCATACGCACGCGGCTGCCGACGTGCTTGTCGATCGGATTGGGGGTCTTCTTCAACATTCCACTCACTCCTCGCCGCGCTGAAAGAGCGCGTCGGAACAGGTTGCTACGGCGTGCAACGGCAAATGGATCTCTTCACAACGCAAAACATGCAAAAGGCACATGACCAGCAATGATGAGTTCAAATACGCGATGCGTAAGTGTGTATTGCAGCAGCCGCGCGACGTTCGCAATAAAATTTAGATCGATTGAAATGGCGCCCGGCAAAATTGCATGACGAGTTCGCGTGCGTGAACATTTATGTTCATTACGATGAACACACGCGGAAATTGAGGCCGCAAAATCACGATTGTGTTGATGATGCCGCGGTTACGCTGCGCGGCGGCGCAGAAGCAATACCAGGATACTAGCAGCGACCATAAGCGCGATTAATCCGTCACCAACGCGCGCAATAAATGGCGGGGCAATCTGCCGCGGCAGAGGTGAATCCAGCACGCCCTCAACTCCAAGCGGCAGCATCTTGATAATGCGTCCTAATGGATCAGTGACAGCGGAGATGCCTGTGTTCGCAGAGCGCACAAGCGGCAAACCTTCTTCAATGGCGCGCACGCGGGCCTGATGAAAGTGCTGATAAGGCCCGGCACTCAGGCCAAACCACGCATCATTCGTGACGTTCAACATCCATCCCGGCCGCTCGCCGGCCGGCGTTACGTCGCCCGGGAAGATGATTTCGTAGCAGATCAACGGCAGAAAGCGCGGCGCGCGCGGCACCTCGTAGGAGCGGCGGCGGTCGCCGGAGAGAAATCCTCCGGGCAATTTGGTGAGCTGCATCAGCCCGAGTTTTTCCAGCGCAGACTGGAATGGTAGATACTCGCCAAAGGGAACGAGATGCACTTTGTCGTAGATCGAAAGTATCGTGCCGTCGTGATCGATGGTGTAGATCGAATTATAGGCGCGTAGCGGCCGCGTATTTGCGTTCACATCGTCGGCGGCGCGCGCGGCACCCGTCATCAGCACTGTACCGGGCGGCAACAGCTCCGCGATCTGCGCCATCGCCTCAGGTTCGCGCGTCAGTAAAAATGGAAATGCCGATTCCGGCCAGATGAGATGCGTCACATCGCGCATTCCGGTGCTCTGCGGGCCGGTGGCGCGATCAGACAAAGCGAGATAGCGTGCCATCACATCCCGGCGTGCGGCGTAATTGAACTTTTGATCCTGCTGCAAATTTGGCTGCATGATCCGCAGCCGCACACCGTCAACGTAGGACGTCGGCGACTGGCGAAGCCGCATCACGCCATATCCGGCAAGGCCCGCAAGCATGATCGCGCCGAGGGTCAGCGGGATCCACGGGCGGCGGGTGTCGGGTTCTTCGTCGGCAAGCGTCGCTGGACTGGAAAAAATCGCGACCGCCAAAAATGTCAGGCCCCACAGACCGAGCAACGCCGCGCCTTGCGCAAGGATGAGCGGCCCGGTGAGCGCATAGCCATACGCATTCCACGGAAAGCCGGTCAGCACATGTCCGCGCAGCCATTCAGCGATGGTCAGGCCCACGGCGAGCGCGAGAATCCGTAGCGGTCCGCGCCGCCATAAAAGCCGCGCAAGGCCGGCGCCGAACGCGGTGAAGATGGCAAGCCCTGCCGGCAAGATCGTCACCGCGAATGGCAGAAGCCAGCCGAAAATCTTGGCATCGACGAGGAACGCGTTGCCGATCCAATAAAGCCCGGCAAAGAAATATCCGAAGCCGAAAAACCATCCGGTCAGCGCGGCTGCGGGGACGCCGCCGAGTTTGCCCGCGGCCGCTCCATCGACCAGCCAGACCAGAACCGGAAACGTGAGGAACAGAACGGGCCACAGATCGAACGGCGCGAGCGCAAGCACCGAAACCGCTCCGGCGCAGAATGCCGCCGCGTGCCGCCGCCAGCCCCACGAGAGAATAATCGAATGGGCGATGCGGCGGATCACTGTCGCGTGCCGCCAGAGGAATCCGCGCGTCTCTGATCGGCGGGAGAGGCCGTCACGCTGGCCGAAGGTTTCGGATCGCGGCCCGGACGGCGCTCTTTGCCGCGATGAATTTTCACGCGCTTGATGCGGCGGGGATCGGCGTCGAGCACTTCGATTTCGAACGGCGGCGGGCCGGGCACAAGCTCGCCGCGCAGCGGCACACGGCCGACGCGCGTGACGAGATAGCCGCCAAGCGTATCGACTTCCTTGGCAACGTCGCCCACATCGAATCCTTGACCGACGATTGCTGTGACGTCTTCGAGGCTTGCGCGCGCGTCGGCGACATACGAGCCGTCCGGCTGGCGCACCACGCTTGGCGCTTCATCCTCATCGTGCTCGTCCTCGATCTCGCCGACGATCTGCTCGACGATATCCTCGATCGATACGATTCCGTCGGTGCCGCCATATTCATCGACCACCAGCGCAAGATGAATGCGCGTGGCCTGCATCTTCGCGAGCAGGTCGATCACCGGCATCGACGGCGGCACGAACAGGATCGGCCGGATAATTCCGGTTGAGACCAGCGGCAGCGAAAGATCGACCGCCTTGAGATCAAGGCCCGCAGCGAAGGGTTTCTTGCGCTTGGAATTTATCCTGGCGCCGACCGTAGCGCGCGCCGTCATGAATGCGATCAGGTCGCGGATATGGATCATGCCAACCGGATCGTCGAGCGTATCGTTATACGCGACCAGCCGCGAATGACTGGCTTTCTCGAATACTTTCACCAGTTCGCCGAGAATGATGTCCTGCTGCACGGCGATGATGTCGGCGCGCGGCACCATGACATCGACCACGCGACGCTCGCGCAGGCCGAGCAGGTTGCGCAGCATCCGGCTTTCCTGCGGCGTGAAACCGGATTCGACCAGCGTGCCTGTTTCGAGAAAGTCTTCGAGGTTGGCGCGTATCGAGCCGGTGCGCCAACCGCGCCATGCGCGGAGCCAGCGGCTGAAAAGCCCGAACGATTCCTCGCCCGGCACCTGTGCGGGCACAGGCACAGGAAGATTGCGATTGTCGCTAGATGCCGCCGTTTCGCCGCGCGCGGCTTCTTCGTTGTCAGGCATGGTTATGCGGCCGCATAAGGGTCGGCGATGCCGAGGCGCGCAAGAATGGCAGTTTCGAGCCGCTCCATCTTTTCCGCTTCGCTGTCGTCGTTGTGGTCATGGCCGAGCAGGTGAAGATATCCGTGCACGGTCAGATGCGCGAGATGGTGCCCGACCGTTTTGTGTTCCGCGCTGGCTTCGCGCGCGACCGTTTCGAACGCGATCACGATGTCGCCCAGATGCGTACCGCCACTCGCGCCCGCTGGAAACGACAACACGTTGGTCGGCTTGTCCTGCTGCCGCCAGGTGCGGTTGAGGTCGCGGATTTCCGAATCATCGGTGAGCACGATAGCAATCTCAGCCTCGCCGCTCGATGCCTCGCGCTGTGCTTCGGCAATGGCGCGGCGCACGATATCGTCCGCCTCCGGCAGGCCATCCCACAGGTCGGAGTTTCGGATGATGTCGATGAGCGGCGCTTTGCGCGCGGCCGGCATCGCCGTCATTCCTTTCTCTCGCGCCGCGCAGCGACATTCGGCGCCGGGGCATGTTTGTCATAGGCCGCGACAATGCGCGCCACGAGTTCATGGCGGATCACGTCGCCCGCGTTGAACGTTACTTCACCGACGCCTTCGACGCCGTCCAGAATTTGCAGCGCCTGATTGAGGCCGGATACCTGTCCGGGCGGCAGATCGATCTGGCTTGGATCGCCGGTCACGATCATGCGGCTGTTCTCGCCGAGCCGCGTCAGGAACATCTTCATCTGCATGGCGGTGGTGTTCTGCGCTTCGTCGAGAATCACCGCTGCGTTGTGCAGCGTGCGTCCGCGCATGAAGGCGAGCGGTGCGATCTCGATCTCGCCGCCTTCCATCGCACGCTCGACCACGCGCATGTCCATCAGATCGAACAGCGCGTCGTAGATCGGGCGCAAATAGGGATCGACTTTTTCTTTCAGATCGCCGGGAAGAAAGCCGAGGCGTTCTCCCGCTTCGACGGCGGGGCGCGACACGATGATGCGGTCGACCTCGCGGCGTTCGAGCAGCGATACCGCATGCGCGACAGCGAGCCATGTCTTGCCGGTGCCCGCAGGCCCCACGCCGAACACCAGCGTGTGCCGCTTCAGCGCGCGGATATAGGCATCCTGCGCCGCCGTGCGCGCCCGCACCGGGCGCTTGCGCAGATTGATTGCTTCGAAACCGGCTTTCGCGTTCGCGGGCGCGTTCCCGGATTTCGCCGCAGCAGGCTCCGCCTCGAACAGCGAGCCTTGCGCGAGCGTGTGGCGGATTGCGCCTTCGACATCGCCCACGACGACATCGCCGCCGGTTTTCAGTTGCTCGTAGAGCGATTCGAGAACATGCCGCGCCTGATCGCAGGCGTCGCGCGTGCCTTCAAGCGTGACATGGTTGCCGCGCGAATCCGCGACCACGCCGAGCTTGCGTTCGATCAGCGCGAGATTCTGCCCGTATTGGCCGAACAGCGCAGAGGCGAGGCGGTTGTCGTCGAAGGCGAGAACAGTCTGGGTCATCGGTCCGGTCGTCGCAGGAAGCGGAGCGCCGTTATCGGGTTTGTAATTGCGCAACGTGTCAGACTCCTGCCATTGCGAGGGCTTCATTTTGATGACGCGGCACTGACGTGTCAGCGAGCGCGCCGAACAAGCTGTAGGCGTGCAGCGTATCGACCCGCACCGGCAGGATCGTGCCGGGCGCGATCACCGCATCGACGTGAACCGGCTGCAGGTTGACTGAACGCCCGACGGTCTGTCCGGGTTTCCGGCCTTCCTTCTCGAACAGCACGTCGAAAGTCTGTCCAACGCAGTCGCGGTTGAATGCCGCTTGAATGTTGTCGATTGATGCCTGCAATTCGAGCAGGCGTTCCGATTTTATCTCTTCCGGCACCTGTTCGCTCATGTCGGCGGCAGGCGTGCCGGGGCGCGGCGAATACTTGAACGAATAGGCCGAAACGAATCGCACGTCTGCGGCAAGACTCATCGTGTCGCGGAAATCTTGCTCGGTTTCGCCCGGAAAACCGATGATGAAATCAGAGGTAAACGTGATGCCGGGCTGCGCGTCGCGCAATCGCTCGATCGCACGAAAATAATCTGCGCGGGTGTGGCGGCGGTTCATCGCGGCGAGGATGCGGTCGGAGCCGGATTGCACCGGCAAATGAAGATGCGGCATGACCGCGGGCAGGTCGCGATGCGCTTCGATCAGTGCGTCGTCGATGTCGTTTGGATGGCTGGTTGAATAACGCAAGCGCGCGATGCCGGGAATTTCGGCGATCTGTGCGAGCAACCGGCCGAGGCCCCAAGTGCGTCCGTCGGTACCTTCGCCGTGATAGGCATTCACGTTCTGCCCAATCAGCGTGATCTCGCGCACGCCCGCATCGGCGAGACGTTCTGCTTCGTCAACGATCTTCGCAACCGGCCGCGACATCTCCGCGCCGCGCGTATAAGGCACGACGCAGAACGTGCAGAACTTGTCGCAACCTTCCTGAACAGTCACGAACGCGGTCACGCCGCGCGCGCGGATGGAGTCTTTGCTCGGCTGAGCGAGCGCATCGAATTTATCCTCGACCGGAAATTCGGTGTCGATTGCGCGTCCGAAGCGTTTGGCGCGTTCGAGCAGTTGCGGCAGGCGATGATAGCTCTGCGGGCCGACGACGATATCGACGGCCTTTTCGCGGCGTAAAATTTCTTCGCCCTCGGCCTGCGCGATGCAGCCTGCGACGCCAATCGTGATGTTGCGGCCTTCGCGCGCAGCAGCATCCTTCATCTGCCGGATGCGGCCCAATTCGGAATAAACCTTGTCGGCGGCCTTCTCGCGGATGTGGCAGGTGTTGAGGATGACAAGATCGGCGTCTTCGATCTGCGTGGTCTCGACGAATCCCTCAGGCGCCAGCGTGTCCGCCATACGACGCGAGTCGTAGACGTTCATCTGGCAGCCGTATGACTTGACGTAGAGCTTGCGGGGTCCGTTCATGCCGGTCGGTTGGGCCATTCGGGCTGCCGGCGCCTCAGTCGTGCCGATTCATCGGTCAAAGGCTTCCAGATTTCCCGTGTTTCGCTGGGGTCGGCCCATCGGCGCCGTATTAGCGCCTTTCACCCCAAAAAGGAATGCCGGGCCGGAAAAGCCCCATTATTGGGTGATTTAGGTCGGTTCGGGCGCGCTTCAAGCACAACGCGCCACACGGTCAGGAGTTCTTTTTGGGGTCGTCCAGCGGCACGGCATAAAGCTCCAGCCTATGATCCACGAGCTTGTAGCCGAGCTTGCGCGCGACTTCGGCCTGCAGCCGTTCGATCTCCTCGGACTGGAACTCGATCACTTCGCCGGTACGCAGGTTGATGAGGTGATCGTGGTGCGTGTCGGGGATCTGCTCGAAACGCGCGCGGCCCTCGCGGAAATCGTGACGCTCGATGATGCCGGAATCCTCGAACAGCTTGACCGTGCGATAGACCGTCGAAATGGAAATGCGCCCGTCGATCTTGGCGCAGCGCCGGTAGAGTTCCTCGACATCCGGATGGTCGTCGGAATCGTTCAGCACCCGCGCGATGGTGCGGCGCTGTTCGGTCATGCGCATGCCCTTCTCCTGGCAGCGCATTTCGATAGTGCTTGGTGCTTTCGTACTCAATGTCCGTTCTCCACGGAGCGCCCTTAGCATAGAGCGGCCCGCGATTTCAGTCGATATCACGCCGCAGGATGAGGGCTGCGGTCGGGGCCGCGTGGCCCGGATAATAACCTTCACGCTTGCCAACCTGCTCGAACCCGGCGCGGCGATAAAGCCGGATGGCCGGTTGGTTGTTTTCCTCGACTTCGAGAAAAATCGCAGCCACCCCGCGCGCGGCAAGCCTGCTGAGATGCAGCCGCAAAAGCCTTGCCGCAAGTCCCGATCCCCGGCACCAGCGCGTCACCGCGACCGAAAGAATTTCGGCTTCGTCCGCAGCGATCCGCGACATGACGAAGCCGGCAAGTTTCCCGCCGATGGTCGCGCGATGCGTCAACACCGCGCGGTCAGCCAGAAGCGCCTCAACTTCGTCGTCGCTCCATCCCCGGCGAAAAGAATCCGCATGCAGCCGCGCGATTGCACCCGCATCACGTACGCTTGCGTCGCTCAGCGCAGCTTCGGGAGAAAACCATCGCCGGAGAAATGAAATCATCGGCGCGGCAATTGCGATGCGGTTTGCGGCTGTGCATCCGGCGCGCGCAGATAGAGCGGCTTTGCAGCGGCGCCTTCATTCGCAGCGGCCCCAAGGCGGGCGACCCAGACAATGTCGGCGAAGCGGCGCGCATCGACAAGGATTGGCGTTTCGCTGCATCCGTCAGCGACGGCTTGCGCCGCCGAGCCGACAATCCGTGCCGGTGCGGCCTGCGCGGCTGCGATGGCCTCCTGCAATGGCGCGATGCGCGGTGAAATCAGCGTGCGTCCGCCGGGTCCGTAAACTTGCAGATAGACGTGGCTGTGACGCGCATCGATTGCGACCACGACTGGAAGGCTGTCGTCTTCGGCAATGTGCGGGGCTGCGAGCGCTGCCAGCGTTGAAAGCCCGACCACGGGTTTTTCCGCAGAAAGTCCGATGCCGCGCGCCGCAGCGATGCCGACGCGCAGGCCGGTGAAGCTGCCGGGGCCGGTCGTCACCGCGACACGGTCCAGCGACGAAAATACGATGTTTGATTCTTTCATCATTTCGGCAACGAGCGGCAGCAACACTTCTGCGTGGCCGCGCGACATTTCCTCACTGCGCAAAGCCATCAGCGGCTCGCGGCGTCCGGTATCGAGGATCGCGCAGGAGCAGGCTTCGAGAGCGGTGTCGATGGCGAGGAGGCGCATGAGTCGTAAATGCCGAGAACGATAGTCCAAGCTATCCCGTCATGGCCGGGCTTGTCCCGGCCATCCCGATGAGGGGCGCGGGATGCACGCCCTCCTAAGCG
>CAMBBO010000021.1 GCA_945862935.1 Pseudorhodoplanes sinuspersici | reverse complement strand
CTGGGAAGATTTTCGCCGAAGCGACAATGTCGAAGATTCGCGCGGCGAAGGCGGCGGGTTTGGCGGCGGCGGTGGCGGCGGATTCGGGCTTGGCGGCGGAGGACTGGGCATCGGCACGATGGTCATTCTCGGCCTTGTCGGCTGGGCGCTCGGCATCGACCCGCGCATCCTGATCGGCGGCGCGGAGATTTTGTCCGGCCGCGGATCGCCGGGCATGGAATCGCAATATCAGCCGCGCACCCAACCGCGCAGCACCACCACCGGCGCGCCGACCGACAATGCCGGCGGATTTGTCGCGGCGGTGCTCGGCAATACCGAAGACACGTGGCAGGAAATCTTCCGCGAAAGCGGTCAGCGTTATCGTGCGCCAAAGCTGCGGTTGTTCTCCGGCGCGATCCAGGGCGGATGCGGTTTCGCGCAAGCCGCGATGGGGCCGTTCTATTGCCCGACCGACCAGCGCATCTACATCGACACGTCATTCTTCCAGCAGATCGAGCAGAAATTCCGTGGCTGCAGCGGCAAGGCCTGCCAGTTCTCGCAAGCCTATGTGCTCGCGCACGAGGTCGGCCATCACGTGCAGAACCTGCTCGGCATTTTACCGAAGGCGCAGCAGGCCCAACAGGCGGCGGGAGATCGTACGCGCGCGAACCAGATTCAGGTGCGCGTCGAATTGCAGGCCGATTGCCTCGCAGGCGTATGGGCGAACCGCTCCGAGCAGCGCAAGGCGTTCCTCGATCCGGGCGACATCGACGCAGCGTTGCAGACCGCAACGGCCATCGGCGACGACAATCTGCAGCGGCGAACGCAAGGCCGCGTCGTGCCGGACGCCTTCACCCACGGCTCGGCTGAACAGCGCAAGCGCTGGTTCACGACCGGCTTCCAGCAAGGCAAGGTGTCGGCTTGCAACACGTTCCAGGCGGCGAATATCTAGCGGCTTGAAAAACGCGCCATGCCCGGCCTCGACGAGACGCGCGAGTTCATCCCGCTGAAAATCGCGGTGCTGACGGTATCCGACACGCGCGAACTTGCCGACGACAAGTCCGGCACGACGCTTGTTGAGCGGATCGAGAAGGCCGGGCATTCCATCGCCGCGCGAAATATCGTCACCGACGAGGTGGAGAAAATCCGCGCGCAGATAAAAGCGTGGATCGTGGATAAATCCATCGACGCCATCATCACCACCGGCGGCACAGGCTTCACCGGACGCGACGTGACGCCTGAGGCCATTGAGCCGCTATTCGAAAAACGGATGGATGCGTTCGGCGCAATGTTTCTTCTTGTCAGCGAACGCAAGATCGGCACGTCCGCGATCCAGACACGCGCGACCGCGGGCGTTGCAGGCGCGACCTACATCTTCTGTCTGCCTGGCTCGCCCGGTGCGTGCAAGGATGCGTGGGACGACATCCTCGTGCACCAGCTGGATTATCGCTACCGGCCGTGCAACTTCGTGGAAATCATGCCGCGGCTCGATGAGCATCTGCGGCGCGCAAAGGCAAAGGGCTCGACGGTTTAAAGGTCCATATCCCAGATTTCGCTGGCTTCCGGCTTGCCGAAATCGTCGTGCACCCATTCCTTGGTCAGCTTGAACCCGGCCTGCTGATAAATTCCGCGCGCGGCTTTCAGCACAGCATGGGTCCACAGCGTGATGCGCCGGTATCCGGCTTGCCGCGCGAACGTGATGCATTCCCCGGTCAGGCGCTTACCGACGCCAAGCCCTCTTGCCGCCGGATCGACCATCAGCAACCGGATGCGCGCGACCTTATCGGTGTCGCGCACAAGGAACACGCTGCCGACGATGTCGCCATCCAGTTCCGCGATCCAGCAACGCTCACGTTTCGGATCGAAGTTTTTCAGAAAGGCCGCGACAATCTCGGCGGTGATCGCCTCGATGTGGTTGTTCCAGCCGTACTCCTTCGCGTAGAGCGCGCCATGCTTCTCGACAACCCATCCCATATCGCCGGGACGGTGCGTGCGCAGCTTCACTTCGGGCGGCGGCGGGTTTTCGCCGATCAATAACTCGATCGTTCGCATTGCATCGGTAACGCGCTTTTGCCCGCCGGGCGCGAGCTTTTCCAGCATGTGCTGTACGAGATCGTGCGAACGCCTGTCGAGTGGTGCGAACGCCTTGCGCCCCTTGGCGGTCAGCGCGAGATGACTTTGCCGCGCATCCTGCTTTGAACGCGAGCGCGCAATCAGCTTTTGTTTTTCGAAGCGGGCAAGGATGCGGCTGAGATAACCGTGATCGAGGCCGAGATCGGCGGCGAGATCGCTCGCGGTCAGCCCGTCGCGCTTCGACAATTCATAGAGCACGCGCCCCTGCGTGAGCGAGAAGGGGCTATCGAGAAAGTCCCCCTGCAACAGCCCAATCCGGCGTGTGTAGAAGCGCGAAAAGCGCCGCATCGCCGCGACGCGCGTATCTGGGACGCTTGCTGACATTTTAGGCACCCGTCATCGTTTACTGGCCCGCAGGATTTGCGAAATACTTGACTGAGTCAAGTATACCTCGGTGCAGCTACGAGAAAGCGGAAATCCGCTCGGATTGAATTTCGAGGCTGCGTGAACGCGCGTTCATTGGAACAATGTGTCGCATCCAAAAAATTATTTCTTCGAGAACGCGCGCGCCCGATGTTCTCGCTCGAGGATTGCGGTAGATTGTTTCCGCTGCGCGCGCCCGAAGAACCCGGGCTTCAACCGGGGCGTGAGACGCAGGCGTTCTTGGGGGCCACCATGAAAATCCAGAATTTCGCCCGCGCATGCGGCGCGCTCGTCTTTTCAATTCTGCTGATTGGAAACGCTCGTGCACAAGATTGCACCAACGAAGCATCGCTAAAATCATCGCAGCCCGGCGCTGCGGTCGAGATTTCCTTCCGCAATGCATCGGCAGAAAGCCGCAGGCTTTACTGGCTCGATGCGGCGGGCGATCGCAAACTGATCGCAGTCATCGCGCCCAATTCCGAATTGAAACAGCCGACATCGGCCGGTCACGCATGGGTCGTTACCAACGATGTCGAAAAATGCCTGTATGCGGTTACGGCCGCCAATCAGCCCGCCACCATCGACGTCGGCGGCACCGTCGTTGCGCAGGTCGCGCCGCCGGCCGCTGGCGTTGCGTAGCCGATTGGAGGCACAGCCCCGACAATGGCAGCGCCGACAATGGCAGCACCGGCACCGACCATGGCAGCACCAGTTCAGGCTCCGGCGATGGCGCAAGCCGCCCCGCAGGAAGTGCAAGTCGAGGTGCCTCAGGCTTCGCCGATCGAGCAATTCGAACTGACCGGAAATTTCCGCATGCTCACCGTCGCCGACGACGGCAAGCTGCTGAACAATCAGGCGTCCGGTACCGTCGAAGTCGCGCGCGTGAAGCCGGACTGGGATTCCGGCCAATGGTCGTTCGAGGCTGTCACCGGCACGCCGTTCGTGCGCATCAAGAACAGCTGGAAGAAAACCTATCTCACGGACGTGAACGGCCAGCTCAAGGCAACCGCAGCACCGGCCGATGCCGATGAGACGCACTGGAGCTTCGAGCCGGTCGACGGCACGTCCTATGTGCAGCTTCGCAACCGCGAGAGCGACCGCTTCCTGCTCGTCGTGAATGGCGCGCCTTCGCTTGTCGCCGATTTCCGTCAGGATCAGGAAAAGAACAGCTACTGGCAGGTCAATCCGACCAGTTCGTCCGCCACAGTCAACGCACCGCGCATGCCCGCAATGTCCGCCTATGACGGTGCGATCGCAAATTGCCGCGAGATCGGCGGCGTGTGGACCGGCTCGACCTGCCGCTCCAATTACGCAGCGATGGGTTATGCCGTCGCCGAACCGCTCGCCTGTCCGCGCGGCTGGTATTGGGCGCCGGAAACCGGCGAATGCCAATATGACAGCGGCGCGTCGGCCTGCCCTCCGTGGCAGCAGGGACCGGGCGGCCAATGCGTGAGCAATCTCACATGCCGTGGCGGCAACCTGCGTATGTCGCGCCGTGGCGCGTCATGCGATTGCCCGCTCGGCATGGCGCCGTGGGGCAATTATCCGAATCTGTCATGCAAGCCGTCGCTTGCGCGTATCGCGCCGCTGTTGATTCAAGCCGCGCTGGGCGGGCCGGTGAATGTCCAGCAGCAGGGCTTCGGAAAAAATCGTCCGAAGCTCGGTGAGGCTTTCGGCAACAAGACGTTCGGCAACAAGACGCGCAACGAAGGCAATAACGGACGCCCGATCAAAATCGTGGTTGGAAATACGGGCGCGCAGGGCACCGGCGCAAAACCGGCCGGGTTCGGGGGAACCGGATTCGTCAAGTGCTCGCCCGGCTTCACCGGCACACCGCCGAATTGCACGCCTGTCGCTAACGCAACGACGACCACCACGACACAACCCGGTCAGATCGGTACTGCGATCACAACGACAATCGATCCGAAGACCGGCGTTCAGACGACCAAGGAGACTGATCCAAAGACCGGTCAGACCAAGACGACCGTTACGCAGCCCGGACAAATCGGTACTGCAGTCTCAGCGACCGTCGATCCAAAGACTGGCGTGCAGACCACCAAGGAGTTCGACCCGAAGACTGGAAAGACGACGACAACGACGTCACAGCCCGGTCAGATCGGTACGGCCATCTCCACGACCGTCGATCCCAAGACCGGCGTGCTGACCACCAAGGAATACGATCCGAAGACCGGTCAGACAACGACCACAACGAAACAGCCCGGCCAGATCGGCACCGCCATCTCGGCAACCGTCGATCCGAAGACCGGTGTGCAGACCACCAAGGAATTCGATCCGAAGACCGGGCAGACCAAGACAACCGTCACGCAGCCCGGTCAGATTGGCACCGCTATCTCAGCCACCGTCGATCCGAAGACCGGCGTGCAGACCACCAAGGAGTTCGACCCGAAGACCGGTCAGACAACGACCACGACACAGCAGCCCGGCAAGGCCGGTGCCATCCAGGGCGCCGTCGACCCGAAGCAGAATGCCGGCGGCAAAAACGATGCGGCCGACAAGGCTGCGGCTGAGAAGGCCGTAGCGGACAAGGCCAGGGCCGACGCTGCGAAACTTGCGGCCGACAAGGCCACGGCAGACAAAGCCGCGGCGGACAAAGCCAACAGCGATGCTGCCAACAGGGTAGCGGCCGGCAAAGCTGCGGCGGAAAAGGCCGCGGCCGATGCTGCTGCGAACAAAGCTAAAGCGGACGCGGCGAACAAGGCGGCCGCTGATGCTGCAAACAAAGCCAAGGCCGACGCTGCGGGCAAGGCTGCTGCAGACGCAGCAAACAAAGCCGCCGCTGACGCTGCAAACAAGGCCAAGGCCGATGCTGCGGGCAAGGCTGCCGCTGATGCTGCAAACAAGGCCGCTGCACAAAAGGCGCAAGCCGATGCCGCCGCAAGGGCTGGCGCAGCACAGCAAAAGGCTCAGGCCGAGATTGCTGCAAAGGCAGCCGCCATTGCGGCGGCGCAGAAAGCCCAAGCTGAGGCGGCTGCGAGAGCTGCGGCTGCGGCCAAGCCTGTCGTGCCCACTTGCCCGGCCGGCAAAAAACCGAACGGCGCGGGCGGCTGCGTGTAAGCCACGCAATCACGCTTCAAAACAGACAGCCGGCGGATCATCCGCCGGCTGTTTTCATTTTAGCCACGATTTGAATTCGTCAGCCGTTCAGCACCGAAGCGCCGCAGCGCAAAGTGACGATGCGCGCACGCCCGATCCGCCGCAGCAATTCCTGTTCGGGATCGTCGGCCTCCGCGCGATGTCCGCCAAGTTGCTGATAAAGCCGCTTGTGAATGATGAGGCCACGATCGGGATGCAGGCTGCTGAACAGCGATGCCGACACAAGCGCCGCAGCTTCGCGCAGCATCGATCCGCGCAAGCCCCGCGTCACCGGCCGGAACGTCGCCGCCTGCATGCCATCACTTGCCGGACCTCCGAGAAAATCTTCCACAGCACGCAGCCATTCGGAATCGAGCACGACGCCCGGACGCACGAACATCACCCATTGCGCGCGCGCGGCTTCCGCAGCCGTCTTCAATCGCGCTCCAAGCGGTCCCGGCAGCAACATGAAGCGGCATCCGGCGACATCGCCGACCTTGGCTGTTTCGTCCGCCGAGCCGCTATCGGCCAAAATCACGTCGCCGATCAGCCCCTCGGTCGCACCCGGGACGAGGCAGGCGAGCGTGCGCACGAGGACGCGCTCTGATTCGTTGGTGGGGATGACGACGCTCAGCATGGAACGGGGGCTGCCTTGTTTCGTTGCCCCATATCATGGGGCGCCGCCTCAGCGATGCCACGATATGCGGCAGATTTCACAGGCTTTTTCGATGTTCTTGTTTTGTTCGAAACAAAGGACTAGATAACGCTCATGGCTCGCTCCTCCGCAGCATTGAAGAACCCGCCGCTGGCGCCCTCCAGGCCGGCGGGCCTTCCTGCGGGGGGCGAGCCTGATACGTCCGGCCTGCTCGACACGGCTGTCGGCCGCGAACGACGGCGCGGACGCGGCACGCTCTCGAATACGTCGGGGCGCTTCGAGCCGATCGCGCGCATCGCCTTCGACGACGGCTGGCAGAGCCTCGAAGAACTTCCGCCATTCAAGACGGCCGTGCAGGCGGACACGACGCGCAAGATCATCACGCGCAACGATTCACCCGACATTTCCTTCGACCGCTCGATCAATCCCTATCGCGGCTGCGAGCATGGCTGCGTCTATTGCTTCGCGCGGCCGACCCACGCCTTCCTCGGGCTTTCGCCGGGACTGGATTTCGAAACCAAACTATTCATGAAGCCGGATGCTCCGGCGCTGCTGGAGAAAGAGCTTGCAGCGCCGGGCTATCAGCCGCGCACCATCGCGATCGGCACCAACACCGATCCGTATCAGCCGATCGAAAAGCAATACGAGATCATGCGGCGCGTTCTGCAGGTGCTGGAACGCGCGGGCCATCCAGTCGGCATCGTGACGAAATCCGCACTCATCACGCGCGACATCGACATTCTCTCGCGCATGGCGGAGCGCAAGCTCGCCAAGGTCGCGATCTCGGTGACGACGCTCGACCCGCAGCTTGCGCGCACGATGGAGCCGCGCGCGGCGACGCCTGCGCGGCGGCTTGAGGCGTTGCGGCAATTATCGGCGGCGGGCGTTCCGACTTCGGTGATGGTCGCGCCCGTCATCCCCGCGATCAACGACGCGGACATCGAACGCATTCTCGATGCCGCCAAAATGGCCGGCGTAAAGAGCGCCGGCTATGTGCTGCTTCGCCTGCCGCTCGAAGTGCGCGACCTTTTCAAGGAATGGCTGACGGCAAATTATCCCGACCGCTATCGCCATGTGATGAAGCTCATTCGCGATATGCGCGGCGGCAAGGATTACGACTCCGCCTGGGGCAAGCGCATGACCGGCGCCGGGCCTTACGCGTGGATGATCGGGCGGCGCTTCGAGGCCGCCTGCGAGAAGCTCGGGCTGAATGTCGAGAAGTCGCGCCTGACCACCGAGCATTTCCAGAAGCCCGCAAAGGGCGTGGAGCAGTTGAGCCTGTTTTGATGACAGCTCCTCGCCTTACAGCGATCACCATCGGCGTGCGCGATGTCCGCGCCAGTACGGCATTTTACGAAGCCCTCGGCTTTGAACGAAAGATGCGGGCGACCGGAGACGAAATTTCGTTCTTCGATGCCGGTGGCGTCGTGTTCGCGGTGTGGAGCGCCGACAAGCTTGCCGAGGATGCCAAAGCCGACGGCAAGGCTGGTTCGCATTTCGGTGGCGTGACGCTGGCGTGGAATTGCGCGACGCCTGCGGAAGTGAATGCAGCTTTTACAAAAGCATTGGCTGCGGGCGCAAAGCCTGTGCGTAACCCGGAGCCTACCGATTACGGCGGTTATCGCGGATATTTCTCCGACCCGGACGGACATGTCTGGGAAATCGTGCAGGCGCCGGGCTTTGCCTTCGCCGCCGACGGGCGGCTGATTCTGCCCGACTGATTATCCCCGCCATTCTTGCATTGTCTGGTTCCGCTTTGACTTGAGCGGCGCTGCGCGCAGGATCGCGCCATGAGTCGTGCCATCTCAACCAAGTCCCCGCGCCTGAAGCTGCGCGAAGAAATCCAGCGCCCGACATTCCGGCGCGAACGGCGTGCGATCAATAACGGATTGTGGCCGGTCGCAGGCTGTGACGAGGCCGGGCGCGGCCCGCTCGCGGGGCCCGTGGTTGCCGCAGCCGTCGTGCTCGATCCAAAGCGCATCCCGCGGGGCCTGAACGATTCCAAGAAACTCAATCACGAGGAGCGCGAGGCGCTCTATTTGAAAATCTGCGCCACCGCCGAAGTCGCCGTCGCCATAGGCTCACCGGCCCGGATCGACCGCGACAACATACGGCAAGCGTCGCTATGGGCGCTTGCGCGCGCAGTGCGCGGACTTCCTTGCCGTCCCAAACTCGTTTTTGTCGATGGCGTGGACAAGATCGACGCCGGTTGCGATTGCCAGGCGGTCATTTCAGGCGACGCACTGGTTCTCTCGATTGCGGCGGCCTCGATCGTCGCCAAGGTGACGCGCGACCGGCTGATGATGCGAGTTGGAGCAGCACATCCGGGCTACGGCTTTGAGAGGCATATGGGCTATTCGGTGCCGGAGCATTTTGCGGCGCTGCAGCGGCTCGGGCCATGCATCCATCACCGCCGCACATTTTCGCCGGTTCGCATCGCGGAAGGTATCATCGCGCCTCAGGATTGCGGCGCAATCGACCTGCCGCTCTAGAAAAATTTCTCCGGACAAGCGACAGTCGAACCAGCAGGGCCGGAACGACCTTTCCACGCGCTCGCTGATACTGCGTACCGGCCTCATTTGAGTACCAAATGCTTCACGTTTCCCTGTTTGTCGAAATCCTGCGCCTGCGGCCGCGCCTCATGTTCTGGACGGTGACGCTGATCCAGGCCGCGATCTGGACGCTCGTTCCGGCCATTTTCTATTCGACCCCGCCCGGCAATCTCCTTGAAGTGCTTGCGATTGGCCGCGACGCGGGAATTTCCCCGGAAGTAGGACCGCCGCTCGGCTATTGGGCGGCGCATGCTGCGTTTCGGCTTGCCGGAAATCGCGTGATCGGCGTCTACGCGCTGGCGCAGCTTTGCGTGATCGCGACCTACTGGATTGTGTTCAGGCTCGCGTCCACGCTGGTCGGCGAGCGGCAGGCCGTGCTTACAATTTTGCTGATGGCCGGAATCTCGGCCTTGTCCGCAGCAACGCCGGATTACACTCCGGCGCTTCTCGCGATGCCGCTGTGGACGCTCGGTGTCCTTTTGTTTCACCGCGCAGTCACGGTCGATGACGGGCGCTGGTGGTTCGTGCTTGCTGCGGACTTAGCGCTGCTGATGCTCACGAGCTATCTCGGCCTGATCCTCGTGACCCTTCTCGTGATCTTCGCCTTCATCCGCCCGGCGGTACGTGCGCGATTGCTTTCGCCCTATGCGCTAGGTGCTGCGTTCGTCGTGCTGTGCGTTGCTTTCGTTCCGATTGCGCTGCTGAAACAATCGTTCAACGAAACGCTGCCCCGCATTACGAATTTGCGCCATGTCGATACGCTCAATCAAAACATTGTCGGATGGCTCCGGCTCGCGGGCACGGTGATTTTCTCCCATTTCGGATTTGCGATCCTTGCGGCACTCGCGGCGAATGCAATATGGGTGCGCCGCGAGGGCGCGCCGGTGATCGCGGGATACGCGGTAAATTCGCTCGAACGCGCGCTGATCTTCTATGTTGCGATTGCGCCGCCGGTTGTCGTGACCGCCGCAGCAGCGCTCATCGGATATGCGGGCGCACTTAATCCTGCGCCGATCGTGGCGTTCTCAGCGCTGGCGCTGGTCGTCGCCGCAGGCCCGGACATCACACTGCACAATCAGCGGATCATCGGATGGGCATGGGCGGTTCTTTTGCTCGTTCCGCCGCTGCTGGTTTCGGTATTCGTCACGACCGCGCCGCTCCTTGGCGCTGATCTTCGAATTGCGCAGCCGGCGACCGCCGTCGGGCGCTTCTTCGCCGAGACGTTCGAGCGCCGCACCGGCAAGCCGCTGGCCTATGTCGGCGGCGACCGTAATCTGGCGCTGATGCTTGCGGCGGGCGCGCCAAATCGTCCGCGCGTTCTGGGCGATACTCCGGGCCTTGCGAAACCAAGTGCAGCGGATATTGCGGATAAGGGCGCGATCATCGTTTGGCCCGCGGCCGATCAGGCGGGAACACCGCCGCCCGACATCAAAGCGCGCTATCCCGACCTGATCACCGATGTGCCCCGCGCATTCGATCGCACGATCCAAGTGTGGCGGCCGCTGCTGCGGATCGGCTGGGGCCTGGTACGGCCGGCATCCTCACCGGCGACACCCGCTCAGTGATAGCTCTCGCCGTGGCGCACCTTGCCGCGGAAGATCCAATACACCAGCACGATGTAGGCGAGAATGATCGGCAGCAGGATCAGCGTGCCGACCAGCATGAAGAGAAGGCTTGAGGATGCAGCAGCCGTGTCCCACACCGTCAGCGACGGTGGCACGAGATAGGGATAGCTCGAAATCACAAGCCCGGCATAGCCAAGCAAAAAGAGCGCGATGGTCGCGAAGAAAGGCGACAGCTCTCGTTCTTTCTTAAGCCCGCGCCATAGCGCAAAGGCGGCGAGCGCCGTAACCGCCGGGATCGGCCAGAGATAATAGAAATTCGGAATCGAAAACCAGCGCTGCGCAATGCGCTCGAATGCGAGCGGCGTGTAAAGACTCACCGCCGCCATGCAGACAAGAACCGCGAGCAATAGCGCTTTGGCATGCGACCGCGCGCGCTCCTGCACGCCTAGGTCCGTTTTCATCACCAGCCAGGTCGCGCCGAGCAGACCGTAGCCTGCGACCAGCGACAATCCGCACAAAAGCGTAAACGGCGTCGCCCAATCGAAATGTCCGCCCGAGAACGCGCCGTTCTGCGTCTTGATGCCCTGAATGAGCGCACCAAGCACAATGCCTTGCGAGAACGCCGCAAGCGTCGAGCCTGCGGCGAAGGCAAAATTCCACGCCTTCTTGCTTCGCGACACGGTGCGGAATTCAAACGCGACGCCGCGAAACACAAGCGACACCAGCATGACCATCACCGGCAGATACACCGCCGGCATGATGACGGCGTATGCAACCGGGAAAGCAACCCACAAACCGCCGCCGCCGAGCACGAGCCATGTCTCGTTGCCGTCCCAATACGGCGCAATCGAGCGCATCATCTGGTCGCGTTCGGTCTCGTCCTTGGCGAAGGGAAACAAAATTCCGACGCCAAGATCGAACCCATCGAGAACGACATAGAGCGCGACCGCCGTTCCGATCAGCATGGCCCAGAGAACCGGAAGATACCATTCCATGGCTCAATTCCCCGTGGCTTCGCCGGCGGCTTTCGCCGCGGCAGCGAGCGGACGACTGGCAACGCCCTCGCTCTCTTTCACCGCGCTGCCTTGCGGGCCGTGCGCGATCAGACGGTTGATGTAATAAATGCCCATCGAGAACACGATGCCGTAGGCAAAGACGAACAACACAAGCGTGCCCGCGATGCTTGCCCCCGGCACCGGCGATATTGCGTCCGCAGTGCGAAGGATGCCGTAAGCAATCCACGGCTGGCGTCCGCTTTCGGTGACAACCCATCCCGCGATCACGGCGACAAAGCCCGACCACCATGTGAAGGACACAACGCGCAAGAACCATCGCGTCTGGAACAACTTTCTGCGCCACCACAGCCATGCGCCGAACAATGCCGCGCCTATCATGTAAAAGCCGATCGCCAGCATGATGCGAAAGCTAAAGAACACATTCGCCACGGGCGGGCGTTCGGACGCAGGCACGCTCTTGAGACCGGGAAACAATCCATTCGGATCATGCGTCAGGACCAGCGACGAGCCGCGCGGAATTGAAATCGCAAAACGATTCGTTTCGGTTTTTTCGTCCGGCCACGCGAAGATGTGAAAATCGCCGGGCTTGGAGCCATCCCAATGGCCTTCCATCGCCGCGACCTTGATCGGCTGATATTTGAGCGTGTTCAGCCCGTGCTGATCGCCGATGAAAAGCTGAAGCGGGGCAAGAATGACCGTGAGGCCAATTGCCATCCGCATCATCGTGCGCGCTTCCTCGACAAATTTTCCGGCGAGCAGATAGCGCGCGCCCACCGCGAGCACGACAAAGGCGGTCGTGAGGTACGCCGCGTTCAGCATGTGCGCCATGCGATAGGGGAAGCTCGGATTAAACACGATGGAGAACCAGTCCACCGGGAACGCGACACCATTCCGCATCTCGTGACCCGTCGGCGTCTGCATCCAGCTATTGGCCGACAGAATCCAGAACGCCGACATCGCGGTGCCGACGGCAACGACCCCTGCCGACAACGTGTAGAGCCACGGCGGCACCTTGTTGAAACCGAACAACAGAATTCCAAGGAAGGTGGCTTCGAGGAAAAACGCCGTCAGCACCTCGTAACCGATCAGCGGCCCGATCACGTTGCCGACCACGACCGAGAAGCGGCTCCAGTTGGTGCCGAACTGATAGGACAGCACGATCCCCGACACGACGCCCATGGCGAAGGACACGGCAAAAATCTTGATCCAGAACTTCATCAGCCGATGAAATTTTTCATCTCCGGTGCGCATCCACATCACGCCTAGCGTCGTGATGTAAGCCGACAGCCCGATGGTGAAGCTCGGAAAAATGATGTGGAACGTGATCGTGAAAGCGAACTGAATGCGGGCGAGCAGGACAGGATCGAAATCCACAGGCCGTTCCTTCCATGATGCGTCGCAACGGAGCTATCACCGGGACCGCGGTGGTCCCTTGATTTGAATCAACCCGCCGCAAGTTCCCCGATCAAGCCTTCCTTCAGTACGCGCACGCCGCCGGGTTCGACCGAAATGACCCCGCGCTTTGCCAGCGCCGAAAGGGTGCGGCTGACGGTCTCGATAGTGAGGCCGAGATAATCCGCGATGTCCTGCCGCGACATCGGGATGGAAACGCTCCCTTCAGCACCGCCAAGCGCGGTCCGTTCGCGAAGCTGCGTGATGAACCATGCCATCCGCTCCTCGGCGCTGCGCCGGCCGAGCGACACCACCTGATCCTGCATCAGGCGCATGATCGTCGCGGCACGACCGTGCAACGCTTCCATCAGCAAGGGCTTGCGGGCGAGCAACGCCTCAAAATCGCGTTTGGCAAACCGGCACACCGAGACATCGCTCACGGCATCGGCGCTGAACCCATGATCGGTGGAAAGCTGCACGCCAAGGAAATCGCCGGGAAACGAGAACCCGATCACCTGCCGCCGCCCGTCGCGAAACAGCCGATAGAGACGAACGACCCCGCTCGTGATGTTGAACACATCGCGCGCCTTGTCGCTCTCCAGAAAGAGCGATTCTTTGGCAGCAAAGCTGACCTGATGCGCGATCGCCTCAAGTTCGGCCAATTCGTCGGACCGCAAAGCCGCGCAAACGCTCGACGCGCGAACCTTGCATTCTTCACAGCGAGAATCCGCACGATGCGGACAGGCCACGGATGATGCGCGAAGATTTGCGACAGATCGATGAACGGTCATGGGGCCAAACCTGCCGGATTATAGCAGCCGGAGATGAGGATGCCATGCGGCAGGGGCATCGCCGACCACCCGAAATTAGCGGTGAACAACTCGTTCGACGCCCGCGAAAGCAAGGTGGCAGGGTTGTACTTTAGGCCCCTGTCGACGGATAGGGGGGACACCATGGCCAAGCAGGTACGAAAAGCCGCGACTTCGAGCGGCACGTCTGAGGGATTTCTCGAAAACTATTTCCAACTCGCTAAAAACGGCACGACGATCCGCACCGAGACCATTGCGGGCCTGACCACGTTCCTGACGATGGTCTACATCGTGTTCGTCAATCCGAGCATCCTCGCCGCCGCCGGCATGGACAAAGGCGCGGTATTCGTCGCGACCTGCATCGCTGCTGCCGTCTCCACACTCGTGATGGCGCTTTACGCGAACTACCCGATCGCGCTTGCACCCGGCATGGGCCTGAATGCGTTCTTCGCGTTCACGGTCGTCATCACTTACAAATTCACCTGGCAGCAGGCGCTCGCCGCAGTGTTCTGCTCCGGCGTGATCTTCTTCCTGATCTCGCTCTTTCGCATTCGCGAATACATCATCAATTCGATCCCGCGAAACCTGAAGTTTGCGATTTCGGCGGGCGTCGGATTTTTCCTCGCAATCATCGCGCTGAAACAGGCCGGCATCGTCGTCGGCAATCAAGCGACGCTGGTGACGCTCGGCAATCTCGCCGATAAGGCCAATCTCGCGCCGGTTCTTTGCCTGCTCGGATTCGTGCTGATCGTGGCGCTCAACCAGTTGAAGGTCACAGGCGGAACGCTGATCGGCATTCTCGTCGTTGCGATCATCGGCATTCCGCTCGGGCTCGCGCAATATACCGGCATCGTGTCGATGCCGCCTTCGATCGCGCCAACCTTGTTCAAGCTCGACTTCTCGCGCATCGCGGAAGCAACCTTCCTGATCGTCGTGTTCTCGTTCCTGTTCGTCGATGTGTTCGACAATGCCGGAACGCTGATCGGCGTGTCGCAGCGCGCGGGCCTGCTCGACAGAAAGGGCAACCTGCCGCGCATGAAGCAGGCGCTTCTTGCCGACTCGTTCGCTGCGATGTTCGGCTCGCTGATCGGCACATCGACGACGACGAGCTATATCGAAAGCGCGTCTGGCGTGTCCGCAGGCGGGCGCACCGGATTGACCGCGGCCGTGGTCGCGGTCTTGTTTCTGCTGGCGCTGTTCTTCTCACCGCTCGCCGGAATGATCCCGGCTTACGCGACCTCGGCGGCGCTTCTTTATGTCGCCTGCGTCATGGCGCGCGGCCTCGCCGACATGAAATGGGATGATCTCACCGAATACGCGCCGGCCGTGATCGCCGCCATCGCAATGCCGCTCACCTTCTCCATCGCAACCGGCATCGGCCTTGGCTTCATCACCTATGTCGTCTGCAAGGTGCTGACCGGCCGATTCCGCGAAGTCTCGCTCGCGGCCTATATCCTCGCGCTCGTGTTCGCCGTGAAATTCGCGTTGCCGGGCTAAGGAAAAGCAGCATGCCTGCCATCAAGGGATTTTCCTCGCTCTCCGCTATCCCTGCGGAGCAGATCAATGAGAAGACCGTGCGGAAATTCATTTCCGGCGAGCAGGGCATGCTGGTCTGGTGGAGCGGCAAGGCAGGATCGGTGTTTGCCCCGCACTCTCATCCACACGAGCAGATCGTGTGGATGATCAAGGGCAAGCTGCAAATCCGCATCGGCAACGAGGAAAAGATCATGGTGCCGGGCGACGTCGCCGTTATTCCCGGCGGCGTCGAACATGCCGGTTCCTATGTGGAAGACTCTGAGTTGCTCGATGTGTTCGCGCCGCCGCGCGAGGATTTCCTCGCCGGCGTTCCTCCGAGTTACATCAAGCAGAGTTAGCCAGCGCCTTCTTCACTGCGAGCATGTCGCGCCACGCCATGCGCTTTTCGATCGGATTCCGCAGCAGATACGCCGGATGGAACACGGCCATGCCGCGGATATCCCGGGTGCCGGTGCTGTAGCTCACCCACTTTCCGCGCGCCCGCTTGATCCCATCGGTGATGCCAAGCAGCGCACCCATCGAGGGCTTGCCGAGGCAGACGAGAATGTCGGGATCGACCAGTTCGATATGCCGCTGGATGAACGGCAGACAGGTTTGTGTTTCGTGCGTGGAAGGGTCGCGATTTCCCGGCGGCCGCCACGGAATGATGTTGGCGATATAAACCTTGGTGCGGTCCAGCCCGATCGCCGCAAGCATCAAATTCAAAAGCTGGCCGGATGGGCCGATGAACGGCAAGCCTTCGAGATCCTCTTCCTTGCCGGGCGCCTCGCCGACAAACATCACGCGCGCCTTAGGATTGCCGTCGGCAAACACGAGTTGCTTTGCCGTCGCGCGCAAACCACAGCCCTCGAACCTGTCGAGGATGGCGCGAAGCTCTTCAAGAGAAGCTGCGGTCTTCGCAGCTTGCCGAGCGGCCATGACCGCTTCGTCGGGGGCGGGTGGCGCAGCTTGCGCGGGCGGCGCGGCGCGAGCGGGTTCGCGGGCCTGCGTTTCCCGCACCGGGCGCGGCGCAACCGGCGTTGCCGGGGAATCGGCCGGATCGGCAAAGCGATCGACCGGAACTTCGCCGATCACGGCATCCGCGCCATTCTCCACATAGAAAGTGAGAATGTCGCGCGCGGCTCTGGTTCCATCCGGGGTCATGACTGAACAGTCTAGCACACACGTCAATGAGGCGATTGTCGCGCTGCGGCAAACGTGGAAAAGTTACAAACTGACTTTCCACAATGGACCCATCCGGCATGACCGACCTGCCCACCCGCGAATCCATGGAATTCGACGTCGTGATCGTCGGCGCGGGACCGGCCGGCCTCGCCGCAGCCATCCGGCTGAAGCAGATCTCAGCCGACATCAATGTGGTGGTGGTGGAAAAAGGGTCTGAGGTCGGCGCGCATATTCTCTCCGGTGCCGTGATCGACCCGTCGGCGCTCGACAAGCTGTTGCCCGATTGGCGCAAGGATCAAGAACGCCCTCTCAAGACCGAAGTCACCGAGGACCGTTTCCTGTGGCTGTCGCAATCATCCGGCATCCGCCTGCCGAATTTCGCCATGCCGCCGCTGATGAGCAATCACGGCGCGTTCGTCGGATCGCTCGCCGACGTCTGCCGCTATCTCGGCAAACAGGCCGAGGCGATGGGCGTCGAAATCTATCCGGGCTTTGCGGCCGCGGAAGTCCTCTACGGCGACAAGGGCGAGGTGCAGGGCATCGCGACCGGCGATATGGGCATCGGCAAAAACAAAGAGCATCTGGATTCGTTCACGCGCGGCATGGAATTGCGCGCCAAATACACACTGTTCGCGGAAGGCGCACGCGGCAGCCTGACCAAGATGCTGCTGGCGAAATACGAACTTGCGAAAGATTGCGAGCCGCCGAAATTCGGCATCGGCCTGAAAGAAATCTGGCAGATCAATCCGGCCAAACATAAGCCCGGCCTAATCCAGCATTCGTTCGGATGGCCGCTCGGCAATTCAACCGGCGGCGGGTCTTTCCTTTATCACTTCGGCGACAATCTCGTGTCGGTCGGATTTGTCGTGCATCTCAACTATACGAATCCCTGGCTATCGCCGTTCGAAGAATTTCAGCGATTCAAGACGCATCCGAAAATCAAGGGGATGTTCGAAGGCGGCAAGCGGCTCGCTTACGGATCGCGCGCGATCACCGAAGGCGGTTATCAGTCGGTGCCGAAACTCACCTTCCCCGGCGGCGCGCTGATCGGTTGCGCTGCGGGCTTCGTCAACGTGCCGCGCATCAAGGGCTCTCACAACGCGATGGCGTCAGGAATGCTCGCGGCCGAATCCGTCGCAAAGGCGCTGGCAGCCGGGCGGACCAACGACGAGATCACCGATTACGAAAACGCGTGGCGCAAATCGAGCATCGGGCAGGATTTGTGGAAGGTCCGTAACGTCAAGCCACTCTGGTCGAAGTTCGGCACATTCATTGGAATTGCGCTCGGCGGATTCGACATGTGGTGCAATACGCTCGGCTTCTCCCTGTTCGGTACCGTGGGGCATGGCAAGTCCGACGCGGACACACTGAAGCCTGCGAAAGAATGCACGCGCATCGATTATCCGAGGCCCGACGGCAAGATCAGCTTCGACCGGCTCTCGTCCGTATTCCTGTCCAATACGAACCACGAAGAAAATCAGCCGCCGCATCTCGTGGTACGCGACATGGCGCTGCAAAAATCCAGCGAGCACGATATTTTCGGCGGCCCGTCGACACGCTATTGTCCGGCCGGGGTCTATGAATGGGTGGGCGAAGGGGCCGACCTCACCTACGTCATCAACGCGCAGAATTGCGTCCATTGCAAAACCTGCGACATCAAGGACCCAAATCGGAACATCACCTGGGTTCCACCCGAGGGCAGCGGGGGCCCGAACTACCCCAATATGTAAAGCCCGTCCGTCACGATCCGGCCCCGATCCGGGTGCCAGATCGGCCATGCGGCCCGCGGGCGCAGTCTGCTTGCGGGGGCTGGCCCAAAAGGGCATTCTCGAATCAAGGCCAGCGGGCCGTTGCGCCAAGCGCCGCCCGCGCGATGGAGATCATCTGTGAGAATTTCAAATTCGATACGGCGCATGACGATTCTTGCGCTTGCCGCAGGCACCTTCGTTGCTCCGGCAACTGCTTTTGCACAGAGTCAGAAGCAGCCTCCGCAGAGCACTGCGAAAGACCCATTCCAGGCCGCGTTCGATCCTGCGCGCGCGTCGTCGTCAGGCAGTTATCTCGCTGCGCGCCATGCCGCCCAACAGCGCGATGCCGCAACCGCGTCGTCTTATTATCGCGCAGCCTTGCGCTTTGATCCGAAAAACAACGACCTGCTCGAGCGCACGTTCATTTCCGTCCTGACCGGCGGCGACATCGACGAAGCGGTGCGGCTCGCCGACCGCGTATTGCTGGTCAATCGCAATGACCGCGTGTCGCGGCTTGTCGCCGGCATCCGCGGCGTGAAGCAGCGCCAGTATGGCCCGGCGCGGGCGAATTTCGCGCAATCGGTGCGCGGTCCGGTGACCGACCTTGCCGCAGCGCTACTGTCGGCATGGGCGAGCTACGGCGCCAATGACACCAAGGCCGCGACGGAATCGATCGACAATCTCGCGGGCGCGGACTGGTACGCGCTGTTCAAGGACCTGCATGGCGGGATGATCCTCGACCTTGCGGGCAACAAGAAGGAAGCGTTGAAGCGGCTGGAACGCGCCTACAAACTCGATTCCGGCGCGATCCGCGTGGTGCAAGCCTATGGCAGCCTTCTCTCGCGCCAGGGCAACAACGACGAAGCGCTGAAAATTTTCGAAACCTTCGACAAAGCGTTGCCGCGCCACCCGCTAGTACTTGACGCGATCGCTCGCATCAAACGCGGCGAGAAGCTGGCCCCGGTCGTCGAAAACGCACAGGCAGGTGCTGCGGAAGTGCTTTACGGCCTTGGCTCATCGCTCGGCCGGCGCGGCGGCGAGGATCTGGGCCTCGTCTATCTGCAGCTTGCGCTTTACCTCGCGCCGCAGCACCCGCTGGCACTTCTGTCACTCGCCGATCTCTACGAAAACATGAAGAAGCCGCAGGCCGCAATCGACACCTACGACCGCATTCCGGAAAGTTCGCCGCTGCATCGCAATTCCGAAATCCAGCGCGCGATCAATCTCGACACGCTGGAAAAGACCGACGAAGCAAAATCGCGGCTGGAGAAGCTGATCCGGGATAATCCCGGCGACATCGAAGCGATGATGGCGCTCGGTAATATCCTGCGCTCGCGCAAGCAGTACGAGGATTGCTCCGCAATCTACACCAAGGGCATCGGCACACTCACCAGCGACGAGAAATCCAACTGGGTGCTGTTCTATTTCCGCGGCATCTGCAACGAGCGGTCGAAGAAATGGGCCGATGCTGAAAAGGACCTGAAGAAGGCGCTCGACCTGTTTCCCGAACAGCCGCATGTGCTGAACTATCTCGGATATTCCTGGGTCGATCAGGGGATCAACCTCGACGACGGCATGAAAATGATCCGCCGCGCGGTCGAGCAACGGCCGGATGACGGCTACATCGTGGATTCCCTCGGATGGGCTTACTATCGCATCGGCAATTACGAGGATGCGGCAAAGCAGCTCGAACGCGCGGTCGAACTTCGCCCGGACGATCCGACCATCAACGATCATCTCGGTGACATCTACTGGAAGATCGGGCGCACGCTGGAGGCTAAATTCCAGTGGTCACACGCCAAGGATCTGAAGCCCGAGCCGGAAGAACTTGCCAAGATCGAGAAGAAAATTCTCGAGGGCATGCCTGACGACACCGCGACTACGGCGGATAAGGGCAAGAAAACCGGCAACGGCGGGTAATTCGCCTTTTGCATCGAGACAAAGCAAATGGCCGGCATGCCCATCTAAAGCGGGCGTAACTGGCCATTTCCGTTTTCGAACAATCTTGTTATGCCCTCCCCGCATGTTCACCGAATTCGCCCCGGCAAAGATCAACCTGACCCTCCGCGTCATTAAGCGGCGCGACGACGGCTATCACGAGCTGGAAAGTCTCGTGGTCTTCGCGCGACCGCGCGACCGGCTAAGCCTGTCGTCCGCAAGCGATCTTTCGCTCAAGGCGTCAGGCCCAACTGCCGAGCTTGCCGGCGACGAAGCAACCAACCTCGTCATCAAGGCCGCGAAGTCGTTGAAAGCAGAATTCCCGGCACTTTCGCTTGGCCAATTCGATCTGTGGAAGACATTGCCGGTCGCAGCCGGAATCGGCGGCGGTTCGTCGGATGCGGCCGCCGCGTTGCGCTGCCTCGCACAAGCCAACGGCCTGAAACTCGACGATCCTCGCGTGATGGCGGCCGCGCGTGCGACCGGGGCGGATGTGCCGGTCTGCCTCGATCCGCGCCCACGGATCATGCGCGGAACAGGCGAGAAATTATCGCGATTGCTGGCGCTGCCGCCGCTGCCCGCCGTGCTGGTCAACCCGCGCGTCGCAGTGCCAACCGCCGAAGTCTTCAACGCGCTTGCCGCGATCCGCGCGAAAGATAGCCCCAAGTCCTATGCGGGATGCACAGCGAGCGCGCTCGCCGAAAGCGGCAAGGGTGTAACGGTCGGCTCGTTTGTCGATGCGCTGTCCCGCTCAGGCAACGATTTGCAGGGTGCTGCGATCAGCGTGCAACCGATTGTCGCCGATGTTTTGACGGCGTTGCGCGAATTGCCGGGCTGCAAGCTTGCGCGCATGTCCGGCTCCGGCGCGACCTGTTTTGCTTTGTTTGATCGCGCCGACGCAGCACGCGCTGCAAAAGCCCTGCGTGAAAAACAACCCGGATGGTGGGTGAAGGCGACCGTTCTGGGATCGGCCTGACTTTTGTCGCCGTCAGTGCGCCCGGCCGATGCAGAAGGCGACCGTTTCTTCCAGCGCGCGCTTAATTGGCGATGACGGAAACAGCGCGAGAGCGTCCTTGGCAATCGCGCCGTAATGCTCGGCACGGCGGATGGTATCTTCCAGCCCGCGATGCTTTGCCATCAGATGCAGCGCGCGTTCCAGATCGGAATCGTTCACCTCACCCTTTTCGAGGGCCCGCAACCAGAACGCGCGCTCCTCTTCCGAACCGCGGCGGAACGACAGCACCACCGGCAGCGTGATCTTGCC
>CAMBBO010000020.1 GCA_945862935.1 Pseudorhodoplanes sinuspersici | reverse complement strand
TTTCGCCACCAGCACGGCTGTTCGTGCGCGTGGAGCAAACGGCGCGCGATTCAGCGTCGACGGCGGCAACCCCATTCGCGACCTCGAATTGCGCGGCATCGACCTTTATGCGCCGACCATCGCGCGGCTCGCAGCTGAGAGGGACGCCTTGCTCCCGCCGCGCGATCTGATGCAGGCGGCGAGGGATCGGGGCGCCCACGATGTCGTCGCGACCGATGGCCCGAACGGCTCTTACGTCTTGAGCGGCGATGCGTTTGTATGTGTTCCAGCCTTCAACGTCGATGTCGTTTCGACACTGGGCGCGGGCGACGTCTTTCACGGCAGTATTCTCGCCGCCCTCGCTCTTGGAAAAAATATTAGCGAAGCAACCCGCTGGGGCAATGCCTGTGCCGCATTGTCGTGTCGCGCGCTCGACGGTGTCTCGGGCGTTCCGCGCCGGCCAGAGCTTGAATCTTTTCTCGCCACGCACTGAAACGAAATTCACTCACCGATCAAGGAGCCATCATGTCCAATCCTTCTCTCGCCAAAGTCGCACCGCTGATGAAAGACGGGAGCCTCACCATGCTCGCGCTCGATCAGCGCGGCTCCCTGAAAACCATCCTCGCCAACGGCAAGGACGAAAGCACGATTGGCGACGACCGGCTTGTCGACTTCAAGGCCGCGGCTGCGGAAATTCTTTCACCGATGGCGTCGGCGGTCCTGCTCGACAGCGGACTTGGCCGCAAGGCAATGTCGTTGATCCCGTCCGAAATGTCGTTGATTCTCTCCGCCGACAAGTTCGAGCAGAAGCCGGGCGGTCCGGTCGAGCGTTCTGTGGTGGATCCTGCGGTGACGCCGCTGCTGATCGAAGAAATTAACCCCGTAGCGCTCAAGCTGCTGGTGATCTGGAAACAGGGTGTGGAGAAGGATTTCCGTCGCGGCGTCGTGCAGCAATTTATCGATCTTGCGCGCAAGACCGGACGCATTGCACTCGTGGAAGGCATTGTGCGCACCGGTTCGGGCGAGCGCTTCACCGATACGAAATCGCACGGCGAGGCGGTGGTCGAAGCTGCGATCGAACTCTGCGAAACTGGCGCGGATGTCTACAAGGCCGAAGTGCCGGGCTATCTGCCCGGTCAATTCGACCGCATCGGTGGGTTCGCCAAGCAGCTGACCAAATCCATTTCCCAGCCGTGGGTGGTGCTGTCGAATGGTGTCGCATCGCAGGATTTCGCCCAAGGCGTGAAGTTGTCCTGCGAGAACGGAGCGAGCGGGTTCCTGGCCGGCCGCGCAATCTGGGCGGATGCGGCGTCGAAAGCGGACCCGCGTGACGAGATCAAGCGCGAATCCGTGCCGCGCCTGAAGAATCTGATCGCCATCGTGAAAACGGCGCGTGCGGCGAAGGCGGCTTAGGCCGCCTTACGTCGTCTTGCGTTACGCCTTGGCGGGGCCGGAAGATTTCCGTACGACGATTTCCGCATCGCATTCGAGATCGAGGCCGATTGGCTTGTTCTCGATCTTTGCCACGAGAAGCCGTGCCGTGCGCCTGCCTACCTCGTCGCTGAGCACGCGGACCGTTGTGATCGGAACCGGCAATTCGGACATCATCTCGATGTCGTCGTAGCCGACAATCGACATGTCCTCGGGCACCTTGATGCCCATCGCCTGGCTTTCCAGAACGGCGCCAACCGACAGATAGGCATTGCCGCACAACACCGCTGTTGGCCAGGGCTTGGATTCCAGAATGCGGCGGAAGAGCTGTCGGCCCTCGTTAATGCCCCAGTGGCCTTGCGCGAAATGGCGCGGCTGGATTGCGATCGACTTCTCCGCAAGCGCGTCACGAACGCCGTCGAGACGCGCCTGCGCACGGTCGTTGTTCTCGGCGGTCTGCGCGACGATGCCGAAGCTCCGGTGCCCCAACTCGATGAGATAGTTGGTGAGCTTGTAGAGAGCCTTGCGGTTATCCGGCCCGACGCAGGTGCCGTGCGTTTCGGGATTATAAACGAACGTGTTGACGTGAGGGATATTGTTCTTCTGGATAAGCCCCGACACATCGGGATGATGTGCCTCGCCGACCAGTACGATCGCATCCACACCGCGTTCGATCAGTTTTCGGACTTGCTCGTATTCCTGCTTCGGATTGTATTCCGAGCACGCAAGAAGAAGCGTGTAGCCTGACTTTGATAGCTCGTGCTGTAGCGCCTGGATGGCGCGCGCGAAATCACCGTGGGTGAGGGTGGGGAATACAGCGCCGATCGTTCCGGTGCGCCGGGTCGCAAGTGCCCGCGCAGCGCCATGCGGCACCCAGCCGAGATGATCGACGACCGATGCAATGCGCGCGCGCAATTCCTCGGACACGGTCTCAGGATTGTTCATCGCGCGGGAAACGGTCGCTGTCGAAACGCCTGCGACCCGCGCGACATCCCGAAGTCCGATATTGCGCGCTGCCTTTGGCATCGAATGCCTGTTCTAAAATCGAACGGCCGGATTTGGCTGCCCGCGTTACGCTACCGACGACAATTTCTTCGCCCAACGCATGACGTGTTCGGCGACCGCTTTCAATTCACCATCCTGGTTGGTCACTTCGACCTTGGCGACGCTGCGGCCGCGCTCCTTGTCCACGCTGGCAATGGTGTAGGTCACGGTGATGGTGTCGCCGAGCCTCGTCGGTTTCAGAAAACGCAGCTTGTCATAGCCTGCGGACACCGGGAAATCGCTCAGGCCCTCTTCGTGGATAATGTGGGCAATGCTGATCGTCGATGCCGTGGACATATAGCCGACGATAAGTGCTCCGTGCGCGATGCGGCCTCCGAGGTTCGACCGCTCTTTCATATATTGCTCGTTGATATGCGTGTCGCTGAAGTCGCCGGTAATGCCGGCGAACAGGACGACATCCGTTTCTCCGACCGTTTTGGCGAAGCGGTAGGTGTCCCCCACCTTCACGGTGTCCAATCCCGATTTGGCCATCTGTCCCTCGACGTTTGGTATGCGACGCGTGTTCGTTTCGTTATGTAACCGGTTACACACTAGCATTTCCGGTGTCAACGGGCGAGGATATGTTGAGCGCCAGTTCTGATGGGCACCGCTTTCCACCTGCCTTGGATACGGAGTTACTTGTGCTGAAAAAAGTCAGCCTGGCGCAATTGACGGTCAGTGGTGCGTCTCCCCCCGACGTTGTAACGGCCGCCGCAAAGACCGGGTTTGGCTCGGTGGGATTGCGTCTTGAAGCGCGTTTGCCACACGAAGACTTTCCGCATCAGGCCACCCGCAATCTTTCGATGCTTCAGGAAATCAAGCGGCGTCTTTCCGACACCGGCGTCACCGTGTCGAACGTCACCGGGCAATATCTCGTGCCGGAGACGGGAGAGGACGATCTTGCCCGGCTGACGGATGCTGCGGCGGACCTTGGGGCGCGTTTCGTGGTGATGGTTAGCTACGATCCCGATGAGACGCGAACGGCAGACAATCTGGCAAAGTTGGCCACGATCGCTGCGGCTTCGCGCATGAAGGTCGCGCTCGAATTTATCACATACAATTTCGTGAAAGACCTGCCGCAGGCATGGCGCATCGCGCAGCGCAGCGGAACGAAAAATGTCGGGCTGATGATCGATGCGATCCATCTGAGCCGTTCGCACGCAAGCCCGGCGGATCTGAAAATGGTGGACAGTGATCGGCTGTTCATCGCTCAGTTGTGCGACGCCAAGGGGCCACCGCCGGAATCGCAGGATGACCGCATCGCCGAGTCGCGGACAGCGCGCCTCTATCCAGGTCGCGGCGACTTGCCGCTGTTCGATTTTCTCGACGCTTTTCCAGCGTCCGCTGAAATCGAGATAGAAGCGCCACACCCCGATTTTCTCAAGTTGAGTAACGATGCACGAGCCGAGAGCGCGGCCCGTGCATCATCAGAATTTCTCGCCGCTTATGCGGCTCGCAAAAAGCCCGTTACTTGACGTTCTTGATGTCTTCGCGCGCGAGCGCAAGAACCTTCAGGCTGTCCTCTCCGCCGATCTCTTTCAGATAATCCGAAGAGGATTTTTCTGCGACCTTGGAGAGTTCCGCGAGCACCGCTGGCGTCAGGTCGTTGACCTGCATGAGCTTGCGGAAATCGTCGATTGCCTTCTGACCTTCCTTCTGCGCCGCTTCGACTGTAACCGCGGTTCCTGCAGCGGCCGCATCGAGCATGGTCTTCTGCTCCTCCGGCGTAAGCTTGTTCCAGAAGCGGCGGTTCACGGCCAGCGGATGCGCGCTGTATTGCAGCGGGAAAATCGTCGCGTATTTTGCGACTTCATACATTTTTCGTTGTGTCACCGCGGTCGCGCCGGTGATGGTGCCATCAAGCGTTCCGCGCTGTACGGCCAAGTAGACCTCGGTTGCCGACATCACCACCGCGCCGGCGCCCGTTGCCTTGAGCATCGCAGCGCCCATCGGGTTGGGAGAGCGAAGACGCAGACCCTTGATGTCTTCGACTTGAACGAGAGGGCGGACGTTGTTCACGATGACGTCGTTGATGCCGAAATGCAGCCAGCCGAGAACCTTCACGCCGGCCTTTTCAATTTCCGCCGAGATGGCCTGGCCCATCTTGCCGTCGAACGCGGCCTTCGCGCGCGGATAGGTATTGAGCAGGAACGGGTAGTCGATCACGGACACCGAAGGCGCGGTACCGCTCCAGAACGCGGGCGTGGTGAACGACATTTCCACGGCGCCAGTGCTGACGCTCTGGACCAGCGCTTTTTCCGTATAAAGCTGTCCTGCTCCAAAGACGGTAATGTGATATTTCGTGTTGTGCTCGTTGAAGTATTTGGCAAACGCTTCAGCGCCGCGATGCAAATGGTGCGTCAGTGGCATGTGGTGGGCGAGCCGGATTTCCGTCCGGCCGTCCTGTGCCTGGGCGGCTACTCCGCCGAGCAATGCCAAGGTCAATGACAGTGCCAGCATTTTTATTCTGGATGCGATCATTTGGAATTTCCCTCCTTGTTGTTTTGAAGCTGGACGGCGATGCGCCCGTGAATACGATCTGTCTAAATCTCGAGTGAGTGCTCGATCTCTTCCTGCAGCGTCGCGGCCTTCGGCCGGCGGATCTGCGAAATGACTGCGAGCGCCAGCAAAACAAAGCCGACGGGAATCGCAGCTTCCGGTATCCATGTTGGGATACGAAAGAGGCTGGTTGATTTGCGTCCGATCTCGAAGGAGTCCCAGGCTTGCATGGCGCCTTGCCACGCGACGACCGCCACGTAGATCAGGCTGATGGCGAGTGTTGTCCGGATCGCCATCACGCGGAATCGGCTGGAGAAGAAGCCGAGGACGATGTCGACTCGCACGTGGCCGTCTTCGAGCATCACGGCCGCCTGACTGAGGAATGCGCCGACGATCATGAAATAGATCGCGAGATCCTGCGCCCAGCTTGTCGGCGCGCCGGAGTAACGCATGATCGCTTCATACGTGATCACCACAGCGGCACCGGTGAAAAGCATCGCTGCAATGACACCAGCAACACGGCAGATGATATCGGAAAATTTCATCGCACGGCCCTCGCGGTCATTTCAAAAACACGGTCACGATTTGCGGGAACGTCATCAATATGGCCAGCATGAACAGATGCGCCAGCAAGTAGGGCGCTGTGGAAACGATCACGTCTCCAAAGCTTGTTTTCGGCAGGTATTTCCGCGCGATTTCCTGAATGATGTAGAGGTTCATGCCGACCGGCGGTGTCAGATAGGCGAACTCGACATTCACCACGAAGAAGATGCCGAACCAGACCGGATTGATGCCGAGCGCCGTGATGACGGGGAACAGGATCGGCACCATGATGAGTACCAGAGCCGCAACCTCGAAGAACATGCCGAGCACGAACAACAACAGGCTGATCATGATCAGCACGCTGTTGGGTCCAACGCCGATCGATACGATGAACTGGGTGAAACCCTGAATGAACTTCAGTTCGGTCATCAGATGGTTGAACAGGCCCGCGGCGATGATGACGCCGAACAGGAATCCCGCAGTCTTTGTGCCGTCGAGCAGGACTTTCGGGAGCCTCGAAACGGGGAGCGTGCGGTTGATAAGCACGGTCACAACGAAAGAAAGCACGACGCCGATTGCGCCAGCCTCGTTCGGAGTGAAGAAACCCGTATAGAGCCCGCCCAGCACGCAAACCGGGAGCATCAGCCCCCAGAACGACTTGCGGAACGACATCCATGAGTCGTTCCAGCTCGCGCGTCGAGGCGCTTTCATATCCTTGCCGCCAGCGACGAAGATTGCGATCGAACACAGGAACAGCGTCAGCAAAATCCCCGGCAGCATCCCGGCCACGAACAGATCGCCAACTGAAACGTCGGTCATCGCGCCGTACAGGATCATGACGCCGCTCGGCGGGATGAGAATGCCAAGCGTGCCGCCCGCGGCCACCGGACCGTACACGAGACGGGGCGGATAGCCCTGCTTCAGCATGTTCGGGACTGACAGCGAACCGATCGTCGCCGCTGTCGCGAGGCTCGACGCGGAAATTGCACTGAATATCGCGCAGGCAAATATAGTCGCGATGGACAATCCAGCACGGCGATGACCGACAAATGTTGCTGCCAGCTCGAAGAAGTCCGCGCCGACACGGCCATGCAGCAGCACCGTGCCCATCATCACGAAAAGGGGCAGGGCCAGAAACGTGCTGCTGTCGAGCATCTGATAGGCGATGATCGGAATTTGAGTCAGGGCGTCGACGCCGCTCAGGACCAAAAAGCCGATGACCGAACTGACACCGAGCGCGAAAGCGATCGGCGCGCCGAATATCAGCAGCACCATGAAGCAGAGAATGATGAGAATGCCGGACAGCACTGAAGCGACCACTCCATCTAATCGATCCGCGCGATGCGGAGCATTGGATTTTGCGGCTTCGTCGGCCCAAGCGCCGAATGTCCGCGTCCTCTCCCTAACAAGCAGACCGCGTGCGCCTTTTTTTCTTATCTGGATTGCGCGGTTACGAGTTTTCTATAGTGTCATTCACAGCTAAAAACAAGTTCTTATACTGGAACTACTGACCATGGCCACCGCTGCATCCGCCGACGTCATTTGCATAGGCGGGGGCTTGTCCGGGCTAACCTGCGCCGCACGGGCAGCAGAACTCGGATTGCGCGTTATTGTCGCTGAGCGCGGCGAGGCTGCCGATTATCCCTGCAATTCGCGCTATTCCGCAGGCGTTTTTCATGCGTCCTATCAGGATGTGACATTGCCGACCGCCGATCTCGATGCGGCAATGCAGCGTGCGATGTCGGGGTATGCCGATATGCGCATGCTTGATGTGATTTCGCAGGACGCGAAACGCGCGCTTGAATGGCTTCGCGCGCAGGGCGGAAAATTCGTGCGCGGGCCGCAGCGCAGCTGGGTGATGGCGCCGCCCCGCGGGATGTCCACAGGACTCGACTGGAAGGGGCGCGGTCCCGATGCGTTGTTACGCGCGCTCACACAGCGCATCACCGAACGCCAAGGTAGAATTTTGCTCGGCACGCAGGCTTCCGGGCTGGAGAGCAGCGGCGGCCGCGTCACAGCGGTCAATGCAATACAGAATGGACAGAAAGTGCGCCTCGAAGCGCCCGCGATTGTGATCGCTGATGGCGGCTTCCAGGCGAATACTGATTTAATGCGCCAGCATATCGGCCCGCATCCCGAGCGCGTGTTTCAACGCAACGCAGGGACTTCGCACGGCGACGGACTTTCGATGGCGATTGAGATTGGAGCGGCGCATACAGATCTCAATCGCTTCTACGGGCATCTTCTCAGCCGCGACGTTTTCAACAACAGCGAGTTGTGGCCTTTCCCACAGATCGACGCGGTCGCTGCCGCAGGACTTCTGGTCGATCCGCGTGGCCAGCGATTGTTCGACGAGGGTCTCGGTGGGATTTTCCTCAGCAACGAAATCGCTGCGATGGACGATCCGCTTTCAACGACTGTTATTTTCGACGCGCAGATCTGGGAAGTTGGCGGGCGTGAGCATCAGGTACCGCCAAATCCGCTGCTGGAAAAGCACGGCGGCACTCTATTTCGCGCAAACACGATTGAGGAATTGGCGAGTCTTGCCGGGATTGATCCCCAGGCGCTCGCCAAAACCGTCAGCGACTATAACCGGGCGGTCGATAGCGGCGATCTGACGTCGCTATCGCCGGTCCGAACCGCCCCGAAAGCGAAAGCGCAACCAATCCGGCATTTGCCGCTAATGGCAATTCCGGTCTGTGCCGGGATTACCAATACGATGGGTGGCGTGAAGATCGACGAGCATGCGCGCGTTCTGGACAAAACCGGCGCGCCGATCCGCGGTCTCTATGCGGCAGGTGCAGCGATCGGCGGCCTCGATGGCGGGGCGAACGTGGGCTACGTCGGCGGTCTCATCAAATCGGTATTCGGCTTGCGCGCAGCCGAACATATCGCGCAGCACCGCTGAATTATTAAAGCGCGCTTAAACTCAGCCCGTCATTGCCGCAGGATTGCGGGGAGGGCGCACGCCGCCGAACTGGGCCCAGCTTGGCGCGACCATCATTCCGGCATCGACGACGATATTTGCGCCGGTAATGGCAGAGGCTTCGTTCGACAACAGGAATGCAATCGCCTGCGCCACTTCGCGCGGCTCTGGCAATCGGCCCAAGGCGGTCAGCGTGTCGAGAGGAACGGCGTAGCGCGTGCCGGTGCGGATTCGTTCGACGACGCGCGGCACCAGTGTAGTGCCCGGTGTTACCGTGTTGACGCGGACATTGCTGCGGCCCCATTCGCCGGCCATCCCGCCGGTCAGCGCCTCGACGCCCGCCTTGGCGGAGCAGTAAGCGTGCATGGGAGCTGGGCGCTGCGAGTTGAACGATGAAAGATTGACGATCGATCCGCGTCCGCGCTGCGCCATGCGCTTTCCGAACGCGACATCGATCAGATAAGTGCCGCGCAGGCAGACCGAGACGATCTTGTCCCATTCTTCCATCGTGGTTTCTTCGACCGGAAGGTTCGCCTGAAAAATGGCGGCGCATACCGCAACGCCCATGACGGGGCCGTATTTCTTTTCGATGTCGCCTGCTGCGGTTTCGACATTGGCCGCATCGCACACGTCGATCTTATGTGCATGGCCGTTGCAGCGTTTTGCCACGGCCTGTGCCGCTTCGAGGTTGATGTCGCACACGACAACCTGCCAGCCCTTGTCCGACAGCAAGCCGCAGGTGGCGTCGCCGATCCCGCTTCCTCCCCCAATCACAGCAGCCAGAGGTTTTTCGTTCGTTCCGCTCACGGGCACTCGCTGTTCCTCTTGGTTCGGTCGTTTATGCGCAGGGCGTGAATGGGGCCGGACTGTTGACAGTTATTCAAGCTTGTGAACAAGACCGTATCCTAGAACAATTATCTCGATGGGTTGACCGGAGTCAATCGGCTTCAGGAGTGCATACGGTGTCGTCCAATCGTCCCAAAATACTTCTGACCTATCCCACCACTGCCCGGACATTCTGGTTCGGGGATTCGTGCATCGCCGCGATGAAGGAAGTCGGAGAGGTAGTCCTCAATCCGACCGACAAGGTGCTTCCACCAGCCGAGCTTGCGGAACTGGGACGCGATTGCACGATCATGGTTCTGGACAGGCTCACGCCGGTCACTGCGGAATTGCTGAGCCTCATGCCCAACCTCGTTGCGGTCGTTCGCGGCGGCGTCGATCACCGCTGGGTCGATGTGAAGGCCGCGAGCGAAGCGGGCGTTCTCGTCACGCAGGTCAACGCGGGTTATCGCGCCTCGGTCGCGGAACTTGTGCTCGCGTTGATGCTCGATGCTGCGCGCGGCGTGACGCACTACGTGATTGAGTATCGAAAAGGCACGGTGCCGCGTCCGATACCCGGACAGCAAATTGCCGAATCCACCGTCGGCCTTGTCGGATATGGCCGGATCGCGCAGCATCTCGCGCGCATTCTTATCGCGATGGGTGCGAACGTCATCGCAACGGACCCCGTTGCGGAGATCGCAGCGCCGGTTGAGCGTGTGACTTTGAAGGCTCTGGTAGAGCGTTCGGACTACGTTGTTCCCCTCGTTGTTGCGACCGAACAAACAAAAAATCTGCTCGACGAGGCGATGCTGCGCTCCATGAAGAAGACCGCGTGGCTGGTCAATTGCTCGCGCGGCGACGTCGTCGACGAGGTTGCGCTCGCAAAACTGCTCGATGAAAAGAAAATCGCCGGAGTAGCGATGGACGTGGGCTGGGCCGAAGATCAGATGCCGTCGCCTGAGTTGGCCCGACGGTCTGACGTGATCGCAACGCCGCATGTTGGCGGGATTACGCGCCAGTCCTTTGAATCTCACGCCATGCAAACGGTCGAGCAGACGGCGATAATTCTCAAAGGCGAAATACCGTATGGCGCGCTGAACGCCGAACGCAGCCAGCGTATCGAGCGGCTACGCTCCTGACGGATTTCGAAGCCGCGTCATTCTTGGCGAAGCTTGAGGCTCGATCCTCACAATAATCCGTTCAAGCTTTGCGCGCTGTCGTCTTCCTTCAAGGCCCAAATCGCCGCGGCCAGTGGCCGGATGTTTGCATCCGGCAGGACGCCGGCCGCCTGGCCGGCAAATTTATCATCGATCTGCGCGTCGCTCATCGGCGCGCAACCGCGCCGTATGCCGCTTTTCACCATCTGCCCGGATTTGAGCGTGATGGAAACTTGAGCGGCATCCCTGTCGAACGACTTCTCCGCGACCAGCCGCACTTTCTGACGCAAGGCGACATTCGCAGGTTTCTGAATAACTGCCAGCATTCCTTCAGGCAGACCGAGCGAGGACGATGTCAGTCCCATCACGGTCCAATGCTGTACGCTGACTTGCCCTTCTGTTCGCGTCGCGGGATTGGCGCGGTCCGTCAGCACGACCGCGGTTTCATGGATATGCACTGAAACCGACTCGATGCTGTCTGCCGAGATTTCAGGATGCTGCGCCTTGAGGTCGCGGCACGCATCGAGCACCGGATGCAACACCACGCCAGCGGGGTAGCTCTTGTAGGTGTTCGACAGGATGTCGTGCCGCTTACCGAGATCGTCCGTAAGCCAGGGCAGATGCGGTGTTATCGAATGAAGTTCGGCGTGGCCGTATTTTCCTTCGATGCTCGTGGCGGGAGCTTCCATTCCATTTTGCGCCAGAATTGCAGCGCGAATTCCAGATTGCGCGGTATGACCGGCGAGCATCAGCATCGCCATGCTGCCCTGCATGATGCGCGTTCCGCTGGCCTGCGATACGGCGATGCCGATTGCGTTTGCCATCTGCTTCGGGTTCAGCCGCAGCAAGATGCCTGCGGCGATTGCCGAGCCGACTCCCGCAGTTACGCCGGTCTGGTACCAAGCAATATTGCCAACGGCAGGTGCCACGGAAAGCGCCTTGCTGAGTCGGCATGTCGCTTCGACGCCCGCTGCAACCGCGATCAGGAAATTGCGGCCCTCGGCTCCACGCGACTGCGCGAAAGCCAGAGTAGCGGCACAGACCGGCGACGCCGCATGAACGATCGCCTCGCCGTGTGTATCGTCAAACGAGTGGGCGCTTGCTGCCGTTCCGTTATAAAGGGCTGCGAGAAAAGGATCGGCGAGCCGCTTGAGGCCAATCATCGAGGCGGTCGACGGTCCTGAGAATTCAGTCAGGCCGCCCGCGATAGCCTTGGAGACATCGTGGTCGATCCCGCCGAGCGCGCATCCGGTGAAATTCACGACACAGCGGCGTGCCTCATTGATGACGGATGCCGGGAGATCGCCGGGCTTTATGCCGGACACATAGCCAGCCAAAATTTCAGTCGCGCCGAGTTGGGTCATGATCAATCCGTGATTGGAAAAAAGAGCGTCAGCCTGGCGGCCGATTGAGGCCACCATCGACCGTGATCGATTGGCCGGTGAAATGGGCCGCGCGATCGGACGCGAGAAAAGTGATCCATGCGGCAATGTCTTCCGCCGTTCCGATGCGGCGGAGCGGCGTTTGCTCGAGGATGTGATTTTCGGTCTCCGTCTGGATTTCCTCCAGCGTGCGGCCTTCTTTCTGCGCCCGGTTCTTGAGGCGGTTGATAAAGCGGTCCGTTCGCGTCACGCCGGGATTGAGCGCGGTGAGAACGATGCCGTGAGGACCGAGTTCGTCAGCAAGCGCGCGCGTAATCGCGTAAAGCCCCGCATTTGCAACGCCGACCGGCATCAAATGCGCTTCCGGCTGGCGGCCCGCAGCGCCCGCAATGGTAACGATTCGGCCATAGCCCTGTTCGAGCATGACGGGAATTGCGGCGCGCATCATTCGGATCGTGCCGAAAAGTTTTAGCGCAAGATTGTTCTGCCAATCCTCGTCACTGAGTTTCCAGAAGACACCGCCCTGAGCGGCGCCCGCGCTGTTCACCAAAATGTCGAGGCGGCCAAACTCGGCCATGACGGCTTCCATGATGCGGATTTCGTCGCCGGAGACTGTGAGGTCCGACGGAATTGTCAGTACGGGTAAGCCTATCCCTGACAATTCCTCCTTGGCGCGTTGAAGCTGGGCCGGATCACGCGCGGAAAGCGCAATGCGCGCGCCTTCAGCCGCGAGAGATTTTGCCGCAGCAAAGCCGATCCCACGGCTGCCGCCGGTGATCAGCGCGGTTTTGCCTGAGAGTTGAAAGTCCATGATGTCGTCTGGAAATGGTGGCCCGAAATCTCTGCGAGGTCACAAGCCCGCATGCGTGGCGAAAGTAAAGTATCCTCGTCCACATATGCGAACGATGCGCGGAAAATGCATGCGAAGCATCGTGCAATGCGCCGGAACCCATTGAGCGCCGCGAGGAAATGGCCTAGAAACAAGTGTTCACACATTTGAACTAGTTCGGCCAGGTGTTGTCACCAAGGCCGGCGCGCCGGGGAGGGCCCATGTCGGCCACGCAATATCGGGTAGGGGTTCTGGGCTGCGGCAACGTCAGCATGGACCATTTTACGGGGTGGCAGCGTTGTGAGGGCGCGGTCGTCGTTGCGGCGTGCGACCCGGACATTTCGCGCGCCAAGATGCGCGCCGAACAGTTCAAGATTGCCAAGGTTTACGATTCGCCGGCCAAAATGTTTGAAGCTGAGAAGCTCGATCTGGTGGATGTCGTGACGCCTCGTGAGACGCATGCGGACATGGTCCGTATGGCGCGCGATCACAAGGTTCATGCGCTCTGCGAGAAGCCGCTTTGCCCGACGCTTGCGGAAGCCACTGCCCTCGTCGACGAAATCGGCGATTCGATCCGGCTGATGGTCAACGAAAATTGGCGGTATCGCCCGTATTACACGCTGATCGGCAAATGGATTAAGGAAGGCCGCCTCGGCAAAATCGTCCACTACCGGATTTCGCTCAAGCGCGAGAACATGCTGCGCAATGCGCAAGGCGTGGTGCCTGCGCTGGTGCGCCAGCCATTCATGGCGAAAGAGGAACGTCTTCTGGTCGCCGAGTCCCTTATTCACGACATCGATGTTACGCGCTCGCTGATGGGCGAACTCGATGTGATTGCGTCCCGGCTCGGCCGCGGCTCAGACGCCTTCATCGGCGAGAACATCGCGACGATCCTCATGGAAAACAAGCAGGGTGTCACCGCCGTGGTTGAGGGCGTTCTGTGCTCGGCCGGATATCACATCCGTGCTGGAAACAGGATTGAGATTTCCGGCACCCGTTGCAGCGTGCTTCTCGACAATGCGGTCGTGAAACTCTTTGGCGCCGAGCAAGAAGAGCACGTCTTCGACGAAACGGAGATGCGGCAGAAATGCTTCGATCTCTCGATCCAGCATTTCATCGATCGTGTTCGTGACGGCAAGCCGTTCTGGACGTCTGCGAAAGACCAACTGGGCACACTTAAGCTCGTGGAAGATACCTACAACATGGCCGGACCCGTCCGGCAGCATGTTTGAAGCAAGCAACCTCAATGGCCATGGCCGGCGGGGAAAAAAGGAGAGGAAGGGAACAGCTATGAAGAAATCTTTGGTTATCGCGATGGCTGCCGTATTCGGCGGCCTTACGGCAATGACACCGGCACAAGCGCAGAAGAAGGAAATCCGTCTCGCGCATCATATGCCGTTGCAAAACCACATGAACACCAGCGCCGAGCAGCTCGCCGCGTATTTCAACGAGCGAAGCAAGGACGTTCAGATCAAGGTGTTCGGCGGCGGTCAGCTCTACACCGAACGCGCTCTCGTGCAGAGCGTGGAAACAGGCGCCGTGGAAATCGCTTTCACGACCGCTTCGTGGTGGGGCGGAACGACGCCATCCATTCACGTTCTTAACGCACCTATGCTGCTTACGAGCTACGACAAGGCCCGCGCAGCAATCGGCGGCAAGATGGGCAAGGCGCTCGAAACCGAGCTTGAAAAGAACGACGTCAAGATCATCGGCTGGATCGATTCCGGCGTTGACGCCGCACTGGTGAATAATGCGCGTCCAATCAAGTCGGTCGAGGATTTCAAGGGTCTGCGTTTGCGCAGCGCCTTCCCCTCGACGGCGGCTCTGTTCAAGGAGCTTGGTTCGGGCGCTGTCGTGATGTCCTCCAGCGAGGTCTACATGGCCCTGCAGCGTGGCACCTTCGACGGCACATTGTCCGGCGCCCCATCCGTTGCCGACCGCAAGTGGATGGAAGTCACCAAGTACGCCACCCGCTGGCCGCTTTATTTCAGCTCGCACCCGGTCGCCGTCAATCGCCGCTATTGGGACAGCCTGTCGCCGGATAACCAGAAGCTCCTTCTGGAAGCGGGCAAGGTTGCCGGCGATGCGTCGAAACAACGTGCTCAGGAAGCCGAAGAAAAGTCGTGGCAGCAGATCAAGACGCTATTGCAGCCGATCGAATTCTACGCGGCCACCAGCGAGAAATTGCGTGAAATCGGCGAGCGCGTTTCGCGGACTTATCTGAAGGACGTCGCAGGCGATACCGGCTTGCGGATTTATGAACTCGCCAAGGAAGACATCAAGAACGTCAAGTAAACCAGATTCCGGCTGCGCTGCCTGGCGGCGCAGCCGGACCATTTCAAATCGACCACAGCGGTCTGTCGGATATCGAAAATCTTATGAGCAGTAATTCCGCGTCAGCAAACGGCCCGACAACATCACCGCGCCTCAGGCTTGAAACAGATGTGATCGTCGTCGGTGGCGGCGGATCGGGACTTGCCGCTGCAATCGAGGCGACGAGCATCGGGCGCGACGTCATTCTGATCGAGAAAAATGCTGCGCTCGGTGGTTCCACCGCGCGCTCGGTCGGTTCGGTTACGGCAACCAACACGCCGCATCAGCTGAAGAAGGGCATCCGCGACTGCCCGGACGATCATTTTGAGGATATGGGCAAGTTCTGCGCCCGCGTGGGTTTGCAGGACAACACCGTGCTTCGACGAATCCTGATCGACAATGTCCCCGATACATTTCGCTGGCTGATGTCGATGGGCGTGGTGTTCCACGGTCCTTTGACCGAACCGCCGCACCGCAAACCGCGCATGCATAACGTGCTGCCAAATTCCCGCGCTTACATTTATCACCTCAGCCGCGCCGCCCGCCGCAATGGCGTGAAGGTGCGTCTTGAAACAAAATTGACCGAATTGCTGATCGAGAACGGCAAGGCGCTCGGCGTTGTATGCGACACGCCAAATGGCCCGGTCGAAATCAGGGCGCGCGGCGGGGTAATTCTGACGACCGGCGATTTCGGCGGCAACGCGCAGATGCGCAAGTCCTTCCTGCCAGCGAAGGTCGCTCCTGCATTGCCGATCAATCCGACCAATACCGGGGACGGACACCAGCTTGTCGTCAAGGCCGGCGGGCAGATGATGAATTCGCAGCATTTCGTCGGAGGCGTGCGCTTTCCGCCGCCGCGCACGAAATGGGTTCAGAGAATCCCGCCGTGGGCGATCGTCGCAAAATTCATGAGTTGGTCGCTCGACAACATGCCGAGCTGGCTGTTGCGGCCCTTCATCATGAGCTTTCTGACGACCGTTCTGCAGTCGTCGCCCAATCTCTATAAGCAGGGTGCGTTGCTCATCAACAAGAACGGCGAACGCTTTAACGATGAGATGACCGATCCCATTCAGGGTCTGGCGGATCAGCCCGATGGCGTCGCCTACATTATTCTGGACGGAAAGCTCGCGAAGAAGTTCTCCGGCCCGCCGTATCAGATATCGACTGCGCCCGGCATCGCCTTCGCATACTTGCCGGATTACCGGCGCACGCGAAAGGATATCTACAAGGAAGCCGCCACGATTGAATCGCTTGCGGCGAAAATCGGCGTCGATGCAAAACGCCTGTCTGAGACGCTCGGCAATTACAACAGCAATCGCGATGGTGCGAACGGTGCTTCCAAGCGCGGCGAGCGTCCATCGCTCGACGAAGGCCCCTACGTCGCGCTCGGTCCGGTACATCACTACATCACATTTTCGGATTCAGGCGTTGCCGTCACCGAGCAGCATGAAGTGATCGGTGCTGCGGGCAAGCCAATCGAGGGACTCTACGCCGCCGGTTTCATCGGCATGGGGGGCATGCTGCTCGAAGGTCTCGGACATCATCTCGGGTGGGCGTTTACGTCCGGACGGCGCGCAGGGCGGTACGCCGCCTGTCGCGTCGTAACGGCCGATCTGCCCCCGGTTCAATAACAAGCAAGGAGAGTTCCAAGTGGCGGAGACTGGCTCACGCGGCAACGAAGGAAGGGGCCGGCTTGCCGTTGTTGTTGGAGGCGGCGCAGGAATCGGAGCTGCGACCTGCCTCGCGCTCGCATCCTATGGATGGCGTGTCGCCGTTGCCGACATCAATGTGGAGGCCGCGAAGTCGGTCGCAGGACAATGCGGCGGGGATTGGTACCCGATCGACATTTTCGATGCTGCGTCGATTGAAAAAGCCGCGGCGGATATCGAAGCCAAGAGCGGCAAGATTTACGGATGCGTTTGCGCCGCCGCTGTTTTCCAGGACAAGAAGCCGCCCGAGGATACGCCGATCGAAGCGTTCGACCGTGTCATTCAGGGCAATGTGCGCGGCACCTATCTCGTGAACGTCACGTTTGCAAAGCGCATGGCGGCGAATGGTGGTGGTGCTATCGTGAATTTCTCGTCGTGGTCGGGACAATTTTCCAGTCCTGTACACGGATATTGTTCGTCCAAGGCCGCGGTCAATATGCTGACCGAAAGCATGGCGGTGGAGTGGGGCCGCAGCGGCGTACGCGTCAACGCCGTTACGCCGGGCTTTGTACTTGTCGATCGCATGGTTGAGCGTCTGCGTGTAGGCGGCCGCTATAGCGTCGATCTCAATTCGATCAGTCCGCTCAACAGAATTCCGGCGCCGTCCGAGATGGGCGAGGCTGTCACCTTCCTGCTGTCGGATCGCGCATCCGCAGTGACCGGCACCAATCTCGCGGCCGACGCCGGTGTGATGGCCGCTTCGGCATGGACTGTCTATGGCGGCATTCCCGGACCGCGCGCGCAAAAGACCTGATTATCGACTGGGCGATCCGTTCCGGGTCGTTCTCAAAGCAAAAGAAAATGGAGGAATGAATGCAACATCTTACACTCGGCTATCTGACGCTCGACGCACCGCCTGCGGACACGGTGACGGCCGCGGCAGAAGCGGGATTCAAATCTGTCGGCATTCGCATTACCGGGCGGCGCCTGTCCGATCCCTACACGCAGGTGGTTGGCAACCCGGCCACGGTGCGCGAGATCAAAAAGCGCATTGATGATAGCGGAATTCGTCTTTCGAACACTTCTGCTTATCATTTTTATCCCGACGTGACGTTGGAGCATCTGAAGCCGATCGTCGACATCACCGCAGAACTGGGCGCGAAAATCATCGTGGCCAACTCCTACATCGCCGATGAAGCCAAGTTTCTCGATGTCTTCGGGCCGTATACCGACATGGCAGGCAAGCACGGCATCCGTCTGGCCATCGAATTCATGAAATACAGCGAGGCGAAGACGATGGAAGGCGCACAGCGCCTGGTCGAGAAGTCGGGCCGCGACAACGCCGGATTCCTGATCGACCCACTTCATCTCAACCGTTCGGGCGGAACGCCGGAAGCGATCAAGAAAGTCGATCCCAAACGCATCATCTTTGTTCAGCTTTGCGACGCGATGAAGCGCCACGACAATCCCGATCTGCCTGCGCTGATGAAGGAAGCACGAACCGCTCGTCTCGTTCCCGGCAAGGGCGAACTGCCGCTCTATGAATTCCTCGATGAACTGCCGAAGGATACCGAGATCGAGTATGAAGTGCCGCGTCCGGACACAGCGCATCTGCCGCTGACCGAGCGGGCGAAAATCGCCTACGGCGACTTCATGAATTACCTGAAAGGTTACGCCGCCCGCAAAGGCAAGTAGGCGTAATTGGGCTACGCGATCTTGGCGAGGCTGTACTCAAGTTGGTACAGCTCGCCAATGATCTCGCCTTTGGTGCCGGATTTGATAGCCGCCATGACGGTCTGTCCGGCCTGCTTTGCTGCTTTTGAAGTCGATGCTTCCAGCAGAACGATCCAGTCCGGGACACCGATCTTGCGCGTGCGCTGAAGGCTGGTGTTCGTTCCGCTCATCTCGCGGTCGCAAACCGCAAGATGCGTTCCGGCCATTTCAGCAGCCTCAGCGAGAGGCGGCAGCACATCCTTCGACAACAGCGCCTTGATCCGGTCCTCGTGGCCCGGCTCGACATCGAAGCGGATGGTGAAAAGGTGGGCGCCTTCGACGTTGCTCTTTGAAAACAGGACGTCGCAAATGCCGCGCAGATTGTTGAGAAAGGCTCCGACCGAACGGGTCGACCATTCCGTCGGATTGTTGAGGCGTTCCTTGTAGTCCTTGCCGATCAGCACGCTCTTGGCGTCTGCTTCATAAAGAGTGAAAAACTCGATCTGGGCATCGGTCGCGATGTAACGCCGTCCGCGGCGGAAGCCGGGAATGCCGACGCGTTCCGGCATGTGCTCGCGCGGATGCCACTCGTTGAAATTTGCGCGGCCTTCGGGAGTGATGTCGTTCCAGATCGCGACGATAGCCTGGCCTGCGAATGCCATGTTCTTTGTCCTTGTGTCGAAATCGCTCGCAAGCCCTGTGCGGGCCTGCGAGCCAAAGTCGGCCGCCCGATCAGAGCGGCAGATGTTCTCTTAGCTCTTCCTGCAGTGTCGCAATCTTCGGCTTGAAGATGCGGATCAGTGCTGCCACGAAGAGGAACGCGAAGCCGACGGGGATCGCGGATTCTGGAATCCACATCTTCATTTCGAAGAGGCCGGTCGACGTCTTGCCCGTCATGAACGAGCGAAGCGCCATCTTGCCGCCCCACCACGCCATTGCACCAATATAGGCGAGCGAAATCGCAAGCGTCAGGCGCACCAGCAATTCGCGCGTCTTCTTGCTCAGGAATTCGATGAAGAAGTCCACGCGAACGTGGCCGTCTTCGAGCATGACCGCGCCTTGAGACAGGAACGCGCCGAGGATCATGAAATACACGGCGAAATCCTGCGCCCAGCTCGTCGGATGGCCGAGATAACGCATGACCGTCTCAAACGCGATCACAAGCGACGACGCCAAGAAGAGAAATGCCGCGAGAACACCGAGTGCGCGGATGAAATGGATAAGGGCTCTCATGGTTGTGCCTTTTCGGTGCGTATGCGGACTTCAGCGGACCAAAAACGTCGCGATCTGCGGGAATAGAAGTAGGATCACCAGCATCATGCAGTGGCAGAGAATGTAGGGCAGCGTCGATTTCACGACGTCGTCGAATCCGGTCGGCGTGTAACGGCGTCCGATCTCCTGGATGATGAACAGGTTCATGCCGACTGGCGGTGTGAGATATGCGAATTCGATATTCACCACGAAGAAGATGCCGAACCAGATCGGATCGATCCCGAGCGCTGTGATGACCGGAAACAGGATCGGAACCATCACCAGCACCAGCGCCGCCACTTCAAAGAACATGCCCATAACGAACAGTAGGGCGCTGATCATGAGCAGAATAGTGATCTTGTTCGCCCCGGTGCCGACCACAAACTCGGTAATTGTCTGAATTACACCAAGCTCGGTCATCAGATGGTTGAACAGGCCCGATGCCACGATCACGGCGAACAGGAAGCCGGACGTTTTGGTCCCTTCAATCAAGATTGGGGGAAGGGTGCGCAATGTGATGGTTTTCTTGATCAGCATCGTCACGATCAGTGAGAGCACGACCGCGATCGCGCCAGCCTCGCTTGCCGTGAACCATCCGGCATAAAGACCGCCGAGAACGATCACGGGCAAAAGAATGCCCCAGAACGAGCGCTTGAAGGATTCCCAGCGCTCCGGCCAGCTCGCGCGCGGGAGAGGCTTCACGTCAGCGCCGCGCGTGAGAAAGACCGCGACGAGGCACAACATCACAGTAAGCACCAGCCCGGGAATAAATCCCGCGGTGAAAAGTGAGCCGATCGAAACGTCCGTCATCGCTCCGTAAAGGATCATGACTCCGCTCGGAGGGATGAGAATGCCAAGCGTTCCGCCTGCCGCGATCGGACCGTAAACGAGCCGCTTGGGATAGCCTTGTTTCAGCATCGCCGGCACAGACAGGGCGCCAATCGTCGCCGCAGTCGCGAGGCTCGATGCTGACACTGCGCTGAAGATCGCGCATGCGCTGATGGTGGCGAGGGCAGCGCCGGCCCTGTAGTGGCCGAAGAAGCTGCCCGCGAGATTGAAGAAGTCAGCGCCGACTTTGCCGTGGAACAGGATCGTTCCCATCATGATGAACAGCGGCACCGCAAGGAAATTGCTGCTGTCGAGCATTTGGTAGGCGACGATCGGAAACTGAACGAGAACATACGGTCCGCCGGTCCAAAGGAATCCAACCAGCGCGGCTGTGCCCATCGCGAATGCAATTGGTGCTCCGATGAAAAGGAGAACCAGGAATGCCAGCAGGACAAAAAAAGCGATCGTCATAACTTCACCTCTGATCGACAGGGATGCACTGCATTCCCGTCATCACGATAGAAACCCTATTCATTTTCTGTGTAGATATGCGCAGAGATCATCGAATCACCGATCGTGCCGCCGCGAATGTCGGCAGCCGTCGATGCACCTGAAATGCGCTGCGCGTTCAGCCCGGACATTTCGAGACGACCTGAGAGCACAAAAATAACCCCAACCTGCACGGTGCGCCTGATCGGAAAGATTTCGGAATGCGCGGCCCGGACGGGCGCGTTTCCCTGATCCTCCCAGTATGAGCGGGCCGCGCGTCCCTTTGATCTTGTTCGTATACGCGGATTGGCCTTTTCTATATCGTCATTCACAGCTAAAAACAAGTTCTGATACAAGAACGATAGAGCGGTTTGGCCGGTGGCCCGGCCGCCGTTTGGGGAATGAAAGCATGAAATTGTTCTGCAGCCCGACTTCGCCCTACGTGCGCAAGGTGCTGGTTCTGGCGCACGAAATCGGCATCGTGGATCGGATCGAGAAGGTCATGATCAACCCGCGCGAAGCGCCGGCAACGTTGACCGAAAAAAATGCGGTCGGAAAAATTCCGGTCCTC